>JBKHWN010000032.1:0-20825 GCA_046566505.1 Gammaproteobacteria bacterium
CGCCTTCAGCACCAACTGGTAGGTGGCGAAATCGTCGATCACCGCCGGCGCACCGGACGACAGGCCATGCTCCGGCAGGTCGAACGCGACCACGTCGAAGCCCAGCGCCAGCAGGTGCGCAATCACATGGTCGAAAATGCCGACATGATCGTAGTAGCCGTGCAGCACCAGTACCGTGCCGCGCGCGCCGTCGTCATGCCGCCAGCACTGCACGGCGATGCGGTAGCCGGCGGCCTCGATGCGGCTCATCCCGTGGCAGACCCCCGGGCCGGCCAGCGCATCCAGCCGGTAATGGCGCGCATAGGCCAGCAGTTCGCCCGCAGGCGCCGCCGGCGCCCGCCAGTCGAGGACGGGCAGCGCGGCACGGGCAGTGACAGGATCAAAGGACATGGCGCGGACTCGACGGCAACGACTGCAGCATCTTACACGTCGGGTAATATCGCCGGCGCGACCGCGGTTTCCGCGCGGCGCCCCTCCCGGATGACAGGAGCCACGATGGCCTCGCAATTCTCGCTGCTCGGTGAACGCCGCTACGGGCCGTTCTTCCTGACCCAGGCACTGGGCGCACTCAACGACAACGTGTTCAAGAACGCGCTGGTGATCATCGCCACCTACCGCACCGCCGAGTACAGCAGCATGGACCCGAAGGTCATCGCGCAGCTCGCTGGCGGCCTGTTCATCCTGCCCTTCCTGTTGTTCTCGGCGATGGCCGGGCAATTTGCCGACAAGTTCGACAAGGCGGCACTGATGCGCGTGGTGAAGATCGCCGAGATCTTCATCATGGTGCTGGCCGGCGCCGGCTTCGCGCTGAAGAGCCTGCCGCTGCTGCTGGCCGCGCTGTTCCTTGCCGGCGCGCAATCGGCATTTTTCGGGCCGGCCAAGTACGGCCTGCTGCCGCAGGTGCTGGGCGAACGTGAACTCACCAGCGGCAACGCGCTGCTCGAAACCGGCACATTCCTTGCCATCCTGCTCGGCACGCTGTTTGCCGGGTTGCTCGCTGCCCAGGCTTCGCCGACACCGCTGATCGCTGCCCTGCTGGCGTTGGCCGTGCTGGGCACCGTGTCCAGTTTTTTCATTCCGAAGCAGGCGCCGGCCGATCCGTCGCTTGCGATCGACTGGAATCCCGCCACCACGACCTGGCGGATTTTCCGCTATGCAGCGGGCAACCCGACGGTATTCCGTTCACTGATCGGCGTCAGTTGGTTCTGGGCACTGGGTGCGGTGGTGCTTTCGGCGCTGCCCGCCTACACCCGCGACGTCCTTGGCGGCGATGAGAGCGTGGTCACGCTGTTGCTGGCGGTGTTTTCCGTCGGTGTCGGTACCGGCTCGCTGCTCTGCGACCGGCTGTCACGGCATACGGTGGAAATCGGGCTGGTGCCGCTGGGCTCCATCGGCCTGACCGTCGCGCTGCTGTGGCTGTGGGGAACAACGCCGGATGCACCGCAGGCGGGCATCGGCTGGCTGGCATTCGCCCAAACGCACTGGCCGGTGGCTGCCGCACTGGCCACCGTCGGTCTGTTCGGCGGCTTTTACATCGTGCCGCTTTATGCGCTGATCCAGTCGCGCACGGAGAAGAGTCATGTGTCGCGCGTGCAGGCGGCGAACAATGCCCTCAATGCCCTGGCGATGGTGATCGCCTCGGTCGCCGCCGCACTCGCCTTCCAGGCCGGCATGGACATCGTCACCCTGCTTTGGATCTGCGCACTGGCCAATGCACTGGTCGCCATCTACATCTACACGCTGGTACCCGAATTCCTGGTGCGCTTCGTGGTGTGGATCGTGCTGAACCTGGTGTACCGGCTGCGCATCGTCGGCGACGAGCGTATCCCTCGCGAAGGGCCGGCGCTGGTGGTGTGCAACCATGTCAGCTATGTCGACGCGCTGGTGCTCGGCAGCGCGTTCTGGCGGCCGGTTCGCTTCGTCATGTACTACAAGATTTTCCAGGTGCCGGTGCTTAAACAGTTCTTCCGCACCGTGAAGGCGATCCCGATCGCCGGCAAGAACGAGGACCCGGCGCTGCTGGAAGAGGCGTTCCGACGCATCAATGCCGAGCTCGATGCCGGCAATCTGGTATGCGTATTCCCGGAGGGCGCGCTCACTTCCGATGGCGAGATCGCCGAATTCAAGGGCGGCGTGCTGAAGATCCTGGAGCAACGGCCGGTGCCGGTGATCCCCTGCGGGTTGGGCGGGCTCTGGGGCAGCACGTTTTCGCGCAGCAAAGGAGCAAAGCCGGCAGCCGGGGAAGAAGACGAAGCCATGAGATCCTTGCGCGGAGTCCTGCGCCGCGTCGTGCTGCGCATCGGGGATCCAATAGCACCGGAGCACGTCAGCCTCGAGAACCTGTCCGCGCAAGTGGCGAAGTTGCGCGGATTACGACGCTGAGCCACCGCCATGAGGAAAACCGCCAACGGATGGCATGGCCATTTCTACCGGGCGCTGCGTCTGTTCACACTGTACCGCGTACGCATCGCGGGCAAGGAGCGGCTGCCCGGACACGGTGCCATCGTCTACGCGGTACTGCATCGCAACGGTGCCGTCGACTGGCTGCCGTGTACGGCACTCGACCCGGCCGCGCTGCCCACCCTGTCTTCCCAGTGGCGGCGGAATCCGGTCGCACGATTCCTGGTCAATGGCATTGAATTCGTCCGCGCCAAGGATCGCGAGAAGGATGGCGCACGCGTTTCCAACGAAGAGGCATTCAGTGCTGCACGCAATCATCTTGCCGATGGTGGCCGTTTGCTGATGTTTCCGGAGGGCACCAGCGATCTTGGCCCACAGCGCCTGCCGCTACGACCCGGCATTGGCAATCTGGTGTTGGACGCCGTACAGGCGGGCATCACGGTTCATGTCGTCCCGGTCGGGCTGCATTACCGTGATCCGGTAGCCTGGCAATGCGACGTCGACGTGTGGGTCGGTGATGCCGAGGTATTCGCTGCCGGCTCGGCCCTGCAGCATGCCGACGTGATGGCGCGCATCGCTGCCGCGCTCGACAACGTGGGTATCAATGCGCCGTCGCCGGAAGTGCTCGCACGCATCGAAGCCCTCGCGACATTGGCCGGCAACGGAAGTGCCGCCGACCGCATGCGACTGCTACGCCACTTTGCCGGCGGGATTCCGCCAGACCTCGACATGCGCGCCGATGAGGTGCTGACGAAGGCGCGCGACCTGCGGCACGTCGATGGCATACCGGCACTGCCGGACACACCCCTGCTGCCGACAATGGCCAGCCTGTCGATACTGCTACCACTGGAAGGAATTGCCGCCTTGATCAACTTGCCGGCACTTATCGCCGGACGCTGGGCCGCGCGACACCTGCCCGATGCCCGCAACGTGGTCGCGATGTGGCGCGGCCTGGTTTCCTTTGCGGTATTTGTTTGCTGGCAATTGGTTTTGTTCCCGGGACTGACGGCATCCGGGCATGCCGGCATGGCACTGGTTGCCACGGTCGTTTCACTGACCGGCATTCGACACTGGTCGACTTGCCGCCGCCTGTCCGCCGGACTTTTCAATCAACTACTGCACCCGGAGGCAACCATGGCGATGATGCGTTTCAGGGAGGAATTGCGTGCAACTACCCGCTGATCGGCCCTGGCCACACGAGGTGGCCTGGGGATTGATGCTCACCGTACTCGCAGGCTGGCTGCTGGCGACACACCCGGAACACTGGTCAGGCTGGGCAATGCTGGCGATGCTGGCCGCACAGGCATTGTCGTCATATGCGCTGCGACGACCTTTCGCCGGCGGCGTGCACGTCACTGCCTGGGCCTACTACGCGGCGGGCATGAACGTGATCTATCCGGCGCTGGGCGTGGCCGTGCCATTGCTGCGCACGGATCGCTTCGATGTCGCGCTGTACAACGCAGACCTGTGGCTGCTTGGTGACAACGCCAGCCACTTCGTCGAGCCGCTCACGCAGCCCTGGCTGACCGACCTGTTGTCTGGCGCTTACATGTTCTTCATGTTCATGCTGCTATGTGCGCTCGTGCTGCCACTGACGATGTATCGCGAGCACCTGCGGGCATTCTTCGGCGGCCTTTTCACCGTGTACGGGGTCGGCTTTCTCGGTTATCTGCTGGTCCCGGCCGAAGGCCCTCACCTCGCATTCCCGGAACGCTTCGAGCTGTCGCTGGACGGCACAATTCTGGCCAATCTCAACCACGACATGGTGGTGAGCGGCAGCAATCATGTCGATGTGTTCCCCAGCCTGCACGTGGCGGTATCCACCTACGTTCTCGGCTACCTGCTGCGTCACACCCGCCGGGCCGGCTGGATCATGCTGCCGCAGGTGCTGTTGCTATGCTTCTCGACGATTTACCTTCGCTACCATTATCTCGTCGATATTATCGCTGGCTTCGGGCTCGCGCTTTTCGCGCTGGCAATCTCCCGTTTTCTTGAAAATCATCCGGAAGGAAGGGAATCCCCATGACACTGATCCTGTCGTTCACCGCACCGGATGCCATCCGGGTTGACCTCACCGGCGGCAAGGGTGCCAGCCTTTCGAAGTTGTTCCAGGCCGGCTTCCCGGTACCGCCGGGTTTCACCGTCACCGCCACGGCTTACCGCGCCTTTGTCGAAGAACACCGAACCACGCTGGCACGTGCCGAACAATTTTCCTGGCAAAACCCGGCGCTGCTCGAAACACAGGCCAACGCACTGGTCGAGGAACTTCGGCTGCTCCCGGTACCCGCAGCCGTCGAGCGGGAACTGCAGGTCGCGCTTGGCGCGTTCGATAGCGCACAGCGATTCTCGGTACGTTCTTCGGCAACCGCAGAGGATTCCGCGAGTGCCGCTTTCGCCGGACAGCACGATACCTACCTGAACTGCCATGGCGCCGAAGAGGTCGTGCGCCGCCTGCGCGATTGCTGGCTATCGTTGTTTGCGCCACGGGCGCTCGCCTACCGTCACCATGCAGGATTTACCATCGCCGGTGCCGATATGGCGGTAGTCGTTCAATGCATGGTGATGGCTGACAAGGCCGGCGTTGCCTTTTCCGTAGACCCGGTACTCGGCCTTCTCGATCACGTGAGCATCGACGCCAACTACGGGCTCGGCGAATCAGTGGTCGGTGGCGAGGCAGAAGTCGATCATTACGTCGCCAGCCGCGATGGCACCGCAGTTGTTTCGCAGGCTATTGCCGAGAAGACGGAAAAAATTATCGCGACCGCCGACCAGGGTACGATGCACGTCGTGCTGTCCGGCGATGAAGCCATAGCGCCGGCGCTTTCGCCACAGGAAGTTTCCGATATTGCCACGCTTGCGGTACGGGCCGAGACGTTCTATGGATTCCCTCAGGACACCGAGTGGGCCATCGCCAGCGGCCACCTTTACCTTTTGCAGTCACGGCCGATCACGTCGATCGCACCGCGCTGGACGCGCGATGAATCGGCCGAACGATTCCCCAACCCGATCTCACCACTGGCGTGGGACCTGGTGGAGGCAGGGTTTCACCAGTCGCTGAACCATTCGTTTTCGCTGATGGGCCTGCCGCCGTTTCAGGGAAAATGGTTCGCAATGCACGACAGTTTCATTTATGGAAACCAGAATGCAGTGGCGCTGTATGGCAATTTCAGTCCGGTAGCGATCCGCTCACTGGAAGATCTGCGCGGCGCATTGCCCGTACTGCGCGACCGCTTCGCCTGGGTACAGGAACTGCCGCTGCGCTGGTCAAGGGATCTCGATCACTACCTGATTCGCATTGGCGAGCTGATGTCCATGGATCTGTCCGTCATGACACTGCGCGAGAACTGGCGCTATGTACTCGACGTGCGCGACCTGGGTGCCGACTACTTCCTGCCCAACATCGCCATCTCGCTCACCCAACGTACCCTTTACCGGCTACTGCACGACCTGCTCACGCTGCTGGCCGGTCCTGAGCAGGCCAGCGTGCTGTTCGATCGACTGCTGGCATGGACCGAGACCAAGACCGGCGTCATCAACCGCGAGCTATACGACATGGCCGTGGAAATCCGTGGTACGCCGGCACTGGCTGCCGCGTTCCGTGACCAGCAGGCAACACGCATCCTGGCCGATGTGCTACCGCAGTGGCCCGGGCTCGCGCAGCGTTTCCGGCGTTTCCTGCGCGACCATGGCCACCGCGAAATCGAGTTCGACCCTTATGTGGCGACATGGCTGGACGCACCTGAAGTGGTTATCGATACCCTGCGGCTCATGGTGGCACAGCCGGTCAGCGAAACTCCCCAGCAGAAGGAACTCGAACTACGGCACGTCGCAGAACAAACCCTTTACTCACTTGGCGCCCGCGTACCGGAGGACCTGCGTTTCCTGTTCAGCGAGATCGTGCGCCTGGCACGCGCCTATACCAGTCTCGATGACCTTGAGCATTACCAGACGACGCGCCTCACCTTGCCGTTCCGCAAGGGACTTCGCGCACTGGGCGAGCATCTCGTGAAACTCGGCGTGGTCGACGAACCTATGGACGTGTTCTTCGCTTCGTACAATTCGCTGAATGATGCGATCAATGAACCGGACGCAGCACGCTGGCCGGCACTGCGTGAGGAAGTGCTGCGCGCCAAGGCGATCTATCGCGACGCAAGGCGACGCACGCCGGCGTGGAGCCTCGACGAAGACGAACCGAGTGTCGAGGATGCCGAAAACACCAATGTCATGACCGGACTCGCCGGCAGCCCCGGCAGTGCGGAGGGCACGGTGTATCTCGTACACGGCCCGGAGGACTTCGCCGGCTTCCCGTCCGGGGCCGTGCTGGTCGCACGCACCACCAACCCGGCCTGGACGCCGCTGTTCTACGGCGCCAGCGCCGTGGTCACCGAAAGCGGCGGCCCACTGTCACACGGCGCCGTCACTGCCCGGGAAATGGGCAAGCCCGCCGTCATGGGCGTACGCGGTGTCATGGCTCGCCTGAATAACGGTGATCGTATCCGCATCGAAGGCAGCGCCGGGCGAATCACGCTGCTTTGACACACCTCTGGCGTTCTCCCCGGGCGGCCACATCTGGCGCCCGGATTCGCCGCCAAATCACCAGGACACTTCAGTTGACCTTCTGCGCCAACTCGCCCTTCGCGTAGCGATCAGTCATCTTCTCCAGCGACACGACCCTGATCTTCGATGCCTGTCCCGCAGTGCCGAAAGCCTCATAGCGCTGCACGCAGATGTCGCTCATCGCGCTGATGGTTTCCTTGAGGTACTTGCGCGGATCGAACTCCGCCGGATGCTTCGCCAGATAGCGGCGGATCGCACCGGTGGAAGCGAGGCGAAGGTCGGTGTCGATGTTCACCTTGCGCACGCCGTGCTTGATCGCCTCGACGATCTGCTCGACCGGCACGCCATAGGTTTCCTTGATATCGCCACCGAATTCGTTGATCACTTTCAGCCAGTCCTGCGGCACCGAGGACGAGCCGTGCATGACCAGATGCGTGTTGGGGATGCGCTTGTTGATTTCCTTGACGCGCTCGATGGCCAGGATGTCGCCGGTCGGCGGGCGGGTGAACTTGTAGGCGCCGTGGCTGGTGCCGATGGCGATCGCCAGCGCGTCGACGCCGGTGTCCTTGACGAA
The DNA here is from genome assembly GCA_046566505.1 of Gammaproteobacteria bacterium. Taxonomy (GTDB): domain Bacteria; phylum Pseudomonadota; class Gammaproteobacteria; order Pseudomonadales; family JADFDG01; genus JADFDG01. The sequence continues at coordinate 7,532 of JBKHWN010000032.1, forward strand.
GCGAGCGGCTTCTTCCGGATCAGTGAGCAACTGCGAGTGGTCGAGCGTACCCTCGGCGCCAACCCCATCTTCCTCACCGGCCTGCCCGGTTTCCAGCGAGCCGAGGCAGCCGATCTCGCCTTCCACCGACACGCCGCAGGCATGCGCGAAATCAACGACGGTTTTCGTCACGCGGGCGTTGTACTCGTAATCGGTCGGCGTCTTGCCGTCCTCGCCGAGCGAGCCGTCCATCATCACCGAGGAAAAGCCGAGCTGGATCGAGCGCTGGCAGATCGCCGGCGAGGTGCCGTGATCCTGGTGCATGCACACCGGGATTTCCGGGAACTCCTCGATCGCGGCAAGGATCATATGGCGCAGGAACGGCGCGCCGGCGTATTTGCGCGCGCCGGCCGAGGCCTGCACGATCACCGGCGCATCGCACTGGCGTGCCGCCTCCATGATTGCGCGCATCTGCTCCAGGTTGTTGACGTTGAACGCCGGTACGCCGTAGCCGTTCTCGGCGGCGTGGTCGAGCAGTTGACGCAATGTGATCAGTGCCATGTTTATTCCTCCGCCGATTCCCTGTAGGTCCGGCTTCAGCCGGACACCTGCAAACGAGCCCGGCTGGCGCCGGACCCACGATCAACCGTTCGCACGCTGCTGCAGCACTTCCACCGCCGGCAGCACCTTGCCTTCCACGAATTCCAGGAACGCGCCGCCGCCGGTCGAGATGTAGCCGATGCGGTCGGCGACGCCGTACTTGTCGATGGCGGCGAGCGTGTCGCCGCCGCCGGCGATCGAGAAGGCGTCCGACGCGGCGATCGCCTCGGACAACACCTTCGTGCCGTTGCCGTACCGGTCGACCTCGAACACGCCGACCGGGCCGTTCCACAGGATGGTCTTGCTGGACTTGAGCAGGCCGGCGAACTGCTGCGCCGTCTCCGGCCCCACGTCGAGGATCATCTCGTCGTCGGCAATGTCGTTGACGTTCTTCACTACCGCCGTCGATGCCGCCACACGCGCCATGAAGTCATCCCCTTCCGGCAGTTTCGCAACGACCACATCCACCGGCAGCGGCACCTTCACTTTCGCGGCAATCTGCCTCGCGGTGTCGACGAGATCGTGTTCGCACAGCGACCTGCCGACGTTCACGCCGGCTGCAGCCAGGAAGGTATTGGCAATGCCGCCACCGACGATCAGCTGGTCGCAGATGCCGGTCAGGGAGGTGAGCACGTCGAGCTTGGTGGACACCTTGGAGCCGGCGACGATGGCCGCCATCGGCCGCGCCGGTGTTTTCAGCGCCTTGCCCAGCGCGTCGAGCTCGGCGGCGAGCAACGGGCCGGCGCAGGCCACCTTCGCGAACTTCGCCACACCGTGCGTGGAACCCTCGGCGCGGTGCGCGGTGCCGAAGGCATCCATCACGAACACGTCGCACAGCGCAGCGTACTGCTGCGCGAGCTCGTCCTTGTTCTTTTTCTCACCCTTGTTGAAGCGCACGTTCTCGAACAGCACGAGCTCGCCGGGCTTCACCTCGACACCGCCGAGGTAGTCCTTCAGCAACGGCACCTTGCGACCGAGCGCCTGCTCCAGGTATTCAGCGACCGGCTTCATCGAGTTCTCCTCACTGAACTCGCCTTCTGTCGGGCGACCCAGGTGTGACATCACCATCACGGCGGCGCCCTTTTCCAGCGCCAGGCGAATGGTGGGCAGCGAGGCCACGATGCGGGCGTCGGAGGCGACCTTGCCGTTCTTCACCGGCACGTTGAGATCCTCGCGGATCAGCACGCGCTTGCCGGCAAGATCGAGGTCGGACATCTTGAGGACGGTCATTGGGTTCTCCGTGTCACGGTTTTGAGGGTGCCTGTCGCCGGCATGGCCGGCTCACTACAGAAGGCATCAGCCGCCTCGCAACGCTTCGCACAAGTCAACGAGGCGGTTCGCGTAACCCCACTCGTTGTCATACCAGATCATCAACTTGGCGAAGTTGCCGAGGAAATGGGTTTCAGTGGCGTCGAAAATCGCCGACTCGCCACGGTGGTTGAAATCGCCACTCACCAGCGGCAGATCGTTGTAGCCGACGATGCCCCGCCAGTCGCCGCGCGCGGCGTCGCGGAACAGCGCGTTGATCGCCTGCGCCGTCGGCGGCCGTGACAACTCCACCGACAGGTCGACCAGCGCGACATTCTGCGTCGGCACCCGCACCGAGTAGCCGGTGATGCGGCCGGCCAGCCAGGGCAGTACTTTCTGGATCGCGGCGATGCTGCTCGACGTGGTCGGGATGATGTTGCTGGCGGCGGCGCGTGCACGGCGCAGGTCGCGGTGCACGTGGTCCAGCAGTTGCTGGTCCGAGGTATAGGCATGGATCTCGGTCATCAACACGCGCTCGACGCCAAAGGCATCGTTGAGCAGCGTCAGCACCGGCGCCAGACAGTGCGTGGTGCAGGAGGCGGCCGAGAGCACCTCGGCCGTTGCCGGCAGCGCTGCCGTCGCCGGCGGTACCGCCGGCACCAGCACGGCATCGACGTCGTCGAATGCGACGGCGGCAATCACCACCCGCTTCGCGCCGGCCAGCCGGTGCCGCGCCGCATCGGCACGCGCCCGGAACACGCCGGTGCTCTCGATCACCAGGTCGACGCCGATCTCGCGCCAGGGGCAATCGGCCGGGTCGGCAATCGACAGCACGCGGATCACCCGGTCGCCGACCACCAGCATGTTGCCGGCAAGCGACACGTCTTCCGCCAACGAGCCATGCGTGGAATCGAAACGCGTCAGGTGGGCTACCGCCTCGTGGTTACCGAGATCATTGATGGCAACGATCTCGATGCCCGGCGCGTTGCGCGCCACCACGGCGCGCAGGAAATTGCGCCCGATGCGTCCGTAACCGTTGATGGCGACGCGCAGGGTCATCGGGGCGTTACTTGATCAGGCTCTCAACGGCCGCGACAACCGCGTCCGTCGTGATGCCGAACTGCTGGTACAACTGCGCAGCCGGTGCCGACTCGCCGAAACTTTCCATGCCGATGATCGCGCCGTCGAGGCCGACGTAGCGACGCCAGTATTCCTTCATGCCCGCCTCGACGGCGACGCGCGCGCGAACGGCATTCGGCAGCACGGACTCGCGATAGGCGGCGTCCTGCGCGTCGAAGACGTCGGTGGACGGCATCGACACCACGCGCACCGCACGGCCTTTTTCGTCGAGGATTTTCGCGGCATTCATTGCCAGCTCCACTTCCGAACCGGTGGCGATGAGGATGGCCTGCGGATTCGCGACGTCATTCACCGCGTAGCCGCCGCGGGCGATGGCAGCCAGCTTCGCCTCATCGCGCGCGATGTGCGGCAGGTTCTGGCGCGAGAAGACCAGCGCGGTCGGGCCGGTGCGCCGCTCGATCGCCGCCTTCCACGCGACTGCAGATTCCACGGCATCGGCCGGGCGCCACACGCTCATGTTCGGCGTCAGGCGCAGGTTGGCCAGTTGCTCCACCGGCTGGTGGGTCGGGCCGTCTTCGCCCAGGCCGATGGAATCGTGCGTGTAGACCTGGATGTTGCGCTGCTTCATCAGCGCGGCCATGCGCATGGCGTTGCGCGCGTATTCCATGAAGATCAGGAAGGTCGCCCCGTACGGAATAAAGCCGCCGTGCAGCGCGATGCCGTTGCAGATGGCGGTCATGCCGAACTCGCGCACGCCGTGGTAGAGGTAATTGCCCGACGCATCGTCGCAGGTGATACCCCTGGCACCCTTCCAGATCGTCAGGTTGGAGCCGGCGAGGTCAGCCGAGCCACCGAGCAGTTCCGGCAACAGCGGGCCGAAACCGTTGAGCGCGTTCTGCGACGCCTTGCGGGTGGCGATGGTCTCGCCCTTCGCGGCCACCTCACGGATGAACGCGTTCGATTTTTCCTGCCAGTCGGCCGGCAGTTCGTGGCGCATGCGGCGCAGGAACTCGGCCGCCAGTTGCGGGTGCTGCGCGGCATAGCGATCAAACAACCGGTTCCAGTCAAGTTCGCGCCGGGCGCCGGCCTCACGCGCGCTCCAGGCCGTGGCGATTTTTTCCGGCATCTCGAACGGCGCATGCGACCAGCCAAGTTTTTCGCGGGCGCCCCTGATCTCCTCGTCGCCCAGCGGAGCGCCGTGGCACTCTTCCTTGCCCGCCTTGGTCGGCGCACCGAAACCAATGATGGTCTTGCAGCAGATCAGTGTCGGCTGATCCCTGTTGGCGCGCGCGGTGTCGATCGCGGTCTTCAGTTCATCGGGGTCGTGCCCATCGACGTTCGGGATCACCTGCCAGCCGTAGGCGCGGAAACGCGCCGGCGTGTCGTCGGTGAACCACCCGTGCACTTCGCCGTCGATGGAGATGCCGTTGTCGTCGTAGAACACGACCAGCTTGCCCAGGCCGAGCGTGCCGGCCAGCGAGCAGACCTCGTGCGAGATGCCTTCCATCAGGCAGCCGTCGCCGACGAACACGTAGGTGTGGTGGTCGACGATGTCGATGCCATCCCGGTTGAACTGCGCGGCCAGCGTCTTCTCCGCAATCGCCATGCCAACCGCGTTGGCAATGCCCTGGCCCAACGGGCCGGTGGTGGTCTCGATGCCCGGCGTGTAGCCGTATTCCGGGTGGCCCGGCGTTTTCGAGTGCAGCTGGCGGAAATTTTTCAGGTCATCGATGGAAACGTCGTACCCGGTGAGATGCAGCAATGAATACAGCAGCATCGAACCGTGCCCGTTGGACAGTACGAACCGGTCTCGATTGGCCCAGTGCGGATTCGCCGGGTTGTGCGCGAGGTAGTCGCGCCACAGCACCTCGGCGATGTCGGCCATGCCCATCGGCATGCCGGGGTGGCCGGATTTCGCCTTCTGGACCGCGTCCATGCTCAGGGCACGGATGGCATTGGCAAGGTCACGGCGGCTGGGCGTCGCGGGCATCGGGCGGGCTCCTGGGGGGTGGGCAAAGCGGGCGCACATTCTCCCCGAAGGGTTCCGGCGGGGCAATGAAGTGGCCGCCGGCGGCGGGCAACGATTCCGGCCGTCATGCCGCAGCGCGTGGCTATACTCGGGCGGTGCGCGCCGGCGGGCACCGGTTCAGGTTCGACCTGGTGTTTCGCCAGGATGGCAGTCCGCGGCATGCGGACTCGACCGCGCCCGCAGCACCGTCCCCCACCGCCCCGTCTCGCCGCTCGCCGGCGGCGGCTCACCGGTGCGGTGGCGGCGCCGCGAGTGCTTGTCTCCGTTGCTGTTTCTTCAGTGACCGGCCCGTCGGCGCGCGCACCCTGCCAGCCTTGTTTCAGGGGCTGCATTCCAGGGACCGCTTTTCAAGGACCGCTTTTCAAGGAACAGGGTCGTGGCAACCAGAAAGAAGGACAACGCGACCGGCTTTCTCCAGGCCCACGGCCACGGCCCGGCCCGCCTGGCCACGATCCTCGGCCGCGTGCACTGGACCCGAGCGGACGGCGTCGTTCGCGGCCGGCAGGCGCTGGATCTGTTCCTGGCGACCTGCGCGGAACTGGTCGTCGATGCCGCCCGCCGCCAGCGGCGCACGCCATCGACATTTGTCGGCGCGCTGGTCGCCGAGGGCGATCCGGCCGAACGACCCTTGCTGTGGCTGCTCGGCGAATACTTCGCGGACATCCGCCGGCAACCGCTGAAGCTGGCGGCGAGCCGCCGCGCGATGCTGACGCGCGCCGCGCGACCGATGCGCAGCCACGCCCGGCTGCTGGTGCAGGGCGGACTGTCCGCATCCCAGCTGCCGGATCTCGTCCCGAACAGACCACGCAGTGCGCTGGTGCTGATGTACCGGCAACTGCGCGCACGCCTGCCCGCCGGTGATCCCCGTATCGCCGCGCAACTGGTGCGCCTCACCGTGCGTCTGGGCGGCGACACGCCCCGGCCGCTGCTGCGCACCGTACGGCAGTTGCTGGCGCAGGACGCACACCAATCCCGGATCACGCACGCCCTGTTCCGCCGGCTGCCGGCGACCACCCGCCGCGCCATCCTGTTTGCGCCCGGCATTGCCGCCAAGTTGCTGGACGACGCCGCACAGTCCGCGGTCCGCCCGCCGTCGCCGGCCTTCGACCCGCTCTACATCGAACATGCGCTGGGCCGGCTCGCCGACGGCAGCATCGACCATGTCGACCTGGACGCGCTGGTACTCGGCGCCCGCCAGCACGCGTCACTGCGCAACCGCATCGTCGAGGCGCTGGCCGACGGCAGCGGCCGGCTGGACTGCGCACCGGACGTGCGCGCCCGGCTGGTCGGCGCCGCCGCGCAACCGGAACTCTGCCTGGTGGCCTGCGCGGCCGCGCAAACCCCGGACGCCATGCGCCATGCACTGGCCGCGCTGCCGGGCATCCCGGCGAGCGGCGTGCTGGGCGAAGCCTTGCATCGTTTTGCCGTCATCGCCTTCGCCGACTGGCAACCGGCGGAAGTCCCCGCACCCCTGCGCGACGACCCGGGCTTCGTCGCCGGCATGCAGGCCGATGCCGCGCGCCGGCTGGCGGCGCACGTCCGCGGCATCGAACAACACCTGGCGCCCGCCGTCCTGCTCCGGCACCTCGCCGCCTGGCTGGAACACGGCGCCGCAACCGGCCGGCGCCAGCCCGCGCTCGCCGAACTGCACGAGGCTTTCCAGCATGCCGGCCATCGTTTCTTTGCCGATATCGAAGGCCCAGACGCGCATGCACTGACCGTGGCATCGCCCGAGGGCGAACGGCTGGCGATGGCGTTGCTCGGCGCGGTGCGCGCGCGTGACCACGCGCGCTGGGAACAACACCTGTTCGCGCAACTGACGCTGGCCGATCCCGGGCGCGCCGCTGCCTGCGCCTGGGGCGACTTCCGTGGCCACGAAGTCGAGAGCCTGCTGCACTCGCCGGAAGCTTCGCGCGTGCTGCATTACTTCCTGCAACGCCCGGAGCGGCGGCGCACGCGCGGCTGGCGCGCGTTCCTCCAGCGCATAGCCGGTTATGAACGGCTGCCGGCCGCGCTGGAGGAAACGCTCGCCGGCCTCGCGGATGACCACGCGCTCGGCTGGGAACTGGCGATGACCGTGCCCGCCGCCCGCTCGCACCTGTTCACGCACCGGTCGCTGGACGTGCTCGTCGACCACGCGATGCACGACCGGCCCTTTGCCCGCGAACTGGAAAAACACGTCGGGCGCTCTCAACTGGCGGCGCACGGCCGAGCGCAACCCGCCGCGGCATCCACCGCGCCGGGACAGGCTGCCGCGCGGGAAGTCGCGCTGGCGATCGGCCTCGAACAGGGCGCCTACCTCAACTTCCTGGCCCGACGCATCCGGCCACCCTACGACGAACACAGCAGCGGCCGGCGTTTCGACGATCTCTACCACACCTGGACGGTGCCCAAGCGCAGCGGCGGCGACCGCACGATCACCGCGCCGGCGCCGGCGCTCAAATCCGTTCAGCGCGCCATCCTCGACCAGTTGCTGTCGACGCTGCCGGTGCATCCGGCGGCCACCGGTTTTGTCACCGGCCGCTCCATCGTCGACAACGCCACGCCGCACGCCGGCCAGCCGCTGGTCACCAACATGGACATCCGCGACTTCTTCCCCGGCACCGGCGTGCCGCTGATCCGCCGCACCTGCCTGCAACTGAGCGAACGCGGGCTGTCCACCCGCGCCTGCCTGTTCATCGCCGACATCTGCAGCTACCACGGCGGGCTGCCGGTCGGCGCGCCGACCTCGCCGACGATCGCCAACCAGGTGCTGCGCCCGGTCGACCATGCGCTCGCGGTTGCCGCTGCCCGCCACGACGTGCGCTACACACGCTACGCAGACGACATCACCTTCTCCGGCACGCACGCGGCGACGCTGCTGCGTTTTGCGCGCCGGCTGCTCGGCAAACTCGGCTACACCATCGACGAGAAGAAGACCAACCTGTTCCGCCGCGGGCGCCGGCAGATGGTCACCGGGCTGGTGGTGAACGTTCGGCCGACCATGGCCCGCGCGCTGCGGCGGCAATTGCGCGCGGCCGTCGACCGCCGCGCACGCGGCGAACAACCGCTGTGGCAGGGCGTGCCGGTCAGCGACGCGCAACTCGCCGGGCAACTCGCGTTCCTCGCGCAAACGCAGCCGGCCGAATCGCGCGCCCTGCGCGCACGGCTGCGTCAGGTACCACCGATCATCGACAACGGCAGTACCGCCACATGACGCAGTGCCGGCACTGGCCCGCCGTCCTGCTCGCGCTCTACGTCCCGGTGTGGGTGCTGTGCGCCATCGAGCCGCTCTATCCGTCGGACTGGCTGCTGGAAAACGTGCTGGTGTTCCTGTTCGTGCCGCTGATCATCTGGCAGCACCGGCGCGCACCGGCCACCAACGCCGCGTACGCCTGCCTGTTCCTGTTTTTCTGCCTGCACTCGCTGGGTTCGCACTACACCTACGCCGAGGTGCCCTACGACCGCTGGTGGCAGTCACTCACCGGCAGCACTTTCAACGAGCTGGCCGGCTGGCAGCGCAACCACTACGACCGGCTGGTGCATTTCGCCTACGGCCTGCTCACCACGCCGATCTGGGTTGGCATCCTGCAGCGCCACGTGCACGGATTGCGCGGCCTCTGGTGCTGGCTGGTGCCGCTGACATTCATGATGTCGCACTCGCTCGCCTACGAACTGATCGAGTGGGTCGCCGCGCTCCTGTTCGGCGGCGACCTGGGCGAAGCCTATCTGGGCACGCAGGGCGACGTCTGGGACGCGCACTGGGACATGCTGCTCGCGTCCTCCGGCAGCGCCGTGACGCTGGCCATCATGGCGGCGACCGGCAGCCTGTCGGCACCCCCGGCGAACAACTGACGCTACCGGGCGGCAGCACATCCCGTCCGGCAAACGCGGATCAGGAAGCGATCTGGCGGAAGCCAAGCAGGTACTGGTACGCCTCGCCGCCGCAGTACAGCAGCATGCCGCTGATGCCGTCGCGCACGTTGTTGGCGCGGCTTTTCGCCAGCAGCGCATCCAGGTCGGCATCGGAAAATGGAACCGTGGCAAAACTCACGTAGACCATGCTCAGCATGACGGTTGCTCGCTGCAAGTTCGGACAGGACCGCCACGGTAGTCCCGAGCTGCCCTCCCGACCAACGGATAGACGTGCTGAGCAGAGGGCTTTCGGCTAGTACGCATACACCCGGCACGCCGGACTGGTGCAGCGTGCGAACCCGGCATCAGCGTCGACAGTGCAGGTGAGTTACCCTTTGCACCCCGTCCGGCGCGCCTGCCGAGACATCCTTGTTACGGAGACACGACATGAACCGCGCACTCATCGCCGCCACCCTGATGCTCTCGGCCAGCCTGATCACCGGCTGCGCGATGACCGGGCAGGGTGCCGGCAGCAACGGCCAGGCCGCACAGTCCACCACGCCCGGCCTCGCCGCGCAGAGCAGCATCCTCGCCCTGCAGACCTGGCTGATGATCCAGCAGGGCAAGGCCAGCGAGAGTGCCCAGAAACTGGCAGCATCCAACCCCGCCGAGGCCGAGCGCCAGCGCGCCCGCGCCGCTTCCGCCGGCAACATCATGACCAGCCTCGGCGCCCTGCGCACCGAATCCAACTGCGCGCGCCGCCTGCAACTGGCCACTGCCGCATCAGGCGGTTTGCAGGCCGAGTTCCCGACCTACCAGACCGAACTGGGCCTGGGCACCAACCTGGTGACCGTGCTGGTTTCCGGGATGCCCGGCTGCCAGTAACCGGATCTTCATCCGCGGCCGGCAGCCCGACGACACCGGGCCGGGCCGCCCGCCGCCCTCCACCGCACCGATCGCGTCCGGGAATGCCGGGGGATACATGCAACGGCCCGCTGCCAACGCACCACGCCTGCCACGCTCTCCGCTGCTTTCCGGCAGTCATGCAGAAGCGAAGCGCGCCGAAATCGCGCAGTACTTCACCAGCACCTTCGACCGCTACGAATCGCTGTTCGAAACGCTCGCTTGTGACGCCGCCTGGTATGAGAAACCGATCCCGCTGCGCCACCCGCTGATTTTCTATTTCGGTCACACGGCGACATTCTTCGTCAACAAGCTGGTGCTCGCGAAACTGCTGCCGGCGCGCATCGATCCGCGGCTGGAATCGATTTGCGCAGTCGGCGTCGACGAGATGAGCTGGGACGACCTCGACGAAGCGCACTACGCCTGGCCGACCGTCGCCGAACTGAAGGCCTACCGCGACCAGGTGCGCGCCGCCGTGCTGCAACTGATCGACACGCTGCCGCTCACGCTGCCCATTGGCTGGGACAGCCCCTGGTGGCCGATCCTGATGGGCATCGAACACGAGCGCATCCATCTGGAAACCTCGTCGGTACTGATCCGCCAGCACCGGCTGGAATACGTCCGGGCGCATCCCGCCTGGCAGCCCTGCCGCGAGCGCGGCGACGCGCCCGCAAACGAACTGGTTGCCGTGCCCGGCGGACGCGTGACGCTGGGCAAACCCCGCGATGCCGATCGCTACGGCTGGGACAACGAATACGGATCGCACGACACAGAGGTCAGCGGCTTCCGCGCCAGTCGCCATCTGGTGAGCAACGGCGAGTTCCTGGCCTTCGTCGAGGACGGCGGCTACGCGCAGGATGCATTCTGGGAAGAGGAAGGCCTCAAGTGGCGCCGTTTTTCCGGCGCGACGCAGCCAACGTTCTGGGTGAAGCGCGACGGCTGGCAACTGCGACTGATGACGGAAGTAGTGCCGATGCCGTGGGACTGGCCGGTCGAAGTCAACTGCCACGAGGCGCGCGCGTTCTGCCGGTGGAAAGCAAAGGCCACCGGCCTGCCGATCCGCCTGCCGACCGAGGACGAGTGGTACCGCCTCTACGATTTTTCCGGCGTGCAGGAAGTGCCGGCCGATGAACCGGCGGCCGCGAACCTGCATCTTGACCACTTCGCGTCGTCCTGCCCGGTCAACCGTTTCCGCCACGGCGATTTCTTCGACGTCACCGGCAACGTCTGGCAGTGGACCGAAACGCCGGTCTACCCGTTCGACGGCTTCGAGGTGCATCCGCTGTACGACGACTTCACTACGCCGACCTTTGACAACCGGCACAACCTGTTCAAGGGCGGCTCCTGGGTTTCCTGCGGCAACGAAACACTGCGCAGCGCGCGCTACGCGTTCCGTCGGCACTTCTTCCAGCATGCCGGCTTCCGCTACATCGCCTCGGCCGCACCGGTCGCCGCGCCGAACGCCTATTACGAAAGCGACCGGCAGATGGCGGAGTACGCCGAGTTCCACTACGGCAGCGAGTGGTTCGGCGTCGCCAACTTCCCGCGAACGCTCGCGCAACGCGCCATCGCCGCGATGGGTGACAAACCGGCCAGGTCGGCTCTGGACCTTGGCTGCGCATCGGGACGCGCCAGCTTCGAACTCGCCCGTCATTTCGACCGGGTTACCGGTGTCGATTTCTCCGCCCGCTTCATCGGCCAGGGCGTGGAGATGGCGAAGAACGGCGTGCTGCGCTACACGCTGGCCGAGGAAGGCGAGCTGGTTTCCTGGAAGACCGTCACCCTCGAATCGCTGGGTTTGGCCGACGTGGCGCACAAGGCGGAGTTTTTCCAGGGCGACGCCTGCAACCTCAAGCCGCAACTCACCGGCTACGACCTCGTGCTCGCCGCCAATCTGGTGGACCGGCTGTACAGCCCGGCGAAATTCCTCGCGGCGATCCACGAGCGCATCAATGCCGGCGGCGTGCTGGTGGTTGCCACGCCCTGCACCTGGCTGGAAGAACACACGCCGCGCGACCAGTGGCTGGGCGGCTTCAAGAAGGACGGCGAGAACTTCACCACCTTCGATGGCCTGCGCGCCCTGCTCGAACCGCATTTCCGCCTGCGGGGCGAACCACAGGCGGTGGAGTTCGTGATCCGCGAAACGCGCCGCAAGTTCCAGCACAGTTTTTCCGAGCTGACGATCTGGGAGCGGCGCACTTGAGTGTCGACTTCGACCGCGAGATCGATCGCGAGCAGACGAACTCGGTGAAGTTCGATGCGCGCCGCGCGGTGTTCGGCAGCGCAGACGTCATCCCGTTGTGGGTCGCGGACATGGACTTCGCCGCGCCGCCGGCGGTGACCGAGGCGCTGGCCGAACGCGCCCGGCATCCGGTCTACGGCTACAGCCTGTTCCCGGAATCACTGCACGACGCGCTGATCGACTGGTTCCGCGTTCGCCACAACTGGGCCATCCAGCGCGAGTGGATCCTGATGGCGCCCGGCGTGGTGCCCTCGCTGCATGCCGCGGCGCTGGCATTTGCCGCGCCGGGCGAGGGCATCATCGTCCAGCCGCCGGTCTATCCGCCGTTCTTCACCGCTGTGGCGAAAACCGGCCGGCGGGTCATCGAGAATCCGCTGGTCGTGCAGGACAGCGAGTACTGCATGGATCTCGCCCATCTCGAACAATGTGCGCGCGATGGTGCGAAGGTGCTGCTGCTGTGCTCGCCGCACAATCCGGTCGGCCGCGTCTGGCGCGAGGACGAGCTGCAGGCGCTGCTGGCCATCGCGCGCCGGCACCGGTTGCTGGTGCTCTCCGACGACATCCACGCCGACCTGGTCTACCCGGGCCAGCGCCACCGGATGCTGGCGACCCTCGCCGGCGCCGACGATGCGGTGATCACTGCGATCGCACCCAGCAAGAGCTTCAACATCCCCGGCCTCGGGCTGTCCGCGCTGGTGGTGCCCGACGCTGCGCAGCGGGCGGCGCTGAAGCGGGTGTTCGAGTCCGTGCACATGGAACAGGCCAACCCGTTCAGCATCGTCGCTTTCGAGGCGGCCTACCGGCACGGCGGACCCTGGCTGGACGGCCTGCTCGCCTACCTGCAGGGCAACCTCGGTTTCACCCGAGACTTCCTCGCCCGGCATGTGCCGGAAATCCGCCCGCTCGCGCCCGAGGGCACCTACCTGCTCTGGCTGGATTGCCGGGCGCTCGGGCTGGACGACGAGGCATTGCGCGCGTTCTTCGTGCAGCAGGCCGGGCTGGGGCTCAATCCCGGGGTTTCCTTCGGCACCGGCGGCAACGGCCACATGCGGCTGAACCTCGGCACCCGGCGGGCCTTATTGCAGCAGGCACTGGCGCAGCTCCACACAGCCGTCAGGCAGTTGGCCGCGTCCCGCTGAACAGTCACCGCGCCCGCCGTATCGGCAATGCCCCTCTCCCGGCGCTGCGCGCCACCCTCTCCCGCGAGCGGGCGAGGGGAAATGACGACCGTTTCGCCGTCTGATCCATGGAAAGCCCCTCCCGCGAGCCGGCGAGGGGAAATGATTCTTCTCCCCTCTCCCTCCGGGAGAGGGGCCGGGGGAGAGGGCCACCTGCATATCACTCCTGTTCAATATTGAAGATATTCGATACAGGCCATA
>JBKHWN010000033.1:0-15302 GCA_046566505.1 Gammaproteobacteria bacterium
ATGATGTGCGGGCTCTTGAGCAGGCGGTTGGCCAGCTGGGTCACTTCCGGCGACATGGTTGCCGTGAAGCAGACCGTCTGGTGCGCCTCCGGAAGCTTGCCGGCGATTTCCAGCACGGCATCGGTAAAGCCGATGTCGAGCATGCGGTCGGCTTCGTCGAGCACAAACATCTCGACGCGTGACAGGTCGATGCGGTCGCTGCTCAGCTGGTCGATCAGGCGGCCCGGGGTGGCAATGAGGATTTCATAGCCGCGCGCCAGCACCTTGTTCTGCTGGATGTAGGACTCGCCGCCGGTGATGGTCACCGTCTTGGCGCGCTGGAGCCCCTCGGAAAATTGCTTGGCAGCCTTGCCGATCTGCTGCGCCAGTTCGCGGGTCGGCGACAGCACGAGTACGCGCGGGCCGCGGCCGGGCTTGGGGTCGGTGGTCAGGCGCTGCAACGCCGGGAGGAGGAAGGCGCCGGTCTTGCCGGTGCCGGTGGGGGCGGTCGCGATGAGGTCGCGGCCCCCGAGGACTACCGGTATGGCTTCCGCCTGTACCGGGGTCGGCTCGGTAATGTTGCTGCGCTGGAGGATCTCTACCAGGGACGGATCAATACCAAGCTCGACGAAGGATGACGTCATGAAGTGCTCCTGTTTGACGTACGACGTGCGAACCAATGCCGGCGCAGGAACTGCGGGATGCAGGGCGTGGATGGTTCGCGTATGGCCCCGATGGACACGGACGACCGTGAGATACGGAAGACGACAGCACCGAATGCCAACCGTCGGGGGCCACTATCGAAAGTCGTGGCAGGAGGGTCAGGTATCGATGAGGGCCAGCGCTGCTCCGAGGGAGTTCAGGCTGGCGATCAGGGCGTGCGCATGCTCCCACAGGGGTCGTCCCGCTGCAATAGGCAGAAATCACCGGCGCTCATCCGGCCGCGCCCGCCGATTTGCCGGGTGGCAGCCCGGAATACGCGACGCACATCCGTTAACATCCCGTTCCCACCGAAGCCGACATCACGGCGCACTGCGCAAGGAGCCTCCCGTGAATACCAGCCCGACCCCGAACCACAAGTGGCGTTTCTTCCGGATCGGCGGCTTTGACCAGGTGCGCCTGGATACTGCTGCCGACCTGGTGAATATCGGCGAACTCGACCCGAAGCTGTGGGTCGCCCTGGCCTGCCCGGTAAAGAGCGTTGCCTTCGATGCGAAGACACTGGCACTGCTGGATACCGATGGCGATGGGTACATCCGCGTACCGGAGGTGGTCGCCGCCGCCCGCTGGGTAGGATCCGTCTTGAAAGATCACGCACCGCTCACGACCGGCGACGGTGTAGTACCCCTTGCCGCATTCAACGACAACACCGACGAGGGACGAGGCCTGCTGGGCAGCGCAAGACAGGTGCTCGCCAGCCTGGGCAAGGCCGACGCCAGCGGCATCAGTGCCGCGGACACCGCAGACATTGCGGCGATTTTTGCGCACATGCGCCATAACGGCGACGGTATCGTACCGGCCGAACTGGCCGCCGATCCTGCCGATGCCGCAACCATCGCGGCGATCGTCGACCTGCTGGGCGGCGAGATCGATCGCGGCGGCAAGCCCGGCGTAGACGCGGCACGCATCAACCGATTCTTCGACGAAGGAGCCGCCGTCCTCGCCTGGCACGACCGCGGGTCGGATGACGCGGCGGTGCGCACCCTCGGGGACGACACGCATGCCGCAGCCGACGCTTTCCGTGCCGTGCGCGCCAAGGTCGACGACTTCTTCACGCGAGTGCAACTGGCGTCATTCGACGCGAAGGCGGCCGCCGCACTGAACCCGGCAGAAAGCGCCTACGCCGCGATCAATCCCGCGACACTGGCGGCAAACCGCGAGGAAATCGCCGCCTTGCCGCTGGCACTGGTGGCGGCCAGCGCCTCGCTGCCGCTTACCGAAGGCGTCAATCCCGCGTGGGCCATCGCCACCCGCGCGCTGCGCGACAAGGTGGCCAGCGCCGTCCTTGGCGAACAGGACGCGTTGTCCACCGATGATTGGGCACGCATCTGCGCCACGTTCGACGCGCACGAGGCCTGGCAGGCCGCCAGACCGCAAACGCCGCTCTCCAAACTGGACATCGACACCCTGCGCTCGCATCTCGCCACCGGTCGCCGTGAACGCCTGCTGGCCCTGGTCGCCGACGACAGCGCCGCCGCACCCGAGGCCAACGGCATTGCGGCGCTGGACAAGTTGCTGCGCTATTGCCGGGACTTGCACCGGTTCACCGACAACTTCGTTTCCTTCCGTGAGTTCTATACACGCAGGGAATCGATTTTCCAGGCGGGCTCGCTGTTTCTGGACGGCCGCAGCTGCCAACTCACCGTGCCCGTACTCGATGCCGGCAAGCACGCCGCGCTGGCCGGCCTTGCCGGCATCTACCTCGTCTACTGCGACTGCACGCGCAACGGCGAAAAGATGACTATCGCTGCGGCGTTCACCGACGGCGAGGCAGACCAGTTGATGGTCGGCCGCAACGGTGTTTTCTGGGACCGCGACGGCCGCGACTGGAACGCCACCATCACGAAGATCGTCGAGCATCCGATCAGCATCCGGCAGGCGTTCTGGACGCCTTACAAACGCGTCGCCCGCTTCATCGGCGAGCAAGTGAACAAGTTCGCTGCATCGAAATCCGAGGGTGTCGACAAGCAACTGGCGGCCGGTGTCGAAGCCAAGGCCGCGACCGCGACGGGCGCCGCACCGGCCCCGGCAGCGCCACCGGCTCCTTTCGATATCGCCAAGTTTGCCGGTATCTTCGCCGCCATAGGGCTTGCCTTCGGCGCCATCGGCACCGCACTGGCGGCAATCGCCACCGGCTTCCTGTCGCTGAAGGCCTGGCAGATGCCACTGGTCCTGCTGGGCGTCATGCTGCTGATCTCGGGGCCGTCGATGCTGCTGGCATTCCTGAAACTTCGCCGCCGCAACCTCGGCCCGCTGCTCGACGCCAACGGCTGGGCTGTCAACGCCCGCGCACTGATCAATATCCCGTTCGGTACTTCACTGACACGGATGGCCGAACTGCCGGCGGGTGCCGAGCGCAGCCTGGTCGACCCCTACGCGCCGAAAAGGCCGGTGTGGCCCTGGCTGCTGCTGGCGGCGGCGCTGGCAGCGGCCGGCTGGTACGGCTGGCAGCAGTTCCAGCAGGCCAGGGCAGCCGATACCGCGCCGGCGTCCGTCGAGGTGCCGGCTGCCGATGTCCCCGACGGGGGATCGACGTCCCCTTGACCCCGGTCAACCTCCCCGGGAAGGTCGTTATTGCGAATGGGAGCGCATCTCATTAACATGGCGACTCCTTCCCCCGGGAGCCGGACCCATGCCCTTGCACCGATCGATCGCCGCTGTCCTCGCCGCCCTGCTCGCCACCGCATCCGTGGCGCCCTTTGCCGCCGAACAGGAAAAGGAACAGGTCCTCAACCTGTACACGGCCCGGCATTACCAGACCGATGAACGGCTCTATGCCGACTTCGAGCGACAGACCGGCATCAAGGTCGTGCGCCTGGAAGGCAAGGATGACGAACTGGTAGAACGCCTGCGGCAGGAAGGACCGCGCAGCCCGGCTGACGTGCTGATCACCGTCGATGTCGCCCGTCTCGCGCGCGCCAGCGAGCTGGGCCTGTTCCAACCGGTGAAATCGAAGACGCTGGACGCACGCATCCCGCAACACATGCGCGGAACAGACTGGTTCGCGCTGTCCACGAGAGCCCGCGTGATCGTCTACAACAAGGGCATGGTCGACGGCGCGACGATCACCCGTTACGAGGACCTGGCCGCGCCGGCGCTTCGGGGCAAGGTCTGTTCACGCGCCGGATCGCACCCGTACAACCTGTCGCTCGGCGCGGCGCTCATCACCCACCTGGGCGAGCAGCAGGCCGAAAACTGGGCCCGCGGACTGGTCGCCAACTTCGCCCGGCCGCCGCAGGGCGGTGATACCGACCAGATCAAGGCCGTGGCGGCCGGCGAATGCGGCGTTGCCGTATCCAACACCTATTACCTGGCGCGCCTGATGCGCTCGGAAAAACCGGAAGACATCGCGCTGATGGAGAAAGTCGGCGTCAACTGGCCGAACCAGGATTCCTTCGGCACACACATGAACGTATCCGGTGCCGGCGTGCTCAAGCACGCGCGCCATCGTGATGCCGCCGTGAAATTCCTGGAATACCTGGCCAGTGATGACGCGCAACGTTATTTCGCCGACGGCAACAACGAGTGGCCAGTGGTGACCGGCGTGAAAATCGACAACCCCGCACTCAAGGCGCTTGGCACGTTCAAGGCCGACACCGTCGACCTGCGCAAACTGGCGAAAAACACCGCGCTGGCACAACGGCTGTTTGACCGCGCCGGCTATCGCTGACGCACAGCCGCTGACGACCATTAGAGCCGTCCGCGGGATCGTTCAGGTAACGGTTCCGCGACGGCGGGTCAGCACCAGTACGGGCAACAGCCCGACCAGCACGATCAGCAACGAAGGCCACGCCGCCTCGCCCAGTCGCTCGTCGGCGGCGTAAAGCCAGGCCTGCGTCGCCAACGTGTCGAAGCCGAAAGGACGCAGCATCAGCGTCGCCGGCAACTCCTTCATCACCTCGACGAACACCATCAACAGCCCGGTCAGCAGGCTGCCAGCAAGCAGCGGCGCATGCACGCGCCACAATACGCCGAGGCGGTTTTCGCCGAGCACCCGCGCTGCGTCATCCATGGATGGCGCAATGCGTGCCAGGCCAGCATCGACGCTGCCCTGCGCCAGCGCCAGAAAACGCACGACCAGTGCGTAGACCATGACCAGCAACGATCCGCCCAGCAGGAATGCCGGAACCTCCCCGCGATTGAGCGCCATCAGGACGGTGTCGATGGCGCTGGCCAGCGTCAACACGCCGACCGCCAGCACCGTACCCGGCACGGCGTAACCAAAGCCGGATGCCACGCTGAGCGCACGCACGCTGCGGCGCGCACCGCGCGCGGTATAGCCGAGCAACAACGCAGCAGCTACGGCAACGCCCGCCACCATGGCCGATAACGTTGCGCTGTTGACGGCAAGCCGCGTGTAACGCGCCGCATCGAGCATCTCGAGATGATCGAGCGCCAGTCCAAGCAGCAACACGGCCGGTAGCAGGAAACCACCGGCCACCGGAATCGCGCAGGCCAGCGTGGCCAGCACCGCGCGCCAGCCGGTGAGCGGCAAGGGCTCCGCCTGCCGCGGCCCGGCACGCGAGACGAAACGCGCCCGGCCACGCGCCCGGCGCTCCAGCACCAGCAAGGCGATGACACCGAGCAGCAGCGCCGCCGACAACTGCGCACTGGCCACCGGATCGCCGAGCGAATACCAGGCACGGTAGATGCCGGTAGTGAAGGTCTGCACACCGAAGTAGGACACCGCACCGAAATCGGCAACGGTTTCCATCAGCGCCAGCGCAATGCCGACCGCGATCGCCGGGCGCGCCATGGGCAAGGCCACCCGGAACAACGCGCCGAAGTAGCCGGCACCCAGCGACCGCGCCGCATCGCGCAGGCTCCCGGACGCATCGAGAAAAGCATCACGCGCCAGCAGGTATACGTAGGGATACAGCACCAGGCTGAACACGACGACGGCACCACCGAGGCTGCGCATCGGCGGAAACCAGTAATCGCCGTAGCCCCAACCGGTCCAGTCCCGCAGCATCGACTGGACGGGCCCGGAAAACTGCAGCCAGTCCGTATAGATGTAGGCGACGATCCACGCCGGCATCGCCAGCGGCAGCACCAGTGCCCAGACAAACAGGTCCCGGCCGGGAAAACGGTGCGCCGCCACCAGCCAGGCGGCAAAAGTGCCGAGCATGAAGGTCCCCACGGCGACGCCGGCACAAAGGAGCAGCGTCGTCCGCACGTACTCCGGCAACACGGTGGCCGCCAGGTGCGCCCAGCTGTCCGTGGCCGCAGGATCGAGCAGGCGCCCGATGACGGCCAGCATCGGGAAGGCCACGAGCAGTGCGATGAGCCCCGCAGCCGGAATCAGCAGCCGGCCGGACGGCGTCGTTCGTTGCGTATCGTGCATCGGGCTGCCGGAAGAGCGGAAAGTTGCGCATTATACGCAGCCCCTACAGGAGATCCCGCGCTCATGACTCCGCTGTTGCAGGTCGCATCGCTGTCACACCGCTACGGCACCCAGCAGGTGCTCGACACGGTGTCGTTCACGGTGGACAGCGGACGTGTCGTCGCGCTGCTCGGGCCGTCCGGCTGCGGCAAGACCACGCTGCTGCGCTGCATAGCCGGCTTCGAACAGCCCGACGCAGGCACCATCGCCCTCGCCGGGAAAACCGTCGCTGGCGAAGGGCGGAAGGTGCCGCCGGAAGCGAGGGAGGTCGGCGTGGTGTTCCAGGATCTCGCGCTGTTCCCGCACCTGAGCGTCGGCCGCAACATCGCGTTCGGCCTGCGACACCTGGAACAGGCGGCAAGGCGCGAGCGGGTCAGCGAGTTGCTGGCGCGCGTCGGGCTCGGCGACATGAGCGAGCGCTACCCGCACGAGTTGTCCGGCGGCCAGCAGCAACGGGTTGCCATTGCCCGCGCGCTGGCGCCCCGCCCCCGCCTGCTGTTGCTGGATGAACCGTTTTCCAGCCTCGATCGTGCACTGCGCGAGCATCTCGCCGCCGACGTGCATCGTCTGGTTCGCGAACTGGGGATTACCGCCGTGCTGGTCACCCACGACCAGCACGAGGCATTCGCCGTGGCCGACGAGATCGGCGTACTGCGAGGCGGGCGCATCATCCAGTGGGACACGCCCTACAACCTCTACCACCGGCCGGTGGACACCTTCGTCGCCGGCTTTGTCGGCCAGGGTACGTTGCTGCCGGCAACCGTCGATGACCGCGGCCTGCTGGTCACCGCGGTCGGGCTGTTGCCGCAGCGTGACGGCCAGATTGCCTTCATGCCCGGCTCCACCGCCCAGGTACTGCTGCGGCCGGACGATATCGTCCACGACGACGGCAGCCCCCTCACCGCCACCGTGCTGGCACGGGCATTTCGCGGTGCGGAATTTCTCTACACGCTCGAATTGGCCGACGGGACGCGCGTACTGTCACTGATCCCCAGCCACCACGACCACCCGGAAGGCTCGCGCATCGGCATCCGCGTTGATTTTGAGCACATCATCGCTTTTCCCGGCTGACGGCGGCGGCGAGTGAAGCGTCGATCGCCACCAGGATCGCACCTCGCGTCCGCATCGGCCGGATGATCGCAAAGAGTGCCGCAGCCTGCGGGTAAACGCGCGCCATGAACGTCAGCCACTGCTTGTAGCGCCCGACCTGCGCCTTGTCGTCATCAGCATCCACTGCCAGCAGGAACTCCCGCTGCAGGCGACAGACGGCAGGCCAGTCCGGCAACGCAGCGGGGCTGCCCGCCACGCGCCGCCGTATCGCCAGCGCCAGCCCCGGACTGGCAACGGCTCCCCGCCCGAGCATGACGTCCGCACATCCGCTCTCCGCAACGCAGCGGGCATGGTCATCGGCGGTCCACACCTCGCCATTCGCAATCACCATCACTCCGGGCGCCAATGCCCGGACACGCGCGATTTCCGGCCAGTATGCCGGCGGCCTGTATCCGTCCTCCTTGGTCCGAGCATGCACCGTCAGCCAGGATGCACCGCCTTCGACAAGTGCCCGAACGTTCTCGTCGAGTTTTCCCCGATCACGGTAGCCCAGACGCATCTTGGCGCTCACCGGAACGCCGGCCGGCACCGCATGGCGGACAGCGGAAACGATCGCGTGCACATGCTCCGGCTCCTCCAGCAGCACGGCGCCACCCCGGTGCCGGTTCACGGTTTTCGCCGGACACCCGAAATTGATGTCAATCGCCGGCGCGCCAAGACTGGCTACCAATGCCGCATTGTCGGCCAGCGCGGAAGGGTCGCTGCCCAGCAACTGCACATGCACCGGAACGCCGGCCGGCGTGCGAAAACCGTCGACCGTTTCCGGAATGTGCCGGCGAAAAACGCGCGCCGGAAGCAACCGGTCGTTGATTCGCACGAACTCGGACACACACCAGTCGTAGCCGCCGACGGCCGTCAGCAGCGCACGCATCGGGGCGTCGGCGAGCCCCTCCATCGGGGCAAGGATCAGTTGCATGAGGTATCGCCCAATCGGCAAGCGCGCGAGTTTACGACGAACGAGGCCAGCAACATGCGCAAGATATTTGTCAAGCGACGAAAGTTGTCGTAACCTCCGCGCAACTCATCCAGTGGACGTCCGGCTTGTTCCGAACGCGCATCCATCCCCGCTTCTGCGACACTGACGCTCTCGGGCATGTCGGGAACACCGTCATCCCTGTGTGGCTGCTCGAGGGTCGCGAATCCATACTCCGGCTGTTTGCTCCCGACCTCGACTTCCGCAAGGCGAGCCTTGTCGTTGTGCGCACCGAGATCGACTTCCTTGCCGAGGTTCGCTACGGCACGGACATTGAAGTCACCTCTGCCGTCGAGAAGATCGGCAACTCTTCGCTGGTCGTGCGTCAGGAAGTCCACCAGCAGGAGACTGCCTGCTGTCGTGCGCGCACCGTGATGGTCAACTTCGATCCGGCCACGCGCCGCTCCCGTGCCATCCCCGAGAGCGTCCGTCGGCAACTGGAGGAACACCTGGCGGCCGCCTGAGCTGTCGCCACAAAGAAAAAAGCCGCCGCAGGTGCGCCAACACCGGCAGCGGCTTCACAGCAAGGAAGCTGGAACAACAGAAAGGAAGCTTAGGAAAACCCGTCTGCCCGGCCGTGGCCTATCCGATCTGCGGGTAGCTCAGGAGTCGAACAATGCGTCCGACCGGGCTGGCGGGACGGCCATGATAGCCCCCCCCTCGCCGGGGGGTCTACCCTGGACCTGACCGGTCATCCCTGCCGCAGGCCGGGCGGCACACTATCAGCACGGTGGTGCCAAAAAGCGCCCGTATTGGCGGGGAAGACGTGCCTGTTCCCCGCCCGGACGACCTATATACTTGCCCCATAAAAACAATAACCTGCGTCGTGGAGCCTCCCCATGCGACCACTGCTCGCCCTGCTCCTGGCCGGCGCCGGCCTGGCCCAAGCCACCCCGCCCACCCCATCGTTGACGACCGATGACTGCTACAGCGAGGTCTCTACGGCGGCGGAGGTCCTGCAGGTCTGCCTGGTCAACCAGACCCACGAAAACGAGTGCCTGCCCGACCGGCAAACGCTTGAGGCGCAGGCGAAGGTCTGTCTGCAGATCGGCGGCTCGCAGGACCGCATTGACTTGGCCCGGCAGATCGGCGCAGCCCTGATCGAGGGTGACCCGGCACAAAGCCCCTACCAGCAGATGCTGGCCCGCAAGCGCGAAGCCACGCGACTGCTGCGCGTAAACGAGGACCGCTTCCGCACTAGGTTTTCGAAGACGCTCAATTACCTGCCACAGGTCGTTGAACAAACCTTCGACACACGCTCCTGTCCGTTGGCGTTCGAAGGCACGGGCCAGAACTACCTGATGAGCGGACTGGCGATCGTGAAGCGCCAGGGAGAACAGGCACTGCCGCAACTGAACGTCACCGAAGAGGAGCAGACTCATCTCTTCTTTGCGCGGATGGTGCGCGGCAAGTGCTACCGGCCCGACAGCACCGCGCTCACGCCGCAGACCCGCGTCGAACCGGACCAGCCGTACTACATATACAACTTCTCGCAATCGCTGATCGCCCAGCTTCCCGAGGAAGGCAAGCCGATCCTCATCGAGGAACTGCGCAAGGGCGCGCCCGACGACAAGCCGTTCCGCATCGGCAAGCCGCTGACGGTAAAGGTGAAGCACTACCCGACTTTCCTCCAGGGCAAGGTACACCGGAACCTTTGCGACACGCCCCTGGCCTGCCTCAAGCTGCGCGCCCGGCTGATCGACGACTACGTTGCCTACAATCGCGCGCTGCGCGAGAAGAATCAGGCCACCGCCTGCCTGATCTACCTGGACCCGAACCGGAGCGGCGAGATCAGCATCGACCAGTTGTACGGGATGGACTGCACGGCGGCGAACGGCAACCGTCTGCTTGCAGAGTCCTCGCGAAGGATCACCGAGATCGGCGCGCGCCTGTTTCGCTGATGCCACTGCGAGAATCCTGAACCGCGACAGGGCACGACCGCATCGCACAGGCACGTTCTTGTTATGATTCGCCGGCGCTCGTGGCGCCCCCTTTCCCGCTAGCCCATAGACGACCGCATCCCATGGCCCGCAAAAAATCCCCGGGGTTCGAACAGACGCTCGAGGAACTCGAGGCGCTGGTCGAGCAGATGGAAGACGGCGACCTCAGCCTCGAGGATTCGCTGGCCGCCTTCGAGAAAGGCATCCGGCTGGCCCGCGAATGCCAGGAAGCGCTGAAGCAGGCCGAACAGCGCGTGCAGGTCCTGCTGCAACAGGATGGCGGGGAGAAACTCGCGCCGTTCGCCGAGAGCACCAGCGACGACGATGACGATGCCTGACGCATGCCCGCCAGCCGGCATGGCCCGCATAGACACGCTCTTTGCCTGCGCCCAGCGCCGCATCGATGACAGTATCGAGCGCTGGCTGCCGCCGCGCCCGGGCTGCCGGCTGACGGAAGCCATGCGCTACTCCCTGCTCAACGGTGGCAAGCGCTTCCGCCCGGTACTGGTCTACGCCACGGCAACGGCACTGGGTGCCGATGTCGCGCAGGCGGACGCCCCCGCCTGCGCGGTCGAGATCATCCACTCCTATTCGCTGGTGCATGATGACCTGCCGGCCATGGACGACGACGACCTGCGCCGTGGCAAGCCAACCTGCCACCGCGCATTCGACGAGGCCACCGCCATCCTCGCCGGCGACGCCCTCCAGACGCTCGCCTTTCGCCTGCTTGCCGAGCGCAACACCTCGCGCGCAACAACCGGACAGCGGCTGCGCATGATCACCCTGCTCGCAGACGCCTCCGGTACGGATGGCATGGCGGCCGGGCAGATGCTGGATGTAGAAGCCGAAGGACAGCGCATTGATGCCGTGGCCCTGGAACGCATACACAGGCTGAAGACCGGCCGATTGATCGAAGCCTGTGTCGAACTCGGTGCGCTGGCCGCCGGGCATGATGACGGCGAGGTGCTTGCCGCGCTCGCCCGTTGGGCACGACCGGTCGGTCTCGCTTTCCAGGTGCAGGACGACATCCTTGATGTCATTGGCGACGAGTCCCTCATTGGCAAGCGTCAGGGCGCAGACGCCGCGCTCGGTAAATCGACCTACCCGGTACTGCTCGGGCTCGCCGGGGCCCGCGCGCTCGCGGAAAGGCTGCGTCAGGAGGCCCACGCCGCACTCGCGGGTTTTGCCGGCGACGCCGAAATGCTGCATGCGCTCGCTGACTTTGTTGTCGACCGGAACCTCTAGCAGAGGTAGCGGGACGCCCATGACCGATGCGTGGGGGCCACGCCCGCGACCAGACCGGATCGCCGCCGTATAATGCCCGCCCCTCGCGGACATCCCACACAGACCCGCCTCATGGCGAAGACCTACACCGAGATCCCGCGCACGCGCCCGGCCACGCCGCTGCTGGATGGCATCGACGTGCCGGCGGATCTGCGCGAATTGCCGCAGACATTGCTGCCGCGACTGGTCGACGAATTGCGCGAGTTCCTGCTGTGGAGTGTCGGCTTGAGCGGCGGCCACTTCGGCGCCGGCCTCGGTGTCGTCGAACTTACTGTTGCACTGCATTACCTGTACGACACGCCACATGACCGCATCGTCTGGGATGTCGGCCACCAGACTTATCCGCACAAGATCCTCACCGGTCGTCGCGAGCGCATGCCGACGATCCGCCACAAGGACGGGTTGGCCGGCTTCCCGAAACGCGACGAATCGGTCTACGACACTTTTGGCGTCGGCCACTCGAGTACCTC
The DNA here is from genome assembly GCA_046566505.1 of Gammaproteobacteria bacterium. Classification (GTDB taxonomy): domain Bacteria; phylum Pseudomonadota; class Gammaproteobacteria; order Pseudomonadales; family JADFDG01; genus JADFDG01. The sequence continues at coordinate 11,860 of JBKHWN010000033.1, forward strand.
GATCAGCGCAGCGCTCGGCATGGCGCTGGGCAGCGAGCTCGCGCAGGAACCGCGGCGTGCCGTCGCGGTGATCGGTGATGGCGCGATGACCGCCGGCATGGCCTTCGAGGCGATGCACCACGCTGCCGCGACGCACGCCAACCTGTTGGTGATCCTCAACGACAACCAGATGTCCATCTCGCACAGTGTTGGCGGGCTCGCCAATTACTTTGCACGCATCTGGGCCAGCAAGTCCTACATCGCCATGCGCGAGGGCGGCAAGAAGGTGCTGGCGAAGATGCCGGCGGCCTGGGATTTCGTGCGACGCACCGAAGAGGGCATGAAGGGCATGGTATCGCCCGACACGCTGTTCGAGGCACTGGGCTTCAACTACATCGGCCCGATAGACGGGCACGACATCGATGAATTGCTGCGCGCACTGGGCAACATGCGCGACCTCAAGGGCCCGCAACTGCTCCACGTGTACACGACGAAAGGCAAGGGTTTCGCTCCAGCCGAGGCGGATCCCATCGGTTATCACGCGCTCACCAAGCTCGAGCCGCTGAACAAGCCGCCGCGGGAACCGGCGGCAGCGCCCGCGAAAGCGAAAAAATTCCAGGACGTATTCGGCGACTGGCTGTGCGACGTGGCATTACAGGACGAGCGCCTGGTCGGCATCACGCCGGCCATGTGCGAAGGGTCCGGCATGGTCGAATTCCGCGAGCGATTTCCAGCGCGTTACCACGATGTGGCGATCGCCGAACAACACGCCCTGACCTTTGCCGCGGGCCTCGCCTGCGAAGGACGGAAGCCGGTGGTCGCGATCTATTCGACCTTCCTGCAGCGCGCCTACGACCAGTTGGTCCACGATATCGCGCTGCAGAACCTCGACGTGACGCTGGCTCTCGACCGGGCCGGGCTGGTCGGCGAGGACGGTCCGACCCATTCCGGCGCCTTCGACATCGCCTATCTGCGCACGGTGCCGAACCTGGTGATCGCCACGCCGTCGGATGAAAACGAGTGCCGGCAACTGCTGCAGGCCTGTTACCTGCACGAAGGTCCGGCAGCGGTGCGCTATCCACGCGGGACCGGGCGCGGCATGCAGGTATCACCGACGCTGTCCACCGTGCCGGTCGGCAAGGGGCTGGTGGTGCGTCGGGGCAGCAGCGGAATCGCTCTGCTGAACTTCGGTCCGCTGCTCGCCGACGTGCTGCAGGCAGCGGCGGAACTCGACGCCACTGTCGCCGACATGCGTTTCGTCAAGCCGCTGGACGGCACGCTGCTGCAGGTGCTTGCCGAAACGCACCGCATGCTGGTCACGATCGAGGATCACGCGCTGATGGGCGGCGCCGGCTCGGCCGTCAATGAATACCTGGCAGCTGAAGGCATTGTGCTGCCGGCGTTGAACCTTGGCATCCCGGATCGTTTCATCGAGCACGCGACGCGCAGCGAGATGCTCGCGGAATGCGGACTGGACACGCCGGGCATCATCGCCGCAGTCAGGCGCAGGAATCACCGGTAACGTCTGCTCATGGACATCCTGCTGCTGCTTCTGTTGATCGTCCTCAACGGGGTTTTCGCGATGTCGGAAATCGCCCTGGTCTCTGCGCGCAAGGCACGACTGCAAAACATGGTTGATGAAGGCCGGCCCGGTGCTGCGGCTGCGCTCGCGCTCAGCGAGGCCCCCTCGCGGTTCCTTTCCACGGTCCAGGTTGGCATCACCTCGATCGGCATCCTCGCCGGCGCCATCGGCGACGATGCGCTGGCCGTGCCGCTGACGACCTGGCTGCAGCAATTTTCCACGCTGGCACCACATGCGGACGGCCTCGCCCTGGCGCTGGTCGTCATTGGCCTGACCTATGTGTCGGTGGTTATCGGCGAACTGGTACCCAAGCGCCTGGGCCTGCTGGCACCGGAACGCATCGCCGGCGTCGTCGCCCCGCCGATGAACCTGCTGGCCCGTATCGCGAACCCGGTTGTATCGCTGCTCGCAGTGTCCGCAGAGGGCCTCTTCCGGCTGCTGCGCATCCGCACCGATCACGAACCGCCGGTAACCAACGAGGAAATCAAGGTGCTCATGGAGCAGGGTGCCGAGGCAGGCATTTTCCACTCGGCCGAGCAACAGCTGGTCGCCAACGTGCTGCACCTTGACGACCAGACGGTGCGCGCGGTGATGACGCCACGCCAGGACATCGACGCCATCGACCTCGCGGAAAGCGATGCAGAAACACATCAGGTGCTGGTCTCCACCGCCCACAGCCGGCTGCCGGTGTACCGCGACGATTACCTGAACATCGTCGGCATCCTGCACACCGGCGACCTGCTCAAGAAAATGCTCGCCGGCGAACGCCCGGCGATTGCCGACTGCCTGCGTCCGGCACATTTCGTCCCGGACACCATCACGCTGTCGCGGTTGCTGGAAAACCTGCGCGAGGCGCGCACTACCGTTGCCCTGGTCGTCGATGAATACGGAGACCTGCACGGGCTGGTGACGATACGTGACGTGATCGACGCCATCGTCGGGTCACTGGTTGTCGACGACGAGGACGACCAGCCGGAAGCCGTGCGCCGGGAAGACGGGTCATGGCTGGTGGATGGCTCGATGAGTGTCGAACGGCTCAAGCAGGTGCTGGACGTGAATTCACTGCCCGGCGACGAGGACGGCGACTACCACACCACGGCCGGCTTCGTGCTGCATGTGCTCGGCCACATCCCTGCCGTCGCGGAAAGTTTCACGACGGATGAACACCGCTTCGAGGTGGTCGACATGGACGGGCACCGGATCGACAAGCTGTTGGTGACGCCGCTGCACCAGTGACCGTTACGGGCACACGGCATGAACGCCGTACCTCAACGATCCCCGTCGAGCATGTGCCCGAGCTTGCCGCGCTTCACACGCAGGTAGTGTTCATTGTGCGGGTTGGCGCCTGCTTCATGAGGCAGTCGTTCGACCACGGCGTAACCCAGTGATTCCAGCGCCTGCACCTTGCGCGGGTTGTTGGTCATTAACCGCAGCTTCTTCACGCCGACATGGTCGAGCATGACGCGGGACAGCGTGTAGTCGCGGAGGTCGGCGTCGAAACCCAGGTGCTCGTTCGCTTCGACAGTGTCCGCGCCCTCGTCCTGCAGGCGGTAGGCGCGGATCTTGTTGGTCAGGCCGATGCCACGACCCTCCTGGCGCAGGTAGAGGATGATGCCGCGGCCTTCCTTGCCGATACGCTCCATCGCCGCTTCCAGTTGCGGGCCACAATCACAGCGCAGGCTGAACAGCGCGTCGCCGGTCAGGCACTCCGAATGGATGCGCACGAGCACGGGCTCGCCACCGGCCACGTCGCCAAGCGTCAGCATGACGTGTTCCTTGCCGGCATCGTCCTCGAAACCATGCAGCATGAACGTGCCGAACGGGGTCGGCAGGCGGGCGGACTCGACGTAGCGGATGGTCACCGTGCTGGAACCGGGCCTTG
>JBKHWN010000034.1:0-11190 GCA_046566505.1 Gammaproteobacteria bacterium
CAGAACAAGTCAACGCTGGTCACGGGCTCGATGAAGCAGGCTACGACGGCCGGTGTTGGTGTGCTCAACTCGTCGACAATTCCCGTTACCATCCCGGACTCGCTTGCCGTGGACATGGGCGTTACCAGTGGCGGGGCCTCCCGGTTCTCGCTGGGGCTGATCAAGATGGATTCCGGGCTGTTGCAGATGGAACTGTCGGCGCTGACCAGTGACGGGCACGGCGAACTTGTTGCAACGCCGAAGGTGCTGACCAGCGACCAGCAGGAGGCGCTGATCGCGTCCGGCACGCAGATCCCCTATCAGGAGGCATCATCCAGCGGCGCCACCTCGACATCGTTCCGCGATGCCGAACTCAAGCTCCAGGTGCGGCCGCAGATCACGCCTGACGGCAAGGTCATCATGACGCTTAGCGTGAACAACGATTCGGTAGGCGATCTCACGCCGGACAACATCCCGACGATCAACACGAACCGTATCGAGACAGTGGTTCTTGTGTCGGACGGCGATACTGTTGTCCTTGGCGGGATTTTCACCACCAATACGATCAGTGCGACGATCAAGACGCCCTTCTTCGGGGACCTGCCGGTTGTTGGCCGCTTCTTCCGCAAGGATGTTCGCAGTGACAGCAAGCAGGAGTTGCTGATCTTCGTCACCCCGAAGATCGTCAAGGACATGACGGCACAGGGCTGAAGCCTGTGCCTGCGTCCGTGTCATCGTGCCGTCGTGGAAGATCTCCCCAATGTCTTCCTCGTCGGCCCGATGGGCGCCGGCAAGACGACGGTAGGGCGCCAGCTCGCTGCCGCTCTGGGCTACCAGTTTCTCGATACCGACCATGAAATCGAGGCGCGCACAGGCGCCGATATCCCCTGGATCTTCGAGGTCGAGGGCGAGGAAGGCTTTCGCCGCCGTGAGGCGCAGGTCATTGATGAATTGACGTTGCGCCGGCGGATCGTTCTTGCCACCGGTGGCGGGGCGGTGCTTCGTCCCGAGAACCGTGCCGCGTTGCGCCAGAGAGGGTTTGTTGTCTACCTGTCGGCAACGCTGGATCACCTGCTGGCGCGTACCGCCCGTGACCGCAATCGCCCACTTCTTCAAGCCGATGACCCCCGGGCGGTATTCGAGCGGATACTCGTGGAGCGAGAGCCGTTATACCGGGAAACCGCGCATCTGGTAGTCAACACGGATGCCGGCAATGTTCGCGAGGCTGTAGCGGCCATCGTTGGTTGTCTGCCGGGCAGGCCGCACGGATAATGTCCGCCCGCTCTTCCGTCGGCCCCCGGATCCCGTGAAAACACTCAATGTCGGCCTCGGTGAGAGGACTTACCCGATCCATATCGGCAGCGCCCTGCTGGATCATGGGGAGCTTTTCCGTCACGCCTTTCGTGGCCGTCAGGCGCTGGTTGTCACCAACCAGACGATTGCGCCGTTGTACCTGGGCAGGCTGGAGGTTGCGCTGCGCTCCTGCGGGCTGCAGGTTGACCATGTCATCCTGCCGGATGGTGAACAGCACAAGACGCTCGCCACCCTGGATTTGATTTTTGATGCCCTCCTCGCCGGGCGTCACAACCGGCGCACGACTCTGGTGGCCCTCGGTGGTGGCGTTGTGGGAGACATGACCGGCTTTGCCGCAGCGTGCTACCAGCGGGGGGTCGACTTCGTGCAGGTGCCCACGACGCTGCTCGCACAGGTCGATTCATCCGTTGGGGGAAAAACCGGCGTCAACCACCCGCGCGGCAAGAACATGATTGGTGCTTTTCACCAGCCCAGGGCGGTCATTGTCGATGTGGATACACTGGCCACGCTGCCTCCCCGTGAGTTGCGGGCGGGTCTCGCCGAAGTCATCAAGTACGGGCTTATCAGTGACCGGCCGTTTTTTGACTGGCTGGAAGCAAATGTCGATGCGCTGTGTTCACGCAACATTGATGCGCTGACCGAAGCCATCGAGCGTTCCTGCAGGAACAAGGCCGAGATTGTTGCCGCCGACGAGCGTGAGGAGGGTGTCCGGGCAACCCTTAACCTCGGGCACACTTTCGGGCACGCCATCGAAACGGGCGCCGGGTATGGCGCCTGGCTGCATGGTGAGGCGGTGGCTGCTGGCATGGTCATGGCGATGGATCTTTCCGTACGTCTGGGGTGGTTGCCGGATGGCGAACGCCAGCGGGCCGAGGCACTTCTGGTCCGTGCGGGGCTCCCGGTGCGGCCGCCGGAGATGGACGCCGATACGTTCCTGTCCCACATGCAGGTCGACAAGAAAAATGTCAGCGGAAAGATCCGGCTGGTGCTGTTGAAGGGAATCGGGCAGGCCGTGGTCACGGACGATTTTTCTCCACGACTGCTTGGGGAAACCCTTGAGCGTTATCTGACCGTCCCTGGTGGGTGCGGCTGATGGCAGCCGGCTTCTTTTTCGAAGGCGCCGGCCGCAGAGCGGCCCTTGATGCGATTCTCGCGGCTGCGGACGGCGAGGCGTCGGTTCTTTGCCTGACGGGGCCGGCCGGTATCGGGCGAACGGAAACGCTCCAGCATTTCCTCCGGGAGGCTGATCCCGGAGTGCTTGCCGTGGCCTGCATAACCGGCGACATCCTCATGAGCGCAGCGCAGTGCTGCGCGGCGTTGAATGAAGGGCTGGATCAGGCGGCAGAGGGTGGCGACCCGTGCGAGGCGCTGCTCGGAACATTCCTCAGGATTCGTGCGTCCGGCAGGGCGCCGGTGGTGCTGGTGGATGATGCGGATGAGCTGGGTGAAGAAACGCTTAGCGCGTTGCGGGAAGTTTGCCGCAGTGGTGCTGCGGCGCTGGTGCTGGCCGGTGATACCACGCTGGTGACAAAGTCCGGTTCCGGTTCGGTGGTCGTGATGACGCCGCTGGACGAGGAACAATGCGGGGCCTTCGCGTTTGCCTGGGCGCAGCAGCACCAGGATTCCCGACGTCGACCGTCCAGGCGGGAGGTTTCCCGCCTTCATCGCAAGTCGGGCGGGATTCCCGGAAACCTGCTTCCCCTGCTTGAGCGAAGCGCGCTCGTTTCGCAGGGTGGATTCCGTCCGGGAAATATCCTGGCCGGCCACCTGCTGTTCATTCTGGCAGCGGTTGCTGCGCTGGTATGGCTGTTGCGCGATATGGGCAGTGATCGTTCCCTCGCGTTGACCTCGGAAATTGAGGTGCCGGTCATGCTGCCCGGGCCGTCTGGTGATCCATCCGGCGCGGGTTCCGTTGCGCTTGGCGGAATCGCCGGCGCCGTTGTGCCGCAGCCCGTTGCCGTTGTGTCCCGCCCCGCCCCGCCGGCCAGGGTCGTCGACATGCCAGGCGAAGACGTGCCAGCTGCGGCCGTCCCGCCGAAGGTACTGCTGGTCCCCGCGCCCGTGGAGGAACCGCAGCCGGTGCCCGGACGGTACAGCATCGACGAGCAGGCCCTGCAGGCGGTGAACCCGTCCAGGTTTACCCTGCAGTTCTTTGCAAGCTTCAATGAAAAGGGTGTTCGCCAATTCGTTACGCGACACGCGAACAAGGGGATGCGTTCCTTTCGCTCGGTCCGGGAGGGCTTGCCCTGGTACGTCGCCGTAGGCGGCAACTACCGGACGAAGGAGGATGCGAGGAACGCGGTCAACGGGTTGCCGGGAGAGCTGCAAGAACTGAAGCCCTGGCCGCGCAGTTTCCAGGGGATCCAGGACGAGTTGCGTCGCCGGCCTGACTAGCCGGCGAGGATGGCGGCACCTGCGTCCCGCCGCCGGACGATCCTGCTGATGGCAGGACCCAAAGTCTTTCCGGTGGTGATATGGTGCGCGGTTTCGACCGGGCTGCGGCGCCGGCTCGCGAGGATCGGCGGGTTGCCGGGAACACACTCGACCAGCCCGATCGGGGACAGGCCATGTGGTACTGCATGGCGAACGGATAGCGGAGACGCGGTATGACGGCCCTGAAAAATGATCGTTTTCTCCGTGCACTTTTGCGCGAGCCGGTGGATGTGACGCCTGTCTGGATGATGCGCCAGGCTGGCCGTTACCTGCCGGAGTACCGTGCGTCGAGAGCCAGCGCGGGCAGCTTCCTTGACCTGTGCCACAACGCGGACTTCGCCTGTGATGTGACGCTGCAGCCACTTGAGCGTTTTCCACTGGATGCGGCCATCCTGTTTTCCGACATCCTGACTGTTCCCGATGCGATGGGTCTGGGTTTGTACTTCGAGGAAGGTGAGGGGCCGCGTTTTCGCAAGGTCGTGCGCACCGAGGCGGATGTGGCGGCGCTGCCAGTGCCTGATGCTGAAGTGGATCTGGGTTATGTCATCAAGTGCGTGCGCACCATTCGTGCCGCACTCAACGGACGTGTGCCGCTGATCGGCTTTTCCGGCAGCCCCTGGACGTTGGCGACCTACATGGTTGAAGGCGGGTCGTCGCGTGACTTCCGTTACGTCAAGACGATGATGTATGCCCAGCCGGAAGTGCTGCACGCGCTGCTCGACAAGTTGGCGCAGGCGGTCACCGGATACCTCAACGCCCAGATCCGTGCCGGCGCGCAGGCCGTCCAGATTTTCGATACCTGGGGTGGCGTGCTGAGCGGCGCGGCATACCGCGAGTTCTCCCTCGCGTACATGCAGAGAATCGTTGCCGGCCTGCTGCGTGAACATGAGGGGCGCCGGGTGCCGGTGATCATGTTCACCAAGGGTGGCGGCCAATGGCTGGAGGCCATGGCGGATGCGGGCGTCGATGCGCTCGGGCTGGACTGGACCACTGACATCGGTGAGGCGCGTCGGCGCGTTGGTGGTCGCGTTGCGTTGCAGGGCAACATGGACCCGGCGGTGCTTTACGGTTCGCCGTCACGCATCCGCGAGGAGGTCGCGGCGATACTGGCGTCGTTTGGGCCGGGCAACAACGGACATGTGTTCAACCTCGGCCACGGCATTGCACAGTTTGCCGACCCGGAGCGCGCGAAAGTGTTTGTCGAAGCGGTGCACGAACTGAGCGGGGCATATCACCGCTGATGGACATGGCGCGCGAGCCGGAACCCGCGCGCTACATCTCTGCTCTGAGCCTCAGCTGCCGATCTTGCGCAACTGGTAGATGTTCTTCGAGATCGCCACCACGGTGCCGGCGGCGTCCTTCAGTTCACATTCCCATTCATAGTCTGCCTTCCCGTTGGCATCGGCCTCTGCCTGGACTTTCTGGACAAACTCGTCGCTGACGCGCACTTCCACCCAGATGTCACCAGTAGCCGGACGACGAAAGCGGATGTTCATTTCCTTGACGATCGGGTAGAAGCGCTTGATGTCGAAGGACGTCATGAAGATCGCGCCACCCGGCAGTTCGGCCAGCGTGAACAGTGCGCCGGCGTACATGGTGCCGACATGGTTGATGTTCGGATCGAATGGCGCCCGCATCCTGGTGTAACCCTTCTCCAGCGCTTCGACCTCTATCCCGGTCCTGGCGACAAAAGGGATGCCCTTGGCGGCCATGTCACGCAGTTGTTCGTTGGTGATGGACATGCAGGTCTTCGCTCCGGTCTGGGGGTAGGGACCGGATCATAGGGTGATATGGAAGGTCGCGCATTCACCGCAAGTGACAGCATCGCGGCAATTATTGCCGGTCGTCGCGGTGATCCGGGAATGCCTACCGGTTGGGCAGCGCTTCGAGTTTGTTGGCGCGGATGACGGCGCGGATATCCGCGATATAGGCTTCGCCACGCTCGGAGTATGCCGTCAGGGCTCCGGCGAGTACGCGGCCTTCGGGTTCGTTGCCCGAGGCGCGCAATTCCGAGCGCTTCAGCCGAAACTGCCGGTATGCGGCATGGCTGTTCAGGTTGTGTATGTAGGCCTGCACGCTTGCCGCCGGCGAAGCAAAGATCCGCAGGTCGCCGCTGCCGGGAGCAGGCACCCCGCAGTCCGCTCCGTAGCAGTAGTGCCCGAAGAAGTTGTTGGCTTCGCGTGTCACCTGTGAGCGCCCCCATCCGGACTCGATTGCCGCTTGCGCGATGGCGAGTGACGCCGGGACCATGTCCACCCGCTGTCGCAACGACGCGAAGAATTCCGGGTTGCGCCTCGCCTTTGGGTCAAGTTCGTAGTCTCGTGCCATGTCCTTCAGCCACTCGAAGTCGTCCTGGCTGATGTCATCCTCGCCCAGCAGTTCACGTTCAATGCGGTCGATGCGTTCACGGTCTGCCTCGAGTCGCCGGTTTTCCTGCTGCACCAGTGGCAGCAGCAGCGCGATGAACAACCTTTTACGCTCGCGAATGTGTTCTGCCGTTTCGAGCGGCGAGGGCGGTGGGAGCTCAACCTGTGCGACAGGTTGGGCTGCGTCGGGCCTGCAGCCACAGTAGGCAAACACCAGCGCGAGCGCACCGCCGAGCATGACAATCAGCAGGAGAAGGGCCGGCAGGTGGCTGGTCTTGTGGCGGCGCATGTTTCAGGTCGTGGTCAGGGTCACTGTGGCAAGCTGGCGTGCCGGTCAAGAAGGGCAATTCCCCGCCTGCACGTCTGTCGCCTTGCTCGGGCGCGACACGGCCGGCATCAATCGCAGGGTCGTACCGGGTTGATCGTCACCACGGTGTCCTCGCTTTCTGCGGGCTTGTCACTGAAGCGGATGGAGGCTGCTGTCGTGCGCCAGCGGACTTTCGCCCGTTCTATCTCGGTTTCGGAGCGGACCTTTCCGGGCACGATCATGTGGTCTGCCAGCCGGTTGAGTGCCTGCAGCATCTTGTCGCGCATCAAGGCCTGCTGGTAGTGCTGCGCGACATAGATGAATTCGCCCCGCTTGAACACCAGGAAACCGTAGTAGTAGGTGCCACGGATCAGCGGGTCGCGCCTCTCGGTGACCCGTTGCGTATCGACGTTGAGGTTCAGGATGACGAAGAGGGCACGCGGCTCGCGATCGCGCAGGAACTCCCGCACGGACGTGTCGGCGTCTTCCACGGCGGTGGCCGTCGGCAGGATTTCGCGCAGGTAGTTGTTCATCACTGCGTTGAGCAGTGTCTGGTCAGACGCGAAGCGCGGGGCCTGCGCCATCGGGTGTTCGTCGATCTTCAGGTAGTCGATGCGGAAGAAGCGGCCATGCTCATCCCAGAAGGTGGTGGAGCCGCCGGCCGCGTTGCACCGCTCGGACACGTCGACGCGCCCGCGGAAGGGGCTCAGGTACAGCGGGATGCCGTAGGCGGCCCTCGGTGAGTAATAGACATCGTCCTCGGTCATGCCCTGCAGGGGCGTCTGGCAGCCGGAGACTGTCAGCAGGGTGCCAAGGATCGCTGCCAGGAGTGCCCAGCCTTTTGTTTTCATTGTTGTTTTCCTTCGCGTACCGATTAGCGCCGGGCAGATGATAGCAGACCGCTGCGCGACCCTAGCCCGGGCGGCCCGCCCTGCGTGCTGCCTTGCCCTTCTTGTCTTCATAGAGGCGGGCGTCGGCCAGTCGCAGCAGCCCCGGCCCGTCCACCGCACCCTCCTCGCGGGACGAGGCTGCCCCGACGCTGAGCATGACCGGGATGGTGGCGCCGCCGTATGCCAGTGGCGTGCCGGTGAGCCGGCCCCGCAGGCGCTCGCCCATCTGCCTGGCCTCGTCCTCGTTCTGCCCGGGCAGGACGACCACGAATTCGTCGCCGGCAAAGCGGAAGGCACAGTCCGACGTGCGGATCGCCGCGCCCATCTCCCGTGCGACGTGGTGCAGGTAGGCGTCTCCGGCATCGTGGCCGTGGGTGTCGTTGACCTGCTTGAAGTCATCGCAATCGAGGAACAGCACGGACAGGGGCTGCCCGAGGCGGCGTGCGCGCTCGAACTCGCGGTGCAGGATGGTTTCCAGTTCGCGCCGGTTGCCCAGTTCGGTCAGTGGATCGCGCGTGGCAAGCATCCGCAACTGTTCGTGTGCCGTCACGTTGGCCAGGCAAATGGACACCTTCACCGCAAGTTGGCGCAGGAAGAAGGTGTCCTTGTCGGGTGCGAAGCGGTCCCTGTCGGTGTCGCCCTGGTTGAAGCTGCCGATGATGCGCCCCTCGAAGTGGATGGGTGCGATGGCGATCGAGCCGAGGCTTCCGCGAAACGTCGGCGGTATGAACGGCGAGTAGCGGTCGAGCCGCGTGTTGAGCAGCAGCGGGTTGTCGCTGCCACCGGTGAGCGTGCCGAAAGTGTGCTGGTCCACGATAACGAGATGGTCGCGCGTTTGCGGTGCCTGCTGCAGGCCGGAAACCAGTCGGGTCAGCGCTTCGGCATGGGCCAGCGTCAGCCAGACGTGCGGGATGCCGAACTGCGCCTCGATTTCCGAGAGCAGGTTCCCGAAGAGATCCTCGAAGCGGGTCGTGCCGAGGATCCGGCTTTCTATGTCGAACAGCTTGCGAACGATCTGCTCGTTGTGGCGCAAGGTGGCGAGCAGTGACTCTATATCCATGGCTTGACGGCTCCGGAGGCGCGGTTGAGCATACCGCGCCCGCTGCCACCTGTCCCGAGCCTGCCATGACCGACCTTCCGTTTGAGGATGTCTCCCTGCTTCTGGCGCGGATCGCCGACCTGGAGTCGCGGCTGGCGTTCCAGGACGATACGGTGGACCAGCTCAACAAGGTCGTTGTCGGCCAGGATCAGCGGATCGCCCGACTGGAGGCATTGCTGCGCCGCACGCGCGAGCAGGTGGAAATGCTGCTGCCGCTGATGCATGCGGCGCCGGGCGAAGAGCCGCCGCCGCCACACTACTGACCGCGTGGTGCCATTCAGTCGCGGAAGTTGTTGAACTGCAGCGGAATGCCGACCTTGCTTTCGCGCATCAGCGCGATCGCCTCCTGCAGGTCGTCCTTCTTCTTGCCGGTGATCCGCACCTTGTCGCCCTGGATCGATGCCTGGACCTTGAGTTTGGCTTCCTTGATCAGGGCGACGATCTTTTTCGCGTGCTCCTGGTCGATGCCTTCCCTGACTGTCAGCGTCTGCCGGACTTCCTTGCCGGCGCCCTCGACCTTGCCTTCTTCCAGGCAAACGATGTCGATGCCGCGCTTGATCAGCTTCGCCTCGACGATCTCCCGTAGCTGCTTCAGCTGGAAATCGGCGCCGGCGACCATGGAGATGACGTTCTTCTCCAGGGTGACGCGCGCGCCGGTGCCTTTCAGGTCGAAGCGTTGATCGATCTCGCGGGTGGCCTGATCGAGGGCGTTGGCCACTTCGTGGTGGTTGATCTCGGAAACGGTATCGAAGGACGGCATGGGGATCCTCGGGTGTTCAGCGCAGGCCGGCTGCCAGGCGGGCCAGCTCCAGTGGTGTCGGGATGGTGCCGGGAGCGGGGTTGGCCGGATGCGATTCCGGGTGCCGCACCAGCGCCAGGGCCTCGGGGTTGGGTATGCATTTCAGGAAGAACCGCTCGTACTCGGCGCGCTCCTCGTCGGTCAGCGGCGCGTTGCGCAGCCGGTCGACGAGGATGACCAGTTGTTCGAACGGGACGTACTGGCAGCAGGACATGGCTTGGCTCCCTTCAGCGCGCTATTGCATCAACCTTGCGCAGGTAGTCGATGACCAGCAATGCACACTCCTCGACACTGTGGGCGCCGGCATCGATCGCCAGCTCCGGGTTCTCCGGTGCCTCGTATGGCGAATCGATGCCCGTGAACTGCTTGATGACGCCGGCACGCGCCTTCTTGTACAGGCCTTTCGGGTCGCGCTCCTCGCAGACGGCGATCGATGTCGTCATGTGCACTTCGATGAACTCGCCCGGCGCGAACAGGCTGCGCACCATTTGCCGGTCGGCGCGGAACGGGGAAATGAAGGCGGAAAGAGCGATCGTCCCGGCGTCAACGAACAGCTTGCCGACCTCGCCGATGCGGCGGATGTTTTCCACCCTGTCCTTGTCGGAAAAGCCGAGATCCTTGTTCAGGCCGTGGCGGATGTTGTCGCCATCCAGCACATAGGTGTGGAATCCGTTGTCGTAGAGCCAGCTGTCCACTGCATTGGCGACAGTTGACTTGCCGGAACCGGAAAGTCCCGTGAACCAGACCATGACCGGCTTCTGGTTTTTCAGTTGTGCGCGCTGTGCGCGACTAACGGTGTGGGCGTGCCAGACGATGTCGCTCATGGGGCTTCCTTGTGGGTTCGGGCGGGATGGACTTACGGGCTGTCCGGGCGGTGCGCAAGCTGGTCGAAACGGATGTCGAGTCCGAGTGCCCGGAAGCGCGTGATCAGCCCGTCGTCGACAAAGAAATCCGGTTCGCCGGTGTGGTAGTAGCGGCCGCTCACGATACCGGTCGTGCAGCGGGATGTGAGCAGTTTCAGCCGGTCCCGACGCGGCTCCAGCAGGGCGAGCAGCGCCTCGCAATGTTCGCGGAACGCGGCCTCCGGCGGCAGCCCGCTGCCAAGCATCCACTGGCTGCGGGTGCGCCGTGCGTCGGGGAAGGCGTCGCTGTATGACTCGCCACGCACCCACGCCGCGGTGGGCGCCATGCCCAGCGCCCGCGTGATCATTTCGGGGTCGTCGCCATAGCCGGTGACGACCAGGTAAAGAGCGAGGTCATGGTTGATCATGGCGCAGCATCTTAACCTACACTGCGCACCCCGATCGCCGAAGGTACGAGCCGTGCGCGCCACCATCATCCCGGTCACCCGGTTCGAACAGAACTGTTCGCTGCTCTGGTGCGAAGAGACGAAGCGGGCGGCGGTCGTCGACCCGGGCGGTGATGTCGAGGAAATCCTGGCGGCGGTCGAGGAGGCGGGCGTCATCGTCGAACGCATCCTGCTGACCCATGCCCATATCGACCACGCCGGCGGTGCGGCGGACCTGGCGGCCCGCCTGCAGGTGCCGATCGAGGGGCCGCATGAGGGTGACCGCTTCTGGATCGCCCAGTTGCCGCAGCAGTCGAAGATGTTCGGCTTCCCGCCGGCGCAGGCCTTCGAGCCGGACCGCTGGCTCAAGCAGGGCGATACCGTGCAGGTCGGCAACACGACGCTGGATGTCTATCACTGCCCGGGCCATACGCCGGGCCATGTGGTGTTCTTCTCGGCGGGCGACCGGTTGGCGATCGTCGGCGACGTGCTGTTCCAGAACTCGATCGGCCACACGGACTTTCCCGGCGGCAACCACCAGCAGTTGATCCGATCCATCCGCGAGACGCTGTTCCCGCTGGGTGACGACGTGGCGTTCATCCCCGGGCACGGGCCTATGAGCACCTTCGGCGACGAGCGGCGCTACAACCCCTTCGTGGGTGATGGGGCATAATCCGCGCCTTTTTATCTTCCGGCTGCACTAGAGCACATGACC
>JBKHWN010000035.1:0-10608 GCA_046566505.1 Gammaproteobacteria bacterium
AGTTTTGCCACCAGCCCGTAGATCGACAACTGCGGGTTGGCGCCGATTGACGTCGGGAACAGCGAGCCATCCATGACCGACAGCCCCTCCAGGTGGCGGTAGCGGCCCCGGCTGTCGCAGACGGCCACCCTCGGATCCTCGCCCATGCAGCAACCACCCATGACGTGGGCCGACGCCAGCTTGACGTGCTGCGGACGGTAGTCGAACGAGGCCAGCGACTGGCGCGCCTGCGCCGGCGAGGTGAACCACACCGGGTTTGAAGTCAGCGGCCGCACCCGCGTCGCGCCGGCAGCAAACTGGATGTCGATGATCACCTCGTGTGCACGACGCGCGCCGGACAGCAGGTAGTCATTCACCGGATAGTCCAGCACCGGCGAACCATCCGCACGCACCTCGACGCTGCCGCCAGGACTCTGCTCATGGAAACCATCGCGCAGCAACGCCAGCACACTGTTGGTGCGCGGCAATTGCTGCATGTCGGCAAGATGGCCTCGCCCGTGGACGCCCATCAGTGCCGAGGTGATCCCCGGATGCATCGGCATCACTTCCAATTTGAAGCCGAGGCGGCCATCGGCAACGTCTTCCCAGAGGAAATGATCCGAATAGACCGACTGCGGCGCGCCGTAATAGGGATCGACGCTGTCCGGGAACTGCGCGAACGAGCCGGGCACGACATGCAGGAACGTGCGCTTGCCGACCCGTTCGTGCGGATCGGGAACCTTTGATCGCAACAGAAGGCCCGGTGTATTGATGCCGCCGCCGGACAGGATCGTGTGTCGTGCGCGGATGGCAACCTTGCGGCCCGTTGCCGACTGGCCGTCGGCACCAAGCGCAACGCAATCGACACCGGCCACACGGTCGCCTTTCAGGACGACACGCTCGGCACGCAACCGCCACAACAGCTGCGCACCGGCATCCAGTGCCGCCGGAATGGTGGTGACCAGCATCGACTGCTTGGCATTGGTCGGGCAACCCATGCCGCAATAGCCAAGATTCCAGCACCCGTTCACGTTGCGCGGAATGACTGCCCACGTGTAGCCAAGCTTTTCGCACCCGGAACGCAACAGGTTGTTGTTGGTGTTCGGCGGCATCGCCCACTTCTGCACATTGAGCCGTGCTTCCACGCGCTCGAACCAGGGCGCCATCTCTGCCGGCGAAACACCTTTCACGCCGTAGCGCTCGCCCCAGTGCTGCAGCGTCGGATCCGGCGTGCGGAAACTCGATGTCCAGTTCACCGTGGTGGTGCCGCCAACGCTGCGTCCCTGCAGGATGCCGATGGCGCCGTCCTTGGTCGCGCGCGCCACGCCTTCCTGGTACAGGTCGCGATAGGCCTCGCGCTCGTCCATCGTGAACTGGTCCGATGTCTTGAGGATGCCTTCCTCGACCAGGATCACCGACAGTCCTGCTGCCGCGAGGATCTCTGCCGCCGTTCCGCCGCCGGCGCCGGTACCGACGATCACCACGTCTGCCTCCAGCGCGAGGTCGCTGGCCAGCGCCGATGCGTTGGTGACTTTCCAACCGCGCGCCAAGCCGGCTTTCCACGGATCGGCAACGCGTATCTCGAGGTCGTTCATCTGCATCTGGGGTTCCGGGCGAGGAAGTTTCCGGGAAAGTACCGGGTACTCAGGCAATGATCTTGCGCGGTGGCCCGGGATAGCGCGCGTTGTCCCGGTGGGCCTCGTCGAGATACCAGGCCAGGCTCACCAGCGTCGTCAGGCCGTTGTAGGCGCCACGCAGGGTTTCCGTGCGGCTGGACGCCAGGCGGTCGAGCACGCCGGCCGCGTCCTCAACGCCCGCCCTGCCCCAAGCCGTCCACAGGCCGAACAGCGGGCCGCGGGTGACCGGCACGGTCATCAGGTCGAAAAGCGGCAGGAACACGCCGCGCACGCCGTCCGAGGTGTCCTGGAGCAGGCGATCCAGCGACGCGAGCGCACCATTGATGGCGCGGGCCTGCGCACCGGCATCCTCCGGCAGCGCGCCGGCCAGCGCCGCGGCCAGAATCTTGCGCAACATCGGTAGGTCATCGGCACGCAGCACCCGGTAGCCCTGCGCCGTGGCCGGACGACGGTCACAGCCGGAGAGGATCGCGACCGCACTGCCGGTCGCCAGCAGGGCACTGCCGGCGATGCCGGTGTGCAGGAAGCGCCGACGCGAAAGGTCGGCCGGGGAAATGATCATCGGCTGCATGGCACCGGGGTGTTTTCGGGAATCGACCGACTGCCTGGACCGGCGTCGGCTTTGGTTTTTAGAGTAATTACTCTAGACTGTCAACGTAGCCACCCGCCAACGAACTCACATGGCGCGACACCGAAAAACGGCCCATGCACACCGCACCAGCCCCCACCAAGACCCGCGACCGGATCCTCGCGACCAGCCTCGCGCTGTTCAACGAACGCGGCGAGCGCAATGTCACCACCAACCACATCGCGCAGGCGCTGGGCATCAGCCCGGGCAACCTCTACTACCACTTCCGCAACAAGGGCGAGATCATCTTCGAGTTGTTCCTCAACTACGAACGCGCGATGTCGCGGCTGCTCGACGTGCCCCGGGAGCGCGGCATGACCTGGCAGGACAAGCTCGGGTATTTCGAAGTCATTTTTCGCAGCCTGTGGGAATACCGTTTCCTGCACCGCGATCTCGAGCAGTTGTTCGCCGAAAACCCGGAGTTGCGTTCGCGCTACAGCCTTTTTGCGACGACCACCATGCGGCAGGCGCGCTCCATCTACGACGGGATGATCGCGGCCGGATTGATTGATGCCGGCGAGGAGCAGGTGCAGGCGCTGGTATTGAACATGTGGGTGCTCGCGACGTCCTGGACGACCTTCCTGCACACCACGGCGGCGCACACCGGCGACGATCGCCTGCTGTCGGAAACCATGCTGCGTTACGGGATCTACCAGATCATCTGTCTGGAAGAACCGTACCTGCGCGGCGACGCGCTCACCCACCTGGACGAGATAAAGGCGCGCTACCGCGTCGCCGGCACACCCGGCCCAATGGAAATCGTGGCCGGCACTGTTGGCGAAACCGGCGCCGGCTAGGTCGCAGCCGGCAACCTGTCCAGACACGCTTGCCGATTGAAAACGCCAAAACGAAAACGCCCCGCGCTGGGCGGGGCGTCTTGCCGGTCAGCAACGCAGGCGCGTTACTTGACCTTCGCTTCCTTGAACGGGACATGCTTGCGTACGACCGGGTCGTACTTCTTGAACTCAAGCTTGTCCGGCGTGGTGCGCTTGTTCTTGTCGGTGGTGTAGTAGTAGCCCGTGCCCGCAGTGGACACCAGCTTGATCTTTTCGCGAATACCCTTGGCCATGACCGGCGCTCCTTAGACTTTTTCGCCGCGCTGGCGAAGTTGGGCGACGACCTGGTCGAGACCGACCTTGTCGATGATGCGCATGCCGTGCGACGAGACGCGCAGACGGACAAAGCGCTTTTCGCTTTCCAGCCAGAAGCGGTGGTAGTGCAGGTTCGGCTCGAAACGACGCCGGGTCTTGATGTTCGAGTGGGAAACGGTGTTCCCGACAATCGGCTTCTTGCCGGTAACCTGGCAAACCTTGGACATGACGGCTCTCCGGAGCGTGTAACCACCAGTCCCGGCCGCTCGCTGGAGCGGGTTTCATCGCCGGGCCCGGTCAAAGGGACGCGCTTTATACCAGAAGGTAATGCCGGTCACAACAATCCGCGCTCGGCAAAGCTGACCGTCTCCCCGTCGCCGATCACCACATGGTCCAGCACCCGGATATCCAGCAGGGCCAGGGCATCGGCCAGGCGCCGGGTAATCTGGCGGTCCGCCAGGCTCGGCTCGGCAACGCCACTGGGGTGGTTGTGGGCGAGGATCAGGGCGGCGGCATTGTGCGCCAGCGCCTCGGCAACCACCTCGCGCGGGTAGACGCTGGCCCCGTCAATCGTGCCGCGGAAAAGCTCCCGGAAGGCGATGACGCGGTGCTGGCTGTCCAGAAACAGGCAGGCAAAGACCTCGTGGCGCAGGTGGCGCAACCTGGCCGTCAGGAAACGGCGCGTGGTCGCCGGGTTGCTCATGACGTCCTGGCGGGTCAGCGACTGCTCGAGGTAGCGCCGGCTGATTTCCAGCGCCGTCGCAAAGCGGGCGGCCCGCGCCGGACCGACGCCGCGCAGCGAAGCCAGATGCCGCGCCTCCCGGTCCAGCAGTACCCGCAGCCCCCCGGCCTCGGCCAGCAGGTCGGAGGCCAGATGCACCACCGACCGGCCGGCAACGCCGGTGCCGAGGAATACCGCCAGCAATTCGGCGTCGGTCAAGCCCTGGGGGCCGGAAGCGAGCAAGCGCTCGCGCAGCGCCGGCCGGCAGACGTCCTCCCGGTCATCCATCTCCTCGCACACCGGATCTTCCGTGTTAGCAGGCATTCACCAACCCTCTACGCAACCATTCGCCGGCGGTGGTATCGTTCCGCATCTTCCGTCTCCCACCCGCTTCCATGCCCGGCGATCGCCCTGCGGCCGCCTTTTCCGGGGTCTTCGCCACGCATGCAACGACTCGCCAACAAGCGCATCGTGCTCGGTGTCACCGGCGGCATTGCCGCCTACAAGAGCGCCGAACTGGTTCGCCTGCTGAAGAAAGCCGGCGCCGAAGTGCATGTCGTGATGACGGCCGGCGGCCGGGAATTCATCACGCCGCTCACGCTGCAGGCGCTCTCGGGCAACCCGGTGCATACCGACCTGCTCGACCCGGCCGCCGAAGCCGCCATGGGCCATATCGAGCTGGCCCGCCTGGCCGACCTGGTGCTGGTGGCGCCGGCCACGGCGGACGTCATCGCGCGCCTGGCGACCGGCCAGGCCAACGACCTGCTCACCACGCTCTGCCTGGCGACCGGCGCACCGCTCGCACTGGCACCGGCCATGAACCAGGCGATGTACCGCGACGCGGCAACGCAGGCCAACCTCGACACGCTGCACGCCCGCGGCGTCCACCTGTTCGGCCCCGCCGAAGGCGAGCAGGCCTGCGGCGACACCGGCCCCGGACGCATGCTCGAGCCGGCCGACATTGCAACAGCCGCCGCCGGGCTGTTCCAGCGCGGATTGCTCGCCGGCGCGCGCGTACTCATCACCGCCGGCCCGACGCGCGAAGCCATCGACCCTGTGCGCTATATCAGCAACCACAGTTCGGGAAAGATGGGTTACGCCCTGGCCGAGGCCTGCATGGAAGCCGGCGCCCTCGTCACGCTGGTCAGTGGCCCGGTGCACCTGCCGACACCGGAGCGCGTCAGCCGCGTCGACGTGGTCAGCGCACAACAGATGCACGACGCCGTGCTCGCCCGCGCGCAGGATTGCGACATCTTCATCGGCACGGCCGCCGTGGCCGACTACACACCCGCCACCCGGGCCGAGCGCAAGATCAAGAAATCGGGTGCCGACGAACTGGTGCTCCACCTGGTGAAGAATCCGGACATCATCGGCGCGGTCGCTGCGCTGGCACAGCGGCCGTTCATCGTCGGCTTCGCCGCCGAGACGCACGACGTGGTCGCCTACGGTCGCGACAAACTCACGCGCAAGAAACTCAACATGATCGTCGCCAACGATGTCAGCAATCCTGCAATCGGCTTCAACAGTGACGACAACGCCGTGACGGTGATCTGGGCGGACGGCCACCAGGAACTGCCGCGCGCCGGCAAGGGTCGCATTGCCCGCGCCCTGGTCGAACTGATCGCCGCGCATCGCCCTCACTGACGCACCCGACAAACCGGACAACAGGCGCTACAGATGAACAGGAAACTCCAGGTCAAGGTGCTCAATCCGCGCGTGGGGCGGGACATCCCGTTGCCGGCCTACGCCACCGAAGGGTCTGCCGGCATGGACCTGCGCGCCTGCATCGAGCATCCGATGACGCTGAATCCGGGCGCCGCGCTGCTGGTGCCCACGGGCATCGCGATACACCTGGACGATCCGGGGCTGGCGGCGATGATCCTGCCGCGCTCCGGGCTCGGCCACAAACACGGGCTGGTGCTGGGCAACCTGGTCGGACTCATCGATTCCGATTACCAGGGCGAACTGCTCGTGTCCTGCTGGAACCGCAGCGGTGTCGCCTACACCGTCAGCCCGGGTGAACGCATCGCGCAACTGGTGATCATGCCGGTGGTGCAGGCCAGTTTGGTGGTGGTCGACGAGTTTTCAGGATCCTCGCGCGGCGAGGGCGGCTTCGGACATACCGGCCGCCACTGAATCCGCCGGCAGCGAACAAGACACGACAGCATTCGGGAGGAAGGCAAGCCATGGTCAAGAAAGCAAAACCGGAAGGTGCACCGGATGCCGCAACCGAAAAGGCGTCGACCAAAGCGGCCAGGCCGGTGAAGTCCGCAAAGCCGGCCGGCCCGGGCGGCATTGTCCGCTACGCCGCGCTGGGCGTACTGGCGGGCGCCGCCGCGATCGTGGTTGGCACGTTGCTGATACGGGCACTGGTCATTGATGCCGGTATTGATGCCGAGCGCGAAAGGCTGGCGAGCACCTATGCACGCCAGCACGTGGCGCTCATCAACCGGGTACTGGGCAACGCCTCGCAACAACTGGCGGGGATTGCCAAGGCCGCCAGCACCCGCGACGCACTTACCGAAGCGAACCCTGCGCGCATCGCGGCAACTGCCGCCGCTTACGGCGCCACCCTGGGCGGCGGCGCCGAGGTGTTCCTGCTGACGCTCGCCGACAACCTGGACAGCATCACGCTGGGCTACGCGGCTCAGGGCCTGGCGGATTCCGCACGACGCGGGCAGCCGACCCGTCCGGAAGTCATACCGATCAAGCAGCGACCGCTGCTGCTGATGGCCTCGCCGGTAAAAGGCGAGGGCGAAGCGGTCATTGGCGCCGTCCTGGTCGGCTTCGATCTTAACGAGCTCAGCGCAAACCTGAAGATTTTCGACACGTCGGCCGGGTACATGGAACTTCGCCAGACCTTTGACGACGGTGAATCGCGGACCGTGCTGACCTACGGGCAAGAACCGGCAACCACCGTCAACAGGCTGCAGGAGGAAACGCTGTTCCCGCATCTGACCGTTGCCTATTCACTCAACCCGTCAGCCGTATCACCGCCGACACAGATCGCCCTGTGGATCATCGCTGCCGTCATGATCCTGCTGGCTGCCGTTGCCGTTGTCGCCAGCCTGCTGCTCGCCGACCGTGCGGTGCGCCGCAACACGTCGATGCTGCTGCAGGTCGCCGAAGGACTTCTTCGCCGTGAGCGGACATCGGCAGGCACGCAGTTTTCACTGGGCGTTTTTGCGGAGGCTGCGGCATCGCTGACGCGGATTGCCCGTGAGCTGCCGGCCGGCGGCACCGCCACGGCAGGCACCGCAGCCAACAACCCGGCGCGGGCAACGGCTGCCATCGATATTCTGGACATGGACGCTGACGATGCACCCGTCGCCACCGCAACCCGCGCACCGGCCACTGCCGGGCCGGACGTCGCCGACGAGATTTTCCGTGCATATGACATCCGCGGCGTGGTCGGAAAAACACTGACTGTCGACACCATGCGTGCCCTGGGACGGGCGATCGGTTCCGAAGCACTTGACCAGGGCCAGCAGGCACTTTACGTCGGGCGCGACGGACGGCTGTCGGGCCCGCAGATGGTCGAGGCGTTCAGCCAGGGCGTCATCTCCACCGGTTGCAGGGTCCTGGACCTGGGCATGGCGCCGACACCCGTCATTTACTTCGCGGCGGCCAACAGCGCGGTGAAATCCTGCGTCGTCATCACCGGCAGCCACAACCCGCCGGACTACAACGGACTGAAGATCGTGATTGCCGGCGAGACGCTGGCCGAGAAGCGCATCCAGGCCCTGAAACAACGCATCCGTGCCGGGGAGTTCCGCACCGGCACCGGATCGATCGAGCAGATCGACTTCACGGGCAAGTACCTCGAGCGCATCCGCGACGACATCGTGCTCGCCCGCACCATGAAGATCGTCGTCGATTGCGGCAACGGCGTGGCGGGAGCGGTCGCGCCGCAACTACTCTCCTCCATCGGATGTACGATCATCCCGCTGTACTGTGATGTCGACGGCCATTTCCCGAACCACCACCCGGACCCCAGCAAGCCGGAAAACCTCAAGGAACTGATCGAGGCCGTTGCACGCGAGGGTGCGGACCTTGGCCTGGCCTTCGATGGCGACGGGGACCGCATCGGCGTCGTTACCCCGCAGGGCGAGGTGATATTCCCGGACCGACTGATGATGCTTTACGCGCGCGACCTGCTGATGCGCAGCCCCGGCGCCGACATCATCTTCGACATGAAGTGCACGCGCGACCTGGCCTCCGTGATCAGCCAGAATGGCGGACGGCCGATCATGTGGCGTACCGGGCATTCGTTGATCAAGGCCAAGCTCAAGGAAACCGGCGCGGCACTGGCCGGCGAGATGAGCGGGCATATTTTCTTCAACGACCGCTGGCCCGGATTCGACGACGCCATGTACGCGGCGGCCCGCCTGCTGGAGATCCTGTCGCTGGAAACCGAATCGATCGACCAGGTATTCGCTGCATTCCCGAAAAACATCTCGACGCCGGAAATCAATATCGCCGTACCCGAGCAGCGCAAGTTCGCCATCATCGATGCGCTCCAGCAGGCGGGCGAGTTTCCCGGCGGCAACGCCATTACCATCGACGGCGTGCGCGTGGACTACCCGGACGCCTGGGGCTTGTTGCGCGCATCGAACACCACGGCGAACCTCGTGGCCCGCTTCGAGGCAAAAACCGACGAGGAACTGGCACGCGTCAAGGACGTGTTCC
Organism: Gammaproteobacteria bacterium; assembly: GCA_046566505.1. Lineage (GTDB taxonomy): Bacteria > Pseudomonadota > Gammaproteobacteria > Pseudomonadales > JADFDG01 > JADFDG01. Next base: position 8,746 of record JBKHWN010000035.1, read on the forward strand.
GGGCACAACTGGCGAAGATAGAACCGTCCCTGGAAATCCCTTTCTGAGTCCCTGCACAGATGAGCAAGCCCAGCCAGACCCCGGATACGATTGCCCGCGTCCTCGTCGAGGCACTGCCCTATATCCAGCGCTTTGCCGGCAAGACCTTCGTGGTCAAGTACGGCGGCAATGCGATGGTCGACGACGCGCTGGAAATGAGTTTTGCCCGTGACATAGTGCTGCTGAAGGCGGTCGGCATCAACCCGGTGGTGGTGCATGGCGGCGGCCCGCAGATTTCCGGGCTGCTCGCGCGCATTGGCAAGGAGTCGCGCTTCGTTGAAGGCATGCGCGTCACCGACAGTGAGACGATGGACGTGGTCGAGATGGTGCTCGGCGGGCAGGTGAACAAGTCCATCGTCAACCTGATCAGCCAGGCCGGTGGTCGCGCGGTGGGGCTTACCGGGAAAGACGGGCAGTTCATCCGCGCCAAAAAACTGTTCATCACCCGCCAGAACGCCGACGCGCCGGAAAACAAGGCGCCGGAAATCATCGACATCGGGCATGTCGGCGAAGTGGAAGCGATCGATACCCGCGTGATCGACATGCTGGTCAACAGTGACTTCATCCCGGTCATTGCCCCGGTTGGCGTTGACGCGCAGGGTGTCTCCTACAACATCAACGCAGACCTGGTCGCCGGGCGCGTGGCCGAGGCACTCAAGGCAGAGAAGCTGCTGTTGCTGACCAACGTCAAGGGCATCCTCGACAAGCAGGGCAACGTGCTGACCGGGCTGACGCTCAAGCAGGTTGATGACCTGGTCGCAGACGGCACCATCTACGGCGGAATGCTGCCAAAGATCCAGTGCGCGCTCGATGCGGCAGCCAACGGCGTGCGCAGCGCGCACATCATCGACGGCCGCATCGCGCATGCGGTACTTCTGGAAATCTTCACCGATCGTGGCATCGGCACGCTGATCACCGGCAACGACTGATCGACAACGGACTCAACGTCTTCAGGGCAGGACCCACCGTGCGCGAACAGAAAATCTCCCGTCGACAGCACATTCTCCAGTGCCTGGCCAGCATGCTGGAGCAGGAACCAGGCGGGCGTATCACCACCGCGGCACTGGCGCGCGAGGTGGGTGTATCCGAAGCCGCCCTGTATCGGCACTTTCCCAGCAAGGCGAAGATGTTCGAGGGGTTGATCGAGTTCATCGAGGAGACGCTGTTCACCCGCACCAACCTGATTGTCGCCGAGCAGCCAACCGCGCTCGATCGACTGGAAAAATGCGTTGCACTGCTGCTCGGCTTCACCGAACGCAACCCCGGGATCACGCGGTTGCTGACCGGTGATGCACTCGCCGGCGAGAACGACCGGCTGCGCCAGCGTGCCAACCAGGTGCTCGACCGGTTCGAGATGCTGCTGCGGCAAATCATGCGTGATGCCGAGATCAATGAAGGCCTGCGGACGCGCGCCACGGCGACGGCGACGGCCAACATGCTGATGGCCACGGCGGAAGGCCGCATCGCCCAGTTCGTGCGCAGCGGCTTCCGGCACCTGCCGACCGAGCAGTGGCCCGAGCAGTGGGCACTGCTGGCACCGGGGCTTTTCTACCGGCCCTGAGCCGTCGATTCCCGGCCGGGGCCACGGCTGCCGACAGCGGCATGATCAGCGAAAACCTGTCGCAAAAAGCCAGTCAATCGGCACCAGAACCCCACCCCGCACTTGATTGCGGCACAAGCGCGCCGGCAAGGCGGGATGACACCATGTGCGCTCCGCCTTCCTGCGGCGCCGCGGCGTCCGGGAGGGCGCCGTGTCCCGATGCAACGAAGGAAAGCCCATGGCAACCATCATTCCCGTCAAGATCGACCGCTATTTCGACGTGG
>JBKHWN010000036.1:0-29056 GCA_046566505.1 Gammaproteobacteria bacterium
CGGCCATGCTGGTTGTAGACCCGCATGATCGCCTCCAGGTAGGACAGCAGGTCTTCGCCGGCGATGTCCGAGCGCAGGATGCTGCCGGCCATCGGCGTGCGGCCGAGGCCGCCGCCGGCGGCGACGCTGAAGTACGTCACGCCGTTGTCGACGCGGTCCAGCCGGACGCCGATATCGTTGAAGATCCAGACCGAACGGTCCGTGGTGGTGGCGGTGACGGCGATCTTGAACTTGCGCGGCAGCCAGTTGAATTCGGGGTGGAATGTGCCCCACTGGCGGATCAGTTCGCACCAGGGACGCGGGTCGGCGATCTCGTCCGGGGCAACGCCGGCGAAATGGTCGGTGACGATGTTGCGCACGCAGTTGCCGCTGGTCTGGATGGAATGCATCTCGACGGTGGCCAGCTCGTCGATGATGTCCGGCACGTCCTCGAGGTCCGGCCAGTTGAAATGGACGTTGTGGCGCGTGCTGATGTGCGCGTAGCCCTTGTCGTAGCGGCGGGCGATGTCGGCGATCTTGCGCAACTGCCGGCTGTTCATCATCCCGTACGGCACGGCGATGCGGAACAGCGGCGCGTAGCGCTGGATGTAGAGCCCGTTGCGCAGGCGCAGGTGGCGGAACTCGTCGGCGGTCAGCTCGCCGGCCAGGAAGCGACGGGTCTGGTCGCGGAACTGGGCGGCGCGCTCGGCGACGAGGCGGCGGTCGATGTCCGAATAGACGTACATGCTGGATTCCGTGAAGAGTCGCGCGCGGCCGGGAGGGCCGTGCGGGCTGCCGGTAACTTGAGCGGCGGCAGGTTAGCAGCAGTGCTTCATCGGACAAAGCGCAAAGCAGTGATATCCCTATTCATCTGCACCGATAACGAGGTGTGGTCACCCGGTGCACTCAGCCGGTGTACCGGAGTGTCCAGGCGACGAACACGACCATGGCGACAACCAGCAGCATCACGCCGCCGATGGCCAGCCCGAGATAGCGTTGCGCGGGGTCGTCTCCGACCTTGCCGGCCAGTGACGGATCGAAGAGGGGACGGGTGCCTTCCGGGCGTTTGCTGATGGTTTGCCCTGTATGGCGAACCAGGAGAAGGCGGCGAGGCATGGGTGCTTCCGGGGATGTACTGCAGGGCGGACGATAGCCGCCGTGCCGTCCGGCGCCCCATTCGTTCTTCTACCTAGCCGGGCCGTACATCACCGCGCTTGTGGCGCGTTGATGTACGCGGCCGTGACGTTCACGCGGTGAAGTTGACGCGGTGCCGGTCACGCCTCGTAACCGAGGTTTGAGCCCAGCCAGCGCTCGATTTCGGGCACCGTCATGCCCTTGCGGGCGGCGTAGTCCTCCACCTGGTCGCGGGCGATCTTGCCGACGTTGAAATAGCGGCCGTCCGGGTGCGCGAAGTAGAAGCCGCTGACGGAAGAGGGCGGCCACATCGCGAAATTCCCGGTGAGGGTGATGCCGGCCGCGCTCGGTGCATCGAGCAGGTCGAACAGGATGCCTTTCTCGGTATGGTCCGGACAGGCCGGGTAGCCCGGCGCCGGACGGATGCCGGCGTATTGCTCGTCGATGAGCTGGTCGTTGTCCAGTTGCTCGTCGGCGGCGTAGCCCCAGAGTTCGCGACGGACACGGGCATGCATGTGCTCGGCGAAGGCCTCGGCCAGCCGGTCGGCGAGCGCCTTGACCATGATCGCCGAGTAGTCGTCGCCCTGGTCCTGGTATTCGCGGGCAATGTCCTCGACACCGAGCCCCGCCGTCACCGCGAAGGCGCCCAGGTAATCGGCGACGCCGGAATCCTTCGGCGCCACGAAATCCGCCAGCGAGCGCAGCGGCTTGCCCTCGACCACGACCTGCTGGCGCAGGAAGTGGAAGCGCGCGAGTTCCTGCGTTCGGCTGTCATCGGTATAGAGCGCCACGTCGTCGGCACCGACCCGGTTGGCCGGCCAGAAGCCGAGCACGGCATTGGCCTGGATGCGCGGGTCGGCCAGCAGTTTTTCCAGCATGGCCTGCGCGTCCTGCCACAGGCTGCGTGCCGCCTCGCCCACCACCTCGTCGTTGAGGATTTTCGGGAACTTGCCGGCGAGGTCCCAGCTTACGAAAAACGGCGTCCAGTCGATGTAGGGGACCAGCGATTTCAGGTCGTAACCGGTGAATGTGCGTGTGCCGAGGAACGACGGCTTTTTCGCCGCATACGACGCCCAGTCGACCGGCGTGCCGCGGCCCGTGGCATCGGCGTAGGGCACGGTCACGCCCTTGGGCTTGCGGTTTTTGGCCCGCTCGCGGATGTCGGCGTACTCGGCGCGGCGATCGCTGATGAAACCGTCCTTGAGGTCGCGTGACAGCAGCGACGTGGCCACGCCGACCGCGCGCGAGGCATCCGGCACATAGACCGTGACGCCGCGCTTGTAGCCCGGCTCGATGCGGATCGCGGTGTGTGCCTTCGAGGTCGTCGCGCCGCCGATCAGCAACGGGATGTCGAAGCCTTCGCGTTCCATTTCCTTCGCGACATGCACCATCTCGTCCAGCGACGGGGTGATCAGGCCGGACAACCCGATGATGTCCACCTTCTGTTCGCGCGCGGCCGCCAGGATCTTCTCGCAGGACACCATCACGCCGAGGTCGACGACGTCGTAGCCGTTGCAGGCCATGACCACGCCGACGATGTTCTTGCCGATGTCGTGCACGTCGCCCTTCACCGTGGCCATCAGCACCTTGCCCTTGCTCTGGGCGTCCGGGCCTTTCTCCGCCTCGATGTAGGGAATCAGGTGCGCGACCGCCTGCTTCATCACGCGGGCGGATTTCACCACCTGCGGCAGGAACATCTTGCCTTCGCCGAACAGGTCGCCGACCACGTTCATGCCGGCCATCAGCGGCCCTTCGATCACTTCGATCGGCCGCCGCGCCTGCTGTCGCGCTTCTTCGGTGTCCTCGACGATGAACGTGGTGATGCCTTTCACCAGCGCGTGCTCCAGCCGCTTGCCGACCGGCAGTTCGCGCCAGGCGAGGTCTTCGGCCTGTTTTTGCGCGCCATCGCCCTTGAACTGCTCGGCGGTCTCCAGCAGGCGTTCGCCGGCGTCCGGCCGGCGGTCGAGGATCACGTCCTCGATGCGCTCGCGCAGTTCCGGCGGCACTTGCTCGTAGATTTCCAGTTGGCCGGCGTTGACGATGCCCATGTTCAGGCCGGCGCGGATCGCGTGGTAGAGGAACACGGCGTGAATGGCCTCGCGCACGCGGTTGTTGCCGCGGAACGAGAACGAGACGTTGGATACGCCGCCGGAGGTCAGCGCGTGCGGCAGGTGGTCGCGCACGAAGGCGCAGGCCTCGATGAAGTCCAGGCCGTAGCGGTGATGCTCCTCGATGCCGGTGGCCACCGCGAAGATATTCGGGTCGAAGATGATGTCTGCCGGGTCGAAACCAATGCCGGTCAGGAGATCGTAGGATCGTTTGCAGATCGTCGACTTGCGCTCGAAGGTGTCGGCCTGTCCCTTGTCGTCGAAGGCCATCACCACCACAGCGGCGCCGTAACGCAGGCACTTGCGCGCCTTGTCGAGGAAGTCGGCCTCGCCTTCCTTCATCGAGATCGAGTTGACGATGCACTTGCCCTGCACGCACTTCAGGCCGGCCTCGATGATCTCCCACTTCGAGGAATCGATCATCACCGGCACTTTCGCGATGTCCGGCTCGCTCATGCACAGGTTCAGGAACGTCACCATGGCGGCCTGCGAATCGAGCATGCCTTCGTCCATGTTGATGTCGATCACCTGGGCGCCGTTCTCGACCTGCTGGCGGGCCACTGCCAGCGCCTCGTCGAATTTCTCCTCCAGGATCAGCCGGGCGAACATCTTCGAGCCGGTGACATTGGTGCGCTCGCCGACGTTGACGAACAGGCTCTTGCCGCGCTCGATCACGAAGGGTTCCAGGCCGGACAGGCGGCAGGCCGGTGCAATCTCCGGCACCGCGCGTGGCGGGTGTTTTTCCACCGCTGCGGCGATGGCCCGGATGTGCTCCGGCGTGGTGCCGCAGCAGCCGCCGATGATGTTCAGGAAGCCGCTCGCCGCCCACTCGGCGATGATCGACGCCATCTCCGCCGGTTCGAGGTCGTAGCCGCCGAAGGCATTGGGCAGGCCGGCGTTCGGGTGTGCCGAAATGCGCGTGTCGGCGATGGTCGACAGTTCCTGCACGTAGGCGCGCAGCTCCTTCGGGCCCAGCGCGCAGTTCAGGCCGATCGACAGCGGCTTCGCGTGGCGCAGCGAATACCAGAAGGCGGTGGCCGTCTGCCCCGACAGCGTGCGCCCGGACAGGTCGGTAATGGTGCCGGAGATCATCACCGGCAACTCGATGCCTTCGCGCGCGAAGTATTCCTGCACCGCGTACACGGCTGCCTTGGCATTCAGCGTGTCGAACACCGTTTCGATCAGCAGGATGTCGGCGCCGCCCTCGACCAGGCCCGCCGTGGCCTCGACGTAGTTGGCCACCAGTTCGTCGAACGAGGTGTTGCGGAAGCCCGGGTTGTTCACGTCCGGCGACAGCGAGGCGGTGCGGCTGGTCGGCCCGAGCACGCCGGCGACGAAGCGCGGCTTGTCCGGGTTCTGGGCGGTGAACTCGTCACACAGGCGACGTGCCAGCGCGGCGGCCTCGCGGTTAAGTTCGGGGACCAGGTCCTCCAGGTGGTAATCGGCCTGCGACACGCGCGTCGAGTTGAAGCTGTTGGTTTCCAGGATGTCGGCGCCGGCCTCCAGGTACTGGCGATGAATGCCGCTGATCACGTCCGGCCGCGTCAGCACCAGCAGGTCGTTGTTGCCCTTGAGGTCGTGCGGGTGCTGCGCGAAGCGCTCGCCGCGATAGTCCGCCTCGGTCAGCCCGTGCTGCTGGATCATCGTGCCCATGGCGCCGTCGAGGATCAGGATGCGGCGGGCGAGGGCGGCGTGCAGGGCGGCGGTACGGGCAGCGGCGGTCATGTGGCGGTTCCGGTGATCGGGTCGGGCGGCAGGGCGGGCAAGTGTAGCCAATCCGTCCGGCGAGAACCCGCATCGTGCACGACGGTGTCGCCGGCCGGGCGGCTGACCGGATCGACCGCTGATCCTTGCCGGCCGGTCATGGCCAGCATCGTGCGCGATTGCGTATACAACGGTTTCTTTCGTGCGGACTCGTGCGGCGATACCAGGATTCACCGTGACTGAACTGCTGCAGCATCCCGAAATCCGCCTCGGCGAGCCGGTGCAACTGGCGACCGGCATCCATCGCCTGTCACTGCCGATGCGTGCCAACCCCGGGCACGTGAACTGTTACCTGCTGAATGACGACAACGGCCTGGTCATCGTCGACACCGGGCACCGCACCGACGAGACGCGCGCGCTCTGGACGGCGGTGCTCGACGGGCCGCTTGCATCGGCCGGCGTGCGCCGCATCCTGCTCACCCACGCGCACCCGGACCATGCCGGCAACGCGCAATGGCTGGCCGAACGCACCGGCGCCCCGGTTCTGCTGGCGGATGCCGAGATGGACGCCCTGCACCGCCTCTGGCGCGGTTCGGTGAAGCAGGGGCCGGAAGTGACGGCGTTCTTCCGGCGCTGGGGCGTGCCCGAGGACCAGTGCGTCAACATCCTGGGCATGCTCGGTTTCTTCCGGCACGGCTGCCCGGCGCTGGACTGCGTGACCGAAACGCTTGCCGACGGCGCACTCGTGCATGCGGCGGGGCGGCCATGGCGCGTGCGCTTCGGCAGCGGCCACACGCCGGCCAACGCGACGCTGCTGTCCGATGACGGCTGGCTGATCTCCGGCGACCACCTGCTGCCGACGATCTACCCGAACATCAGTGTCTGGTGGGGCGCGGCGGACAACCCGCTGCGCGACTTCCTCGATTCGCTGGACAACTTCAGCGGGCTGCCGGCCACCACCACCGTGTTGCCCAGCCACGGGCCGATGTTCCGCGACCTGGCCGGCCGCATCCGCGATATCCGGCGTTTCCATGCGCGCCGCCTGCAGCGCACGCTCGCCTTTTGCCGCGACGAGCCGCGCACGGCCTACGAAAGCATTGTCGCGGTAGTCAACAAGCCCTCGGTCAGCCCGGTGATAGCGCTGATTGCCGGGCAGGTCATCGCGACGCTGGCCTGGCTGGAAGCGGAGCGGCTGCTGGTGCGGGTGGATGACCGTCCGTTGCGGTTCCGGGCGGAACCCGGTGCCATCGAGCGGTTGCGTGCACAGTTCGCCGAACTGGCCGACGACCAGGTCGCCGTCGCCGCCGGTGATGAGGATGACGGCGAGGAATGAGGTTGTTCGCCGTCAAATCGTCCGCATGACGAAGGTTTTTCCCCATTGCCGGGCGGTGGTGAGCCCGTATAATGCCGCCCAATCCCGACCAAATCACTAGGGTATTGCCCGGATGTCAGAACGACTCGTCGATATCAGGCCCGAGGCGCAGGAATACCTGCTCGGGCTGCTGGCCAAGCAGAGTTCGCCGGGGATCGGTGTGCGCATCTTCGTTGAGCGCCCGGGCACCCCGCACGCCGAGTGCTGCATGGCCTACTGCCTGCCGGGCGAGGAGGTCGAGGGCGACCAGCGCTACGAGTACGAGGGCTTCCACGCCTTCATCGAAGGCAAGAGCGTGCCCTACCTGGTCGATGCGGTGATCGACTACAAGAAGGACGCCATGGGCGGCCAGCTCACCTTCCGCGCGCCGCGTTCCAAGGTGCCGGACCTGCGCCCGGACGCCACGCTGGAAGAGAAGATCAATTACTTCCTGTATTCCGAGGTCAACCCGAACCTGGCCTCGCACGGCGGCAACGTATCGCTGCTGAATCTCTCGGAAGACGGCATCGCGACGCTGGAATTCGGTGGTGGCTGCCAGGGTTGCGCGGCGGTTGATCTCACCTTGCGTGACGGCGTCGAGAAGACGCTGATGGAGCGCATCCCGGAACTCAAGGGCGTGCGCGACAAGACCGACCACACGGTGCGCGAGAACGCGTACTACAAGTGACCTGTCGCAGGGGCTCCTGCCCCTGCACGGTGTTCAGCAGGGCAAGTTCGAGAGCGTCCGCTGGATGCTCTTCACCTGCCCGTCAGCGTCCGTCATTCGCTCGTCGACCACCAACACCCAGTTGATCTCCGGGTGCCTGTCTGCAGCGCGCTGGAACTGCGCGGACCAGTAATCCAGCGGCCTGACGGTCACATGGGCGTTTTCGCCGTTGGGCAGTCGCTTGCCGGCCGGGTAGCAGGCGACGTTCGCGTAGACCAGCTTGTTCGCGTAGGAAAACAGTTCGTCGATGATCCAGGGCAAGTCCTCTTCGGGGCAATGCTCCAGGACATCAGTGGAAATCACGGCATCGAACCTGCCCTCCGGCAACGTCGAGAAGGGCGTGTAGGCCGGGTCATACAGCGTGATGTCCGTGCCCCACAGTTCGGCCACGCTGTTGAACACGCGCCCGTCGGTGGTGTTGATGGTCATCGGCCGGTACTGCGCGCCTTTTCCGCAGCCGTAGTCCAGCACCGTCCCGGCACCGACCCGGTCGATCAGCCGCTTGATGGGCGCCACATGGGGTATGAGGCTCTGCCCGGGAAACGTCTGCTCCGGTGCGACGCCCTGGAATTTTTCCCCTTCGAAGTGCATTTCCCGGCACATCCCGATCAGCGAGGTGTAGCGGGGGCTTGGCGACTGGCGCGACCAGTTCGCGCTTTCCTGTGCCGGCCCGGTCAGTTTTCTTTGCTCGATGTGCAGCAGGTGCTCGCGTTCTGCCAGCCACAGGTCCGCGTAGTCGCAGTTCCGGTAATCGAAGTAATAGGGCCCGCCCAGCGTGTAGTGCAGGTTGGAGATTTCCCCGGCCGGCAGTTCCGGGTCGTAGTCGACCAGGTGGTTCCAGCGGTGCGGCAGTTCGCCGATCTCGTGGTCCCCTGCCAGCCACTTGAACTGGTGCAGGTCGAGGCCGCTGGCGCTGCTCACGTATTCGGGCGTCAGTGCGCGGCATTTCACGCAGTTGAACAGCATCACGCTGGACCAGTTCTTCTTTTCGTATTTCGTCTGCGCCTCGCCCAGGAACTTGGTGTCTTCCTGTGGCTGGTGATGGTGCTTCACCACCTGCACGGCGTAACGCTCGTCACGCAGCGCCCAGAGTTTGGCGATGTCATCGAGCATCAGCATGTCGTTGTCGAAGAACAGCGCCCAGCCCTCGTAGTTGCACAGGAACGGGGTGAGAAAGCGCGAGAAGGAAAACTCCGTCGACTGCAGCGGGTCGAGCTCGCGGTCCAGGTGCCGGGCAAGGTGCTGGATGTTCAGTGGCGTGAACGAAACCGGCTCTGAACTGTGACGCATCACGCTGTGGGCGAAGACGTCGTAGATCAGGCCGATGCGCCGGTCATAGCCGACAAAGACGCGAATCATGCGGGGGCTGTCCGTGGGTATTGTTGTTGTCGTGCGGCAGTGAGGATACGGGAGCCACGCCTCGTTTGTCAGGAGCCGGTGCGGGCGCGTGCGGCAAGGCGGGACGCCACTTCGTGTATCACCGGTTGCCAGTCGCCGCGGGCGGGGCAGCGCAGCAGACGGGTGTTGGGATACCAGGGCATGCGCTCGCCCTCGTAGCCCCAGTACCAGGACAGCCCCTGGTCGCGCTGCAGCATCACCCAGGTCGGCACCCCGAGGGCGCCGGCGAGGTGCACGGTGCTGTTGCTGGTGGACACGACGACGTCCATGGCATCGATCTGTGCCGCCAGCCCGTCGAGGTCATGGGTGGGATCGACCGCTGCTTCGACGTGGATGTCGATGCCCTGTGTTTCCGAGAAGCGGCGGATTTCATCGGCGGTATCGCCGTATTGCAGGGCAAAAAACCGGATGCCCGGCAGTGCCAGTAGTGGCTTGAGTTGTTCCAGTGCCAGCGATTTTGCCGGCCCGTTCACCGGATGCTTGCTGCGCCAGGAGATGCCCACGCGCAGCAGGCTGCCGAAACGCGAACGGTACTCCGCGAGCAGGGCATCACGGCGCGCGGCATCGGGTTTCAGCCAGCCGCTGCGGCGCGGGAAATCGTCGACGCTGCGCCGCAGCCAGCGGCAGAGGTCACCGGCGACGCACTGGCGCGCGTAACCGGCGCGCAGTGGATCGTCCTCCGGGGTGTCCCGGGAAATGAATGTCGCCTGCGGGAACGAGCGGGCAAACAGCGGCAGCAGCCGCGGGTCGCAGTCGAAAACCGCATCGGCGTGGCGGGCAAGCAGGTCGCCGAACAGGTTCGAGTAGAGCAGTTCATCGCCGATGCCCTGTTCGGCACGCACCAGCAGTTTTCCTTCGAACGGCTCGCCGTCCCACAGGCGGTCACGGGGCAGGGTGAAGGCCTGGCCCACGAAGCGCGTCCCCCAGCGGGCGTCGAACAGGTTGAAACCGCCGGCGAAGTCGAATGTCTTTAGCCGGTGCTCCATCAGCATGTAGCGCAGGTCGTTGTTGCCGGGAAAGCGCGCGATCGCACCGCGCAACACGCTTTCGGCTTCCGCCGGTTCGCCGGCGTTGATCAGCAGCGTGGCCAGTGATTCCTGCACCAGTTCGTGCTCCGGTCGCCGTGCACAGGCATCGCGCAGCAACGGGACGGCCTCTTCGTTCCGGTCCAGCCTCGACAGGCAGACGGCGACATTGACCAGGCTGTCGAGGTCGTCCGGGTAGCGTTGCTGGTGGGCCTGCAGGACGGCCAGTGCTTCATCGAAGCGCTCCAGCTGGATCAGCGCGAGGCCTCGATGGTTCAGGGCCGGCCGCGTCGGCGCCGCCACGCTGAACCGGTGCCAGATTTTTTCTGCGGCATTCCAGTCACCCAGTTGTTCCGCCAGGCGCCCGTAGTCTGCCAGCAGGTCGGCAGTGGTCGGGAGTATCTGCAGCGCCTTGCGGTAGTAGGGCTCCGATTCGGGAAGCCGGCCTGCGGCGTGCAGCGCCTTGGCCTGTTGCCAGGCGCTGACGGCGGCCTTGAGGGCGGCGGGATTCATGGTGCCGGCGTCCTTTCGTCTGCAACGCGACGCGCAACTTCTTCCATCAGTTCCTGCCAGTTGTCTTCTTGTGGGTTGCGCAGCAGGCGCAGCGACGGATACCAGGGCGTGTGCTCGCCGCGGTAGCCCCAGTACCAGAGCATGGGGCGTGTCTTCGGCAGCAGCAGGTAGCAGGGAACGCCGAGCGCGCCGGCGATGTGCACGGCGGTGTTGCTGGTGGAGACCACGAGGTCGAGCGCGGCCGTCTGTGCGAAAACCGTGTCGATGTCGTTCGTTGTGTCAACGGCCGCATCGACATGGATTTCGCCGCAGCCCGACGCGGCCGCTGCGGCGATTTCCTCGCCGACCGCACCGTATTGCATGTTGATGAATGTTGCCGCAGGGATTGCGAGCAGTGGGGCAAAGTCCGCCAGCCTGATGCCCTTGTCGGCACCGCCTTCCATGATGCGCGTGCTCTTCCAGCTGATGCCCACCAGTGTTTTCCCTGGCCATTGATGCCGGTAGCGGGAGCGGAAACCGGCTGTTTTCTCCGGGTCGGCCTTCAGCCAGCCGCGCCGGGCGGGGAAACTGTTTGGTGCGGTGCGGAACAGCGAGGCCAGGTCCAGCATGTTGATCTTGCGGAAGCGTCCGCCGGCATCGTGGATCTCGTTGAGCTTTCGTTCGCCGCGCACGACGAACTGCAGGGCAGGGAAGGATCGTTCATAAACCGGGACCAGCCTGGCATCGCATTCGATGACGGCCTTCTGGCCCATCGCGATGATGTCGTCGAAAACCGACGACGCCATCAGTTCGTCCCCCATGCCCTGCTCGGCGGTGATCAGCAGTGTGCCGTCGAAGGGCTTGCCGTCCCACCATTGCCCCGGCGTCCCGCCGTCGGGTGGCGTGTCGAGGTTGTTGCGCCAGCGGAAATCGGCAAAGTAGCGGAAGCCCTCTGCCAGGTCGCCGGACTTCAGCTTGTGCAGCGAGTACATGGAGCGGATTTCCGGGCTCTCGGGATACTGCTTCAGTGCTTCGGTCGCCAGGGCCTCCAGTTCGTCGACCCGACCCATGTGGTAGAGCGCATTGAGCACCGAATCCAGGTATTTCGCCTTCGGGCACAATTGCTGCGCCCGGATCGCCATCGCATGGCCCTCTTCCCACTGCCCGAGGCTGCACAGGCTGTTGGCCAGCGCATGCATGACGTCCGTATTTTCGGGAAAACGCGCCAGGTACTCTCGAAAAAAAGGAATCGCCTCGGCGAACTTTCCCTGGCGGAACAGGGCCTCGCCAAGATAGCCCTCGTAGTTGGATTGCGGGCGCAGTTTGCCGATCTTGCGGAAGAGTGTTTCGGCACTGACCCAGTCCTTCATCGCCATCGCAAGCTGCGAGGCTTCCAGCAGCACCTTCGCGTTGTCCGGCATCAGGAGCAGTGCTTTCCTGTATAGCTTCGCGGCCTGCTCGTAGTCCTTGCCGGCATGTGCAGCCTGCGCCTGCTGGAACGCCTGAATGCCGAGGGCGATCCTGTTCTGCTGCATGTCTCGTCGCTTCGCTTCGTGCGGCGCTGATCAGTCCGGCTTGCCGCGCCTGGGCAATACGGCGCGCAACTTGTCGGCCATCTTGCGTACGGCGTCCTCGGTCATCTCCCAGTCGATGCAGCCGTCGGTGACGCTCTTGCCGTACTCGAGTTGCGACAGGTCTTTCGGGATTTTCTGGTTGCCGAACTTCAGGTGGCTCTCGACCATCATGCCGACGATCGACTTGTTGCCTTCGACGATCTGGTTGGCGACGTTGTCCATCACCAGCGGCTGCAGGCCCGGGTCCTTGTTGGAGTTGGCGTGGCTGGCATCAACCATGATGTTGCCGCTGACCTTCGCCTTCGCCAGCGCCTGTTCGGCCAGCGCCACGCTCACCGAATCGTAGTTCGGCTTGCCGTTGCCGCCGCGCAGCACGACGTGCGCGTACTTGTTGCCGGTGGTGTGCACGATGCTCACCTGGCCGTCGCCGTTGATGCCGAGGAAACTGTGCGGGTGGGCAACCGACTGCAGCGCGTTGGTCGCGACTTCCAGTCCGCCGTCCGTACCGTTCTTGAAACCGACCGGCGTTGACAGGCCGGAACTCATTTCACGGTGCGTCTGGGATTCGGTGGTGCGCGCGCCGATCGCGCTCCAGCTGATCAGGTCCTGCAGGTACTGCGGGCTGATCGGGTCCAGCGCCTCGGTGGCGGTCGGCAGGCCGAGTTCGGCAAGGTCCAGCAACAGGCGGCGCGAGATGTGCAGGCCGTCCTGGATGCGGAACGTGTCGTTCATGTACGGGTCGTTGATCAGGCCCTTCCAGCCGACCGTGGTACGCGGCTTCTCGAAATACACGCGCAGCACCAGGTACAGCGTGTCCTTCACTTCCTCGGCGAGCGCCTTCAGCTTGCCCGCGTATTCCATCGCTGCCTTCGTGTCGTGGATCGAGCAGGGCCCGATCACGATGAACAGGCGCGGATCCCTGCGGTCGAGGATCGCCTTGATGGTTTCGCGGCCGGTGTCGACGGTCTCGCGCGCCTTTGCGCTCAGCGGCAGTTCGTTGTGCAACTGGCGCGGGGTGATCAGGGGCTCGATGGCGCGGACGTTGGCGTTTTCGATGGGCTGGGTCGACATGGCTCTGCTGCTGCGGACGCTAGAAAAAGGGCCGCAGAGTGTAACCGATAGCCGGGCCGGGGCGCTGAGGGCCGGGGTGCTGCGGGCCGTGCTGCGCGTTACGGGCTGGTGTCGCTGCCAACGGGGCCTGGCCCGCGCCGGATGCGCATGCTCGGGTACCAGGGCGTGGTCGTGCCCTCATATCCCCAGTACCAGAGCACATAGCGCGGGCCGGGCAGGAGCAACTGCACCGGCCGGCCCAGCGCGCCCGCCAGGTGCGCCATGGTGTTGCTGCAGGAGATCACTTCGTCCAGTGCACCGGCGAGCGCGCAGCTCCCGTCGACATCCCGGGTGATGTCGATATCCGGATCAACATGAACGGGCAGTCCGTGCGCGCGCAGCAACGCGATGTCCCCGGCGACATCCCCGTACTGCAGGCTGACGCAGACAGTGTCCTGCTGCTGCAGTTGCGTGAGGTCGGCAAGCGGGATGTCCTTGCTCTCGTTGCGCAGCGGGCGGTGGCTGCACCAGGACAGGCCCACCAGCCGCTTGCCCGGGAATCGCTGCCGGTAGGCGTCGCGCAGCGCTGCGGTCCGCGCCGGATCGGCGACCAGCCATCCACGCGCGGCCTGCGGGAAATCGCCTGCCGACCGCCGGAACAGGCGGCCGAGGTCTGCGGACTCGATGCGGCGGTTGGTGAGGTTCTTGCCGGGTTCCTGCAACGGCGTGCCGGCGGCATCGGCGAATTCGATTGGCGGAAACGAGCGCCGGAACAACGCCAGCAATCGTGCGTCGCAGGCCACCAGCGTTTTCTGCCCGAGACGGACAAGGTCGGCAAGCATCGAAGACCAGAGCACGACCTCCCCGAGCCCCTGCTCGGTGCCGACCAGCAACCTGCCCGGAAACGGCGTGCCATCCCATTCCGGGCAGGGCAGCGCATGGGTCATCGCGGTGCCGCCGGAGATCGACCAGCGTGCCGGCAGCAGGTCGAAGCCGTCGGCGAAGTCGCCGCGCTTGAGCAGGTGTTCCGCATGCAGCGCCGCCAGTCGCTGGTCCGCCGGGTGTGCGTTGCGCAGGCCCGGCAGCGTGGCATCCAGCGCGAGCCGGTCGCCGGCACGTTGCAGGGCGGCGGCAAGCGCCAACGCGAAGTCCGGTTGCGGCATGGCGTCGTGCAGGGCTGTGAGCAGGCGCACCGCGCCAGCGGCGTCCCCCGTGGCTTCCCGTGCGTCGGCCAGCGCCAGGATGCAGGGCAGCGGTGTGTTGCCGTCTGCCAGCAGGCTTTCCAGCACTGGCAGTGCCTCTGCCATCCGTCCTTGACGAAAAAGTTGCAGCGCGTGGGCGACGACCGTTGTC
Source organism: Gammaproteobacteria bacterium (assembly GCA_046566505.1). Lineage (GTDB taxonomy): Bacteria > Pseudomonadota > Gammaproteobacteria > Pseudomonadales > JADFDG01 > JADFDG01. The sequence continues at coordinate 13,896 of JBKHWN010000036.1, forward strand.
TCCACCGTCACGGCTGCCTGGCCGGTGGTGCCGGCAGCAGCTTGCCTTCCTGGCTGAACCCGGTGATGAGCATGCTGCCGCGCGCGGCGGGGTTCTCCACGTGTTCGAATCGCACCATGAACCAGTCGAGCGCCGGCGCGACCCACACGCGGGTCCGCTTGAACCGGCTGTTCGGGTAGCGTCGTTCGATCACCAGCGAGTCGAAATTGCCGAGCGCGGTTTCCACCACTTCCCGGCCGGTCACCACGAAATGCAGTTCCTTGCGTTCGCCGCGGTAGATGATGGGGAAATCCAGTGCCCGCTCGCCGTTGCGGAGCCGGCAACGTGCAAGCATTGCCATGTTCAGCCCGTCGGCGATGTCCGGTGTCAGCCTGATTTCACGCAGCGTTTCGCCACGGGTCTCGATCGCCAGCATGCGCGGCCAGTCGAATACCACGGCGCTGTCGCGCTCGATGCCGAGGCCGGCAAACTCATGCCGGTATTCCCGCGCGGTGACCTTGCAGTCCTGCCAGTCGAAGCGGGACACCTCTTCGTGGCGAAAAAAACGGTTCTGGATATGGAAGTTTGCCTCGTAGCGCGTGCCGCCGATCGCACGGATCTCGACCTTGGCCGGCGTGCCGGCCGGCACGCCGTTCACCGTGGTGCGGTAACTGGCAACCAGCGGCGAGAGACCCGGCAGCTCGGCGCAGGCAGGCCCCGGCAGCATGCCGGCCAGCAACAACAGTGCGGGAACCCGCCTCACGAGGACTGCTTCGTCTCGCGGTAGTGGCTGAACATTTCGTCCAGGCTGTAGCGCGGCTCGAAACCGAAAGTTTTCCGGAACAGCGTGCCGTCGATCACCACCGGGAACTTGAAGTAGTTCACCAGGTACAGCGGGAAGGACCGCCAGCCCAGCAGCGAACTGATCGCCTTGGGCACGTTCCCGGGAATCGACGGGATGGGAATCCTGCTGCAGCCGCAACGCGCGAGTGCCTTGTCGTAGGCCACCCAGTCCGCCGGCGCCACGTTGTAGATGCCGGGCCGGTTCTTGCGGAACGCGACCTCCACGGCATCGGCGGTGTCCTCGACGTGCAGGAACTGCATGACCGGGGAGAAGCCCATCAGCCAGGGCGCATGGCGCGCGGCCAGGATGCGGCTGATGGTGTTGTTCACGCCGGGGCCGATCACGTTGCACGGACGCAATACCGTCATGTGCAGTTCCGGATGTTTCCACAGGTAGATGGCGGCGAGGTTTTCCAGTTCGACCGAATCGACGAGGTCGCTGTTGATTTCCGTGGCCTTGAGCGGTGCGTTCTCCTCGATCAATGCCGGGTTGTACGGGTGCGCGCCATAGACGTGGAAAGTGGACATCACCACCACCTGTCCCACGCCATGCTTCACCGCGAGCTCGAGCAGTTTCTGCGTACCGAGCACATTCGCCGCGTAGCGGCTGGCGCGCGTCCCCTGGGATGTCAGCATGCGGCCGAGGTGGATGATCCCTATCGGCCGGTGGCGGCGGAAGATGTCCTCGAATTCCCGTTTGTTGAAGTCGACCTTGTAGCCCTTCACGTCGCCGCCCAACTCCGGCTGGTGGCGGAAGTCCACGGCGATCACCTGGTGGTCGCGCCGCAATCGCCTGATCACCTGCTGGGCGAGCGCACCGCCGGCACCGGTGACCATCACCGCTGGCCGGCCGGCGGATTTCGCCGCGCCTTCCGCAGTCTTCGTGGCAGCGGCAGTACGCTTGCGCGACGGTGGCTTCCCGGTGGGCGCGCTTCGGTTTGACTTCGTCTTCTCGCCGGTCATGCGAACACCCCCTTGCGCTCGGAAAGTCCCTTGGCGATGAGCGCCTCGATCCGGGACTTCACCGCCTCCACGTTGTCGCGGATTTCGTCTTCGGAATCGGCCGTTCCAAAGCGCATGGGTTCGCCGATGTTGATGATGATCTTCGTCGGCAACGGGAAAGGCAGCCCGATCGGGATATAGGGAAGGCCGATCTTGCGCGCCGTCTTGCGCAGGTGGCCGATCGCCGGCATCGATTCCTCGCAGCCGACGATGCCGACCGGCACGATCGGCGTGTCGTGCTCGATGGCCAGGTGCATGAAGCCGTGCCCGAAGCGCTGCAGCTGGTAACGCTTGTTCCAGGCCTTTCCCGTACCGCGCACGCCCTCGGGGAACACCAGGATCACTTCCTCGCTGTCGAGCATCTTCGCGCAGTTGGCCGGTTCACCCACCACCGCGCCGACGTTGTTCAGCAGGTTGCCGATGTAGGGGATGGTCGGCAGGAAACGTTCCATCATCGCCCGCGGTGCCCTTGGCCCCATCGGATTGGTCGCCACGGCGTAGCCGATCATCATCGCGTCCACCGGCAGTTGTCCGCTGTGGTTGCAGATGATCAGGCAGCGCCCGGAGGTCGGGATGTTTTTCAGGCCGTGCGTTTCAACCCGGAAGTACTTCTCGTAGAACGGTTTGAAGGCGGCCAGCCCGAGCTTCACCGTGTCGTAGTTGAAGCCCCACGGATCGTAGTCGAGCGAGCCGACCGGCTTGGGCGTCGCGTCGATGACTTCTTCCAGTTCGGATGAGACGAGCAGCTTGCGCAGCAGCGGGTACTTGGCCATGGTGGCATCGGCGTCCATTGGGGCGGGGCAGGGCGGAATCATACCTTGGGCCATTCCGGCACGCCCCCTCCGGCACACCCTCATGGCCGCCCGGTCCCCGGGCCCCACAAGCAGAAATGCCCGCAACCTGCGTTGCGGGCATCCTTTCGCTGCGCCAGGCCCCGGGGCCTGGGCGGGCCTTTCAGTAACGGCTGTTGAACTCGAACTGGTACCCGGTGGTGATCGGCATCAGCTCAAGCAGCGCGCCGCGTACCGAGTTGAAGTCCTGGCTGGCAGTTCCCGGTTCGATGCCGGTCTCGGCGGCAATGCGCTGCAGGTTGAGTTCCAGCCGCGGCCCGAGCGCGGTTTCCGTTATCGCATCCTCGACGAGGTCTCGCGTTCCCGTGTCGGTCACGCCGGCGAGCAGGCTGTCCAGGCTTTTTTCCCGGTACAGGGCATCCTCGTTGGCGACGGTGATGGCGGGCGGGACGACTCCCACCAGGTTGATCTGCTCGGTGACGGATTCGCGGATCTTTTCGTCGTCCGTTGCAAACGCGGTATCGGTGACGGCCTGCTCGATCGAGATGCCGGGCACATAGGCGTTGAGCAACTCTTCGCTCTCGAGCTCCACGACCTCTGCAGGCACGACGGCGGGCAGCAGGAGCAGCGGAATCAGCAGGCTGTTGCGGCAACGCATGAGGAATCCCCCCGAAGCACTTCAGTGACGCCCATGCCATGGGCAAGTCATCCGGATAACGATAGCGAGGGTATCAGCCGGCATTCCGCACTGCGTTGTGATTCTGTAACCCCGCCGGGTTTCGGGATGCGCGGGCGCTCGTGGGCGACCGGCGGTCCTGCGGTTATCATGCCGGCTCGGCGGCTACCGCCACCGTGACATGATCTGTCCGTATTTTCCGGGAGAAGCCAGTGGGATACCGCAGTGCCGTGATCGGCGGGGGCAGTTTCGGGACGGCCATCGCCAATATCCTGGCGGACAACGGCCACCAGGTCCGCCTCTGCCTGCGTGATCCGGCGGCGGTGGAGGAAATCCGCAGCACCGGCATCAACAGCCGGTATCTGCCGGGCTATCGACTGAACCCGGCCCTCGAGCCGACGACCGATCTTTCCGGCAGCGTTTCCGGCAGCGAACTGGTGTTCATCGCCGTACCCAGCCGCGCCTCGCGTGACGTGCTGCGGGACATGCGGCCCCACCTGCGTACCGATGCCATCCTCGTCAGTTGCACCAAGGGTATCTGGGAGGACGGCTTCCTGCTCATGAGCCAGTTGGTGCGCAATGAAACCGGAAGCGACCGGGTCGGCGTGCTCAGCGGGCCGAACCTGGCCAAGGAAATCGCGGCGCGGATGCTGACCGGGTCGGTGATTGCCAGCGACCATCCCGAGGTCAGGGAAACCGTCCAGCAGGCATTGTCGTGCACTTATTTCCGCGTCTATGCCAACCAGGACATGTTCGGTGTCGAACTGGCCGGCGCGTTGAAGAACATCTACGCCATTGCGACGGGCATGGCCGATGCCCTGGGTCTCGGGCAGAACACCAAGGCCATGCTGATCACGCGCAGCCTCGCGGAAATGAGCCGGTTTGCCGAGCGGATGGGCGGTGATCCGCTGACGTTCCTCGGCCTGGCCGGCGTCGGGGATCTCGTGGTCACCTGCTCGTCACCGCTCAGCCGCAACTACCAGGTAGGTTTCAAGATCGGGCAGGGCGTTCCGGTGCGCGATGCCGAGGCGTCGCTCGGCCAGACGGCGGAGGGCATCAACACGCTCCGCCTGGTCAAGCACAAGGCCGACGAGCTGGGCGTGTACATGCCGCTCGCCTCCGGCCTTTACGACATCGTTTACGCCGGCGAGCCGCTGCCGGGCGTGATCAAACGACTGATGACCGGCGACCAGAACAGTGATTTTGAATTTACCTCGGGCCGGCAGAAGGGGTGACGGCCGATGGTTTCCGCGAAACTCCGTCTGCTGCTCGTGCGCCATGGCGAGGCCGAGCGCCGCGCCGCCACGGATGAGCTCCGCCCCCTGAGCCTGCACGGCCGGGCCGAAGTCGGGTCGGTGGCGGAAAAATTGCGCGCAGCCGACCTGGTCGGGCCACGGGTCTACTGCAGCACCTTGCTGCGCGCGCGGCAAACCGCGGACATCATCGCCGGCACGCTGTGCGTCGATGCGCCGCGCATGCTCGACGGCATCACCCCCGACGACGACCCGAGGCGGGCGCTGAAGGTGCTGGCGCCGCTCTGTGTCCCGGGGGTGACGCCGATCGTGGCCACGCATATGCCATTGATTGCCGGCCTGGTCGCCTGGCTGGAGCAGGGCAGCCTCCAGCACGCCGTCCCCGTGGTGACGGCCGGCGCCATCCTGCTCGAAGGCGATCTGGTTGGCCCCGGCCTGATGTCCCCTGTCTGGAAGCTGGGGCCCGGCCACGCCTGACTCAGGCGGGCCCGCGCAGCCTCAGCGGGTCCTCGGGCATCACCACGCCTGCCCATCCGTTTGCCATGAACGCCCTGATGTTCGCGTGCGATGTACCGGACGGGTCGGCCTGCACGTCCCGGTAGTGCTCGCCGTAGAGTCTCAGCGCCGTGGCCGCGTCCAGCCCGAGCCGGCGGGCATAGGCCAGCAACTGGCTGGAGGCGGCGTTGGCACCGGCAGCGTTGTCGGTATGCAGGGCGGTGCCGGCGCCTGTACTGAAGGCGACCGGGGTGCATTCGTAGTGGGCGCGAATGGTTGAGATAACATCTTGAAATATAACGTTATTTTGCTCTGCGTCATGGAGCAGTCGGCGGTGGTCGCGGTGCATGGGAACTCCCTCGGGTGATTCAGTTGACAATTATGGGCTAGGTAAAAAGAATGAGATTGCGTTTGTGTGGTGGACCGTAATTTTTCCGAGGATCAGGTGCCGGAATCCAGAACAATCGTCCTAACCTTCTGAATATTCTTGCGTAATACCGTTTGTCGCCAAAAGTGTTTGCTCGGAAGAAAGTGTGACCGGCTGCGCTATCCTCACGCTTATGACGGTGTATAAAGCAGTCACGAGGTGGGCGTAACTGACAATTTTTGTCAGGGCCCGACAACAAGACAGCAGGTATCGGCCATGAGCAGCAAGCAGGAAAAAGTCAGCACGATGGACATTGCCATCGGCATGTACGTGTCGGCGCTTGACCGGCCGTGGGTGGAAACGCCGTTCCCGATCCAGGGCTTCCACGTTGAAAGTCAGCAGCAGATCGAGCAGATCAGGCGCTACTGCAAGTTTGTCTATGTAGACCGCAAGTTGAGTCGAGGCGATGTGTCCTTTGCCGGTGGTCCGGTGGTTGCGCAAGGCGTCAAGCGCAGTGCTGCGGGCATCGTCAACCCGGCAGCGCGGATACGCAAGTTCGAGCCCGTGACCTATGCGAACACCAACTCCCTGCAAAAGGAAGTTGCGGCGGCCGGTACCGTGCAGCGGGAGATTGCCCGTGCGGTGGTCCAGGTACTCAACGATGTGCGCAATGGCAAGGAACTGAATGCGCTCGTGGTGCGCAAGGCTGCTGGCCTGATGGTCAACAGCGTCACGCGCAACCCGGATGCGTTCGTCTGGTTGTCCAGGGTCCGGGACGCGGATTCCTACTCGTACGCGCACTCCCTGCGGTCTGCGGTGTGGGCCCTGGTTTTTGGCCGGCACCTGGGCATGCCGAAGGACATCCTTGAGGACCTGGCGCTTGGCGCGCTGTTGTCCGAGGTGGGCAAGACCCGCATTCCACGGCACCTGTTGATGAAGCCGGGCGCGCTGACGCCGGAGGAGTTCGCGGAGGTCAAGAAACACGTCGAGCATGGCGTGCAGATCCTGCGCGACTGCCGCGGCATCAGCGAGACGGCGATGTCGGTGGTCCAGTTCCACCACGAGCGTTTTGACGGGTCGGGTTATCCGTACGGTCTGGGCGGCTCGGACATCCCGCTGCTGGCGCGGATAGTCGGCATCGTCGACAGCTATGACGCGATCACGAGTCCGCGCCCCTATGCCGAGGCGCGTTCGCCGTCGGAAGCGGTGTCGATCCTTTACGACGCGCGCGACAAGCTTTTCCAGGGCCAGTTGATCGAGCAATTTATCCAGGCGGTTGGCGTGTATCCGACCGGGACGCTGGTCGAGCTCAGCACCCGGGAAGTCGGCATCGTTGTTTCCCAGAACACCTCCCGCCGCCTGCGGCCGGTGGTGATGCTGGTGGCGGACCACGAGCAGAACCTGCTGCCAAGATCCGAGATCATCGACCTGACGAAGCAGCAACAGGACAGTGCAGGCAATCCGTTGTCGATCGCCCGCACACTCAAGGCCGGGGAATACGGGATAGACCCGAAGGTGTTGCATGTGAGTGGTATGTAGATCCTGGGGGGGATCAGCAAGACGGCCTTGTGCCGGCTCCACCAGCGCCCCGCCTTGCGGGGCGTTTTCTTGGGTGGGCGTTGCCGTTTTAGCCTGACAGGATCCTGTCAGCGCCCATTTCCGCAATCATCACGGTGGGCGCGTGGATGTTGCTGCCGGTGATGGTCGGCATGATCGACGAATCGATGACCCGCAAACGTTCGATGCCGTGCACCTTGAGGTCGGCATCGACCACCGCCATGGCATCGGTGCCCATCGGGCAGGTGCCGGCGGTGTGATAGACGGTTTCCACGTGTTCGCGTACCCACTGCCGCAGTTCGTCATCGCTCTGGGCGGCCGGTCCCGGGCTTTCCTCGCCGCCATGGAACGCCCGCATCGCCGGCTGCGAAAGGATATGGCGGCCCAGGCGAATGCCTCGCACCAGCGCATCGAGTTCCTTTTCCCGCGTGAAATAGCCGGCGTGTATCACCGGCGCGGCAAACGGATCCTTGCTGCGCAGTGTCACCCGGCCGCGGCTTTCCGGCCGCAGGTGGCAGATGTGCAGCACATAGCCCGCCCGCACCGGCGTGAACAGCCCGCGACCGTGCGGCTGCATGCGGATGGCCGCGAACTGCAACTGCAGGTCGGGGACCGGTTCGTCCGGATGCGAGCGCACAAAGCCGCCGCAGTCGGTCGGGGTGAACACGAAGGGCTTCTGGAACAGCATTCGTGCGAAGAAGGCCAGCGTGTTCGCCCGCGGTGACACCGACATCGAGGTGCCGGACTTGTCCAGGCAGCGGATGATCACGTCGGGATGGTCCTGCAGGTTTTCACCGACGCCCGGCAGGTCGTGCACGACATCGATCCCGTGCGCCTGCAGTTCCGTGGCCGGCCCGATGCCGGACAACTTGAGCAGGTGCGGCGAGTTGATCACGCCGGCGCTCAGGATCACTTCGCGCCGTGCGTTCAGGATTTCCCGTTTCCCGCTGTTGCCGTCGCGACTGATCTCCACGCCGGTCGCGACCTTGCCGTCCAGGCAGATGCGGGTGACACGGACATCGGTCATCACCGTCAGGTTCGGGCGCGACAGGGCTTCGTCCAGGAACGAGTACGCGCTGTTGGCGCGCGCACCGTCCGGTGTCTGCGTCACCTGGAAAAAACCGCAACCTTCCTGCTGCGCGCCGTTGAAATCGTTGTTCAACGGCAGTCCGGCTTCGCCACAGGCCTCGACGAAGGCCTTGCTGGCCGGAAAGCGGTAATTGGTATCCACCACGTCCATGGTGCCCTGGTCGCCATGCCAGTCATCGGCACCGCGCTGTTGCCGTTCCGACTTGCGGAACCACGGCAGGACGTTCCGGTAATCCCAGCCCGGGTTGCCCAGCGACGCCCAGTGGTCGTAGTCACGCGGATGTCCGCGGGTGTAGATCATCGCGTTGACCGAACTGGAGCCGCCCAGTGCGCGGCCGCGCGGCCAGAAAAAACGGCGGTTGCCGGTCAGCGGCTCCGGTTCCGTGTGGTAGCCCCAGTTGTATTTGCGGCTGTTCATCAGCAACAGCATGTTCAGCGGATTGCAGTTGCGTATCCAGTACGTGCGGTCGCTCGGTCCTGCTTCCAGCAGGCAGACGCGGTGTGCCGGGTTGGCGGACAAACGGTTCGCCAGTACGCACCCCGCTGATCCGGCACCGACGATGATGTAGTCGTACATTTTTGCTTTCCCCGCCGCGCTGTACACGAAAAGGCCGCGAGTGTAATGCCATTTCGCCGCACGCCATCACCGGTCATGCCGGCGCTGTTGGCCGGGTGTGTGGTCAACCGGCTTGCTGCCGGCGCCAGCGTCCCGGTGGCATGCCGGTCCAGCGATGGAAGGCGCGGCAGAACGTGCTCGGCTCGGCAAAACCCAGCGACTGGGCGATGTCGGCGAGCGCGCGTTCCTTCCCGGCTACCGCCTGCAGTGCCAGCTCTCGCCGCACGTCATCGAGCAGGCCGTCAAAGGTTTGCCCCTGTTCGCAGAGTCGTCGCGCCAGGGTGCGCTCGCTCACGCCCAGTGCCTGCGCAGCCCGGGCGCGCCGCGGCGCCTGTGGACCCATGTGCGTGGCCAGCCATTGGCGCAGGTCGATGGCCGGGACGCTGCCCGCGCCCAGGGCGGCGAGGCGGGCGGCGCTGTATTGCTCGTGCACCCGCGCCAGTTGCGCATCCGCCTGCGGCAGCGGCCGGTCAAGCAGGCGGTTGTCCACCAGCAGGCCGCTGAAGGCCTGCTCGAATTCGACCGGACAGGCGAACACCTCGCGGTAACCCTGTACCGGCCCGAGCTGTGCCTGGCTGAACTGCACCCGCCGCGGACGCAGTGCGGCACCGGTCACCCAGCCGGCCAGGCTGACCACGGCGGCCAGCACCGCCTCGATCTGGTAAGGACTGAAGGCAAGCTGGCCCTGGCGCGGGTGGTAGACGATCCAGGTCGCCGTTTCGCCGGCCAGCATCTGGAATCGCCCGCCGTCCGAGATCAGCCCCTGGTATTTCTGCACCATGACCAGAGCTTCCCGCAGGGTCGCCGCTGACTGCAGCGCGAAGCCCACCGCATTGAGGCTGGCCGGGCTGGCACTGGCGCCTGCCTTCAGGCCGAAGCCGGGATCGCCGGTGCAGCGCTCGGCGGCGCGCCAGAGGCGGGTGATGTGGTCGATGGGCCAGCGCTCCTTGTCCAGCGCACTGGCGGGAATGCCGGCGGTTGCCAGCAGGGTGCCGGCGTCCACCGCCTGCCGCTGGGCGGCGGCGACGACGGTATTAACCCAGCCCATCGATACGGTGGCCTTCAAAGTCAATTTTTGTGGCCTGCAAAGTCAAACGGGATTTGATGCTAGCGGCATATCTTCGCGGCTGGCAACACAGACAACCCTGGATGGACTTTCCTCATGACCAAGCTCATTGCCTCGGACGTGCTGGTCGCCGGCGGCGGGCTGGCCGGCATCGTCACCGCGCTGGAGGCCCTTCGCGCCGGCAAGACCGTCACCCTGGTCGACCGTGACACCGCTGATCGTTTCGGTGGCCTGGCCCTGTGGGCCTTCGGCGGCATGGCGCTGGTCGGCACGCCGCTGCAGGCGGCCATGAAAATCCCTGACACCCCGGAGCTCGCCCTGCGCGACTGGCTGCGCTTCGGCGAGCTGGACCCGCAGGACGAATGGTCGCTGCAATGGGCGCGCTACTACGTCGAGCATTCGCGCCGCGAGGTCTACGACTGGCTGCGCGCCGAGGGCGTCAAGTTCATGCCGGCGGTCAACTGGGTGGAGCGCGGCCTGCACGGCGACGGCAACAGCCTGCCGCGCTATCACGTGGTCTGGGGCACGTCGCGCGAACTGGTGCGGTGCATGGTGGCTGCACTGCATCGCGCGAACAACGGCGGGCGGCTGACATTGCTGCATCGCCACCGCATCACCGCACTGGACCACAGCGGCGGGAGGGTGTGTGGCGCAGTTGCCGTCAACGAGGACGGCGGCGAGGAAGTGCGTTTCAGCGCGCCGGTGGTGGTGCTCGCGATGGGCGGCATCAACGGCAGCCATCAGGAATGCCGCGCCAACTGGCCGAAGGAACGCCCGTTGCCGGCAACCATGCTCAACGGTGCGCACCCCTTTGCCGACGGCAAGTTGCATCACTGGGTCGCCGGCAACCTGGGCGGACAAATCACTAACGCCGGTGAAATGTGGAACTACGCTGCCGGTTTCCCGCATCCGTTTCCGCATTTCGAGGGGCACGGCCTGTCGACCATTCCCTGCAAGTCCGCGCTGTGGCTGGATCACCGTGGCGAACGCATCGGGCCCGAGCCGCTGGTGACCGGTTTCGACACGCATTGGCTGTGCCAGCGCGTGGCGGCGCAGGAAAAGCCCTGGACCTGGCATTTGCTGAACTGGCGCATTGCCGCGAAGGAATTTGCGATTTCCGGTGCGGAACACAACCAGCGCATCCGCGACAAGCAGTTCCCCCTGTTCCTCAAGGAGTTGCTGCTCGGCAACCACCGGCTGGTGCGCCAGCTGCAGCAGGAGAGCGCGCATTTCCTGGTCGATGACACCTTGCACGGGCTCGCAGAAAAAATGAACGCCTTGACCCGTTCTCACGACATCGACCCGGCCGTGCTGCAGGCAACGGCGGATGCCTTCGATGCCAATTTCAAGAACGGCAAGAGCCTGCAGAACGACGACCAGATCCGTCGCATCCTGCACGCGCGCCAGTGGGGGCCGGATCGCCTGCGCACCTGCAAGCCGGCGCCGCTGCAGAAACCGGGTGCCGGGCCATTCATCGCGATGCACATGCAATTGATCACCCGCAAGAGCCTGGGCGGCCTGCGGACCGATCTGCACAGCCGGGTGCTGGATGCGCGCAACCAGCCGGTCGATGGTCTCTATTGCGTCGGCGAGGCTGCCGGATTCGGTGGCGGCGGCGCGAATGGCAAGCGCTCGCTGGAAGGCACCTTCCTGCCCGGATGCATCATGACGGCACGCGCCGCGGCGCGATCGATTGTTTCCGGGCGCTGAGCCAGGCCCGCATACACCACCAACAAGACGAACAGCAGGGAACCGGGGAGAAAACGATGCCAAACGGCGCACAAGCCTTGATGAAGACACTGGTCGACGCCGGCGTCGAGGTCTGCTTCACCAATCCGGGCACCAGTGAAATGCATTTCGTCGCGGCGCTGGACAGCGAGCCGCGCATGCGCGCCGTGCTGGCGCTGTTCGAAGGTGTCGCCACCGGCGCCGCCGACGGCTATGCACGCATGGCCGACAAGCCGGCTGCAACGCTGCTGCACCTGGGTTGCGGACTCGGCAATGGCCTGGCCAACCTGCACAACGCACGCAAGGGCAAGGTGCCGGTGGTGAACATCGTCGGCGACCACGCCACCTACCACGTCAAGTACGACGCCCAGTTGCAGTCGGATATCGAGACCGTTGCGCGCAACGTGTCGCCGGGTTTCGTGCGCACCTCGAAGAGCACCGCAGAACTCTGCCGCGATGCGGTGGACGCGATCGTCGCCGCGCGCGGTGCGCCCGGCCAGGTGGCCACGCTGATCCTGCCGGCCGACGTGTCCTGGGGCGAGGGCGGTGAGCCCTGCGCCACGCCGCTGCAGCCGCTGCCACCGGCAGCAGATGACGCCACCGTTGCTGCCATCGCGGCCACCATCCGTTCCGGCGGCAAGGCCGCGTTGCTGCTCGGCGGTCGCGCCCTGCGCGAGCCGGCGCTGCTCGCCGCCGCGCGCATCGCCGCCCACAGCGGCGTGAAACTTTTCGCTGAAACCTTCCCCACGCGCATCGAGCGTGGCGTGGGCCTGCCACCTGTCGAGCGCATTGCCTACCTGGCGGAACTTGCCGGCGTGCAGTTGGCCGACATCGAACACCTCGTTCTTGTGGATACGAAAGCGCCGGTATCGTTTTTTGCCTATCCGGGCAAGCAGAGCTACCTGGTGCCCGACGCGTGCCGCGTGCACACGCTCGCCACGCCGGAACAGGATGCCGCCGCGAGTCTGCAAAAACTGGCCGCAGCATTGGGCGCCGCGGCAATCGCGCCTCCGCTGCAGCCTGCGCAGCGGCCGGATCGCCCGCGCGGCCGGCTTACCGCCGACAAAGTCTGCAAGGCGGTCGGCCACCTGCTGCCGGAGAACGCCATCATCGTCGACGAGTCCATCACCTCCGGGCTGATGCTCAACGCGATGACCGCCGGCGCGCCGCGCCACGACATGATCACGCTCACCGGCGGCGCCATCGGTCAGGGCCTGCCCAACGCGGTGGGCGCGGCCATCGCCTGCCCGCAGCGGCCGGTGCTGGCGCTGATCGGCGACGGCACCTCGATGTACACCATCCAGGCGCTGTGGACGATGGCGCGCGAAAAACTCGACGTCACCACCATCATCTTCAACAACGCGACCTACTCGGTGCTGAACATCGAAATCGAGCGTGTGGGTGCCGTGGAAGTGGGTGCCAAGGCGAAATCGCAACTGGACATCGGCAGCCCGGTGCTGGATTTCGCGCGCCTTGCCCAGGGCATGGGCGTGCACGGCGTGCGTGTCGGGACCACGGACGAACTGGTCAAGGCACTGGAATACGCGCTCGGCCACCCGGGTCCGCACCTGATCGAGGCCGTCGTGCCGGAATCGCTGAACGGGCTCAAGCGCCAGGTGTTGCCCTTCGTGTTGCGCTCGCTGCCAGGCCTGCCGCTGTCGTTGACGCGCGCACTCAAGCGCAAGATGGCGCCCTGATGCATGGTGCTGGAACAGCTCAGGCGGCTGGCTCGCCCAGCACGATCTCTGCTTCCAGCACGCCATCCAGGTCGTGGATGCGCACTGTCGCCTTGAGATCGACCAGGAAACGGTAATCCTCGCTGGCCGCCAGCCGTTTCACGAAATCCTGGACCCGCGCGAGGATCCACGGATGCACGAAGAACTGCAGCGTGATGTTGCGGGCCTTCTTGCCGGCCTCGCGGTGCCACTCGAACAGCGTTTGCGTGGCCGCGCTCCAGTGCTGCTGCAGCGTTTCATAGTCGTCCGCGCCGATGTCGATGGCGATGTCACGCGCCTTGCTCAGGAAACCGGTTTTCGTTTCTGTTTCCTTCACGTCCAGCCCGCGCTGCAACGCGTTGACCGCCGCGATGGCCCGCTTGGCGGTCGGCTCCGGCTGTTCCAGCAGCAGGTCTATTGCTTTTACCACGCTGCTGCCGCGCGCCATGCGCTCGGCGGGATTCTTCGCCAGCAGGCTGTCCAGAAATCGCTGGAAACGCGCGAGCGATGCCGGCAATTGCGGCAACGGATCCTGCAGGTGGCGGATGCCGATCGACACCGAGTCAGTGCCGTCGTAGGGCACCTTCTTCGTCAGCATCTCGTGGAAGATCACGCCCAGCGCGTAGATGTCCGTGCGGCCGTCGACGTCCAGTCCCTTGTGCTGCTCGGGACTCATGTAGGCGGGCGTGCCGATGGCCATGCCCATCTGCGTCAGGCGCTGGTCGTTGCCGCGCTGGCGGGCAATGCCGAAGTCGGTGAGCACTGGCGTGCCGTCGGCGCGGAACAGCACGTTGTCCGGCTTCACGTCGCGGTGTACATAGCCCAGGGTGTGCGCGGCATCGAGTGCCAGCGCCAGTTGTCGCAGCAGGCGCAGGGCATCTTCGGGTTTCAGGGACTGCCTGATCCAGGAGGTCAGGTCGCCATGGTCCAGGTATTCCATGACCATGTAGTGGTCGCCGGCACTCTCGCCGGCAGTCTCGACCTTGATGATGTTCGGGTGGTCCAGGCGCTGCAGCATCGCCGCTTCGCGCAGGAAGCGCTCGGACCATTCCCGGGTTTCGCCGGGGGGTGCCCGCATCACCTTGATGGCGACTTTCCGGCCGCCGGACTCCGGTTCGCCGAGGAACACCGTGGCCATGCCGCCACGGCCGAGAATCTTGCGCAGCCGGTATCCCGGAATGGCGGGCAGGGAGGGTGTCTGGGAACTCATCGTGCGGCATCCATGGCGGGCGGGACGCCAGTGTAGCGGGGGGCGGTTCCCGTCGTCAGTCGCCGTGCCGGGGGCCGGTTCGGCCGGGGATGCTTACTTGAGGGAATCCAGCCAGGCCTTCTCGGAGGCGCGCGCAGCGGCGAGCTTCGCTTCCAGCCGGCGCTTCTGGCGATCGAGTTCCAGGAAGAACTTGACCTTGCTCCGCAGGATCAGCGGCTCGATGGGCTTGAACAGGTAATCGACGGCGCCTGCCTTGTAGCCCTGGTGGACGTAACGCTGCTCCTTGCTGATCGCGGTCACGAAGATGATCGGGATGTTGCGGGTCTTCGGGTTTTCGCGCATCAGCGCCGCGACCTCGAAGCCGTCCATCTCCGGCATCTGCACGTCGAGCAGCACCAGCGAGACATCTTTTTTCAACAGCAGCCCGAGTGCCTGCTGGCCGGACGTGGCCTTGAGCAGGTTGCAGCCGGCGTCGTCCAGCACGACCTCGAGGGCAACCAGGTTCTCCGGCGTGTCGTCGACCATCAGGACGTTGGGCGTCGGCAGGTCGATGTCTTCGCTCTTGTCGGTACCGTCAGTCATGGGCTCGATGGGGAAACTGCGTTTTCGGCGGGACGGCCATTATATGAGCAGCCCGCGGCCTGACAACGGTTGTGTGCATGCCGGTGGCCCGGAATATTCACCGGAATGTACCGCCTGGCCTTTTTCGGTCGATCGTTGTCAGTCGTAGAACCCCTCGGCCTCGCGCACCTTCCATTGCTGGACGCTGACCTG
>JBKHWN010000037.1:0-3326 GCA_046566505.1 Gammaproteobacteria bacterium
TGGAACAGGCGCACGGTCTCGAAGGAGAAACTCGAAAAGGTGGTGAAACCACCGAGAAAACCGGCCAGCAGCGCGACGCGCAGTGTACCACCGTGCGGCAGGTACTGGGTCAGCACGGCGAACAGCAACGCATAGAGGAAGGAGCCGACGACGTTGACGGTGAACGTGCCCCAGGGCACCGCATGCGGGCCGGCAGCCGGCAGCCACACCGCGCTGACCAGGTAACGCCCGACCGAGCCGAGCGCGCCGCCGACGGCCACGGCGAGCAGCACGGTCGCGTTCACCATGGTTGCGCTCCCGCGCTCCGCAAACCTGTCGATGCAGTCGCCATTTTCCTCATGCCTTTTTGCCGCCCCGTCCGCCCGGGCGGTCCCCGTAACGCTGCCAGTCGCTGGCGTCATCGAGCGCCCGCCAGTGCGCCAGCTTCTCACCGATGCGCTGCTCCAGCCCGCGGTCGACCGGCTCGTAGAAACGCACGTCCCGACTGCTTTCCGGCAGGTAGTTTTCACCAGGGACATAGGCGCCCGGCCAATCGTGCGCGTAATGGTACTCCGCGCCATGGCCCAGCTCGCCCAGCAGTTTCGTCGGTGCGTTGCGGATATGCATCGGTACCTCCTCGCTGCCACGACTGCCCACATAAGCCTTCGCCGCATTGAATGCCTTGTAGACCGCGTTGCTCTTGGGCGCGACGGCCATGTAGACCACCGCCTGCGCGATCGCGAGTTCACCCTCGGGGCTGCCCAGCCGCTCCTGGACGCCCCAGGCGGCCATCGCGATGTCCAGTGCCCGCGGGTCGGCGTTGCCGATGTCCTCGCTGGCCATGCGCACCACGCGCCGGGCGATGTACATCGGGTCACAGCCGCCGTCGAGCATGCGCGCCAGCCAGTACAACGCGGCATCCGCGCTGGAGCCGCGCACCGCCTTGTGCAGCGCCGAAATCTGGTCGAAGAACACGTCGCCGCCCTTGTCGAAGCGACGGGTGCCGGTGCGCAACACCTCGTCCAGTACACCGGTATCCACCAGACGCACGCCGTCGACTGCATCGACGAGGTCGACGGCGATCTCCAGCAGGTTGAGCAGACGTCGCGCATCGCCATCCGCCGCCAGCAACAGGCGTTCGCGGGCATCGTCGGACAGACTGACACCCTGCCCCCCCAACCCACGTTCCGTATCACCCAGCGCGCGCTCCAGCAGCGCCGCCAGGTCTTCCGCCGGAATCGGCTTGAGCACGTAGACACGCGCTCGCGACAGCAACGCGCTGTTCAGTTCGAACGACGGATTTTCCGTAGTCGCACCGATGAAGGTGAGCAAGCCCTCCTCCACATGCGGCAGGAAGGCGTCCTGCTGCGCCTTGTTAAAGCGATGCACTTCATCGACGAACAGCACCGTACGCCGCCCCTGCCCCAGTGCGGCCCGGGCACGATCCACGACCTCGCGGATGTCCTTCACGCCGGCCAGCACGGCGGACAGCGTCTCGAAGCGTGCGTCGATCTGGGAGGCCAGCAGTTTGGCCAGCGTCGTCTTGCCGACGCCCGGCGGCCCCCAGAGGATCATCGAATGCAGGTGACCGGTTTCCACCGCCTTGCGCAGCGGCTTGCCGGCGCCGACCAGGTGTTGCTGCCCGACGTACTCCGCCAGCGAGCGCGGGCGCAGACGTGCAGCCAGTGGCTGGCCTGCGGTGTCGGGCGCGGGGGACAGCAGGTCCGGCTGCACGCTCAGTTGCCGTCTTCGCGGATCACGTCCGTACCCGCGGGCGGTTCGAAGCGGAAACGTGAATCCGGGATGGCACCGTTCAGCGAAACATTGCCGAACTGGATGCGTGTTCGTTGGCCGAGGCCGTCCAGCAGCGACATCTCGCGCAGCCGGTTGTCGATGAAGGTGACCCTCAGCGATTCGAACAGGGCGTTGTCGGCCCGCGGCTTCAACTCGAAGCGGATGCCCTTGGCCGACTCCTCGGGGATGGTCACCACGAAGCGCTCACCAATCCGCTGCGCGTCTCCGCCAAACAGCAGTGCGGGCGTATCCGCCAGCTGGCTGTCGAACGGGCGCACGACCGCCTGCATCAAGTCCGGGTCGTATACCCAGACCTGCTTGCCGTCGGCGATGATCAATTGCCCGAACGGCTCACGGACATCCCAGCGGAACAGTTGCGGCCGCGCCACCTGCATGGTGCCGCGGGCAGACTGGGTCACCACGCCATTGCTGCCATGGACGGTCTGTTCGAAATCCGCCTGCATGGTGCGCTGTGCGCCCAGGATGTCGGCCAGCCGCCGGGCGGCATCCGCCGCATGGACGGACAAGGGAAAAAGCAGGAACAACGCAAAAAGGGTGCGATACACGGGAAATCCTCAGGAGGTCAGCTACCGGGCCTTATGACCTCGCGCTGCCCGTTGGGTTGCATGGCGCTGACCAGGCCGGCCGCTTCCATGGCTTCCACCAGCCGGGCGGCACGGTTGTAGCCGATTTTCAGTTTGCGCTGCACCGAGGAAATCGACACGCGCCCGGAATCGATGACGAAGGCCACTGCCTCGTCGTACAGCGGATCGGACTCCGGGTCACCGCCCTCCCCGTCGCCGCTGAAGCCGCCACCGCCGCCCTCGTCGCTCTGGCGGGTGATTTCCTCGATGTAGTTCGGCGCACCGCGACGACGCCAGTCATCGCAGACGCGATGCACTTCCTCGTCGGCGACAAAGGCGCCGTGTATGCGTTCCGGCACACTGGTGCCGACCGGCAGGTAGAGCATGTCGCCATGGCCGAGGAGCTGCTCTGCACCGCCCTGGTCGATGACGGTGCGCGAGTCGATCCGGGAACTCACCTGGAAGGAAATGCGCGACGGCACGTTGGCCTTGATCAGGCCGGTGATCACGTCCACGGACGGCCGCTGCGTGGCCAGGATCAGGTGGATGCCTGCGGCCCGCGCCTTCTGCGCGATACGGGCGATCAACTCCTCCACCTTCTTGCCCACGATCATCATCATGTCGGCGAACTCGTCGACGACGATCACCACGTAGGGCAGCGTGGTGAGTTCCGGTGCCTCGGTTTGCGTCGCGGTATCCTGCTGTTTCCACAGCGGGTCGCGGATCGGCTCGCCGGCCTTTTTAGCGTCCAGCACCTTCTTGTTGTAGCCACCGATGTTGCGCACACCAAGCGCAGCCATCAGCCTGTAACGCCGCTCCATCTCCGCGACGCCCCAACGCAACGCGCTGGCCGCCTCCTTCATGTCGGTGACCACCGGCGTCAGCAGGTGCGGGATGTTGTCGTACACCGCCAGCTCAAGCATCTTCGGGTCGATCATGATCAGCCGGACCTGCTCCGGCGTCGACTTG
>JBKHWN010000038.1:0-5717 GCA_046566505.1 Gammaproteobacteria bacterium
AGCGAAGGAGGACGACACGAAGCCAGAAGCAGACTTATCCACAGAAACCTGATTAGATCAGGCACCCGAAACCCGGGTCAGAATTGGATGAAAACCCCGGGTCAGAATTGGGTGGAAATCAACACCCATATCCGGTAGAATGCGCGCCCACCCTGCACCCGCCCTGCGGCCTGATTCCCGAGGTTCCTGCCGATGTTCAGCAAAGACATGACGATCGCTTCCTACGACGCCGACCTGTTCAACGCCATGCAGGGCGAGAAGGCCCGCCAGGAAGCGCACATCGAGCTGATCGCCTCGGAGAACTACACCAGCCCGCGCGTGCTGGAAGCGCAGGGCTCGGTGCTGACCAACAAGTACGCCGAGGGCTACCCGCAGAAGCGCTACTACGGCGGCTGCGAGTACGTGGACGTCGTCGAGCAACTGGCCATTGACCGCGCGAAGCAACTGTTCGGCGCCGATTACGCCAACGTGCAGCCGCACGCCGGTTCGCAGGCCAACATCGCCGTGTTCATGGCGCTGCTGAACCCGGGTGACACCGTGCTCGGCATGTCGCTGGCGCACGGCGGCCACCTCACGCACGGCGCGAAGGTGAACTTCTCCGGCAAGATCTACCACTCGGTGCAGTACGGCCTGAACCCGGCCACCGGCGAGATCGACTACGACGAGGCGATGCGTCTCGCGCAGGAGCACAAGCCGAAGATGGTGATCGCCGGCTTCTCCGCCTATTCGCGTGTGGTCGATTGGCAGAAGTTCCGCGAGATCGCCGATTCGGTCGGCGCCTACCTGATGGTCGACATGGCACACGTCGCGGGTCTCATTGCCGCCGGCGTCTACCCGAACCCCTGCCAGATCGCCGACGTCACCACCACCACCACGCACAAGACGCTGCGCGGCCCGCGTTCCGGCCTGATCCTCGCGAAGAAGAACGAGGAGATCGAGAAGAAGCTGAACAGCGCCGTGTTCCCGGGCGGACAGGGCGGCCCGCTGATGCACGTGATCGCCGCCAAGGCTGTCTGCTTCAAGGAAGCGATGGAGCCGGCGTTCAAGGACTACCAGACGCAGGTCGTGGCCAATGCGCGCAAGATGTGCGGCGTGTTCCAGTCGCGTGGTTTCAACATCGTTTCCGGCGGCACTGACAACCACCTGTTCCTGCTCGACCTCGTCAGCAAGGACATCACCGGCAAGGATGCGGACGCCGCGCTGGGCCGCGCTCACATCACGGTGAACAAGAACGCGGTGCCCAACGACCCGCGCTCGCCGTTCGTGACCAGTGGCATCCGCATCGGCACGCCGGCGATCACCACCCGCGGTTTCAAGGAAGCCGAGGCGGCGGAACTGGCCGGCTGGATCTGCGACGTGCTGGACAACATCAACGACGAGAACACGATCGCCGCGGTGCGCGCGAAGGTCGAGGCGATCTGCAAGCGCTTCCCGGTCTACGGCTGATCTTCACCAGGACAGCACATCATGCACTGCCCGTTCTGCAACGCCGACGACACCAAGGTCATCGACTCGCGCCTCGTCGCGGATGGTGCGCAAGTGCGTCGCCGCCGCGAATGCCAGGCCTGCAACGAGCGTTTCACCACCTACGAAACCGCCGAGCTGGTGATGCCGCGCATCGTCAAGCGTGACGGCACGCGGGTGCCGTTCGACGAGGAAAAACTACGCGCCAGCATCCAGCTCGCGCTGCAGAAGCGCCCGGTCAGCGTCGAGCAACTGGAAGCGGCGATCACCCGCATCTGTGGCCGGCTGCGCGCCACCGGTGAGCGCGAAGTCGACTCCTCGGTGGTCGGCGAGGCGGTGATGGCCGAATTGCGCGAACTCGATGACGTAGCGTATGTGCGGTTCGCTTCCGTCTACCGCAACTTCAAGGACATCAACGAGTTCCGCCAGGAAGTCGATCGCCTGGAAAAGGGCACCTGAGCGCGCCTCGAAGCAAGCAATCGGTCCGCATCCGTGACGGCAAGGCGGGGCATGGCGCCTTCGCTATCGGGGTGCGGCACCCGCGCGGCGCTGCAGCAGGCGTACGGCCAGCCAGGCCAGCCCGGCGACGACGAGCACCGGGGCGAGCAACGCCAGTACGGTGACCAGCAGCGCGCCGAGCCATTCCAGCGTCGACACCAGCGGATTGCCCAGTCCTCCGGTGCTTGCCGTCGATACGGCGCGCGCGAGCACGGAGCCGGCCTGCACGACTCCCGCGGCGCCACCGCCGGCAATCAGCGCCAGCCCCCATTTGAGCAACGGCTCATCGATGCCGGCGAGCATCGCCGCCGTCGCCAGCGTGCCGGCCAGGATGGCGGCCGGCGTGGTAAAGGCATCGAGCAGGTGATCGACCAGGGGCAGGTAGTAACCGGCGATTTCGGCGACCATCGCTGTGCCCAGCGCAACCAGTGCGCCATCGCTGAGTAGCCAGATGAAGTCGTCACCGATAGTGACGCCGCCGAACCGGCCGGCCAGCGCCAGACCGAATAGCGGCAGGAAGACGCGGAAACCGCTGGCGGCGGCGACGCCGATGCCGATGAGAAGCGCGTAAATGGTATCCATGGATTCGGCCTGTCCCGGGCAGGGCCACGTGCTGCGCGACGGATGCGCCGATTGTGACCGGTCGTTCCCGTTGTGGCGAGCAATCCGGTTGTGGTGCGACGGTTCTGCCCGCGACAATGCCGGCATGAGCCGAAACGACACCGATCACGCCCACATGTCCCGCGCCCTGCAACTGGCGGCGCGCGGGCTCTATACCACTGATCCCAACCCGCGCGTCGGCTGTGTGATCATGCGTGATGGCGTGATCGTGGGTGAAGGGTTCCATGCGCGCGCGGGCGAACCGCATGCCGAGGTCCATGCCTTGCGCGCGGCCGGCGATCGAGCCGCCGGCGCGACCGTCTACGTGACGCTGGAGCCCTGCAGCCACCATGGCCGCACGCCGCCCTGCGTCGAGGCGGTGCTCGCCGCCCGGCCGGCGCGCGTGGTCATCGCCATGCAGGACCCGAACCCGAAAGTCGCCGGCAGTGGCATCGCCCGGCTGCGTGCTGCCGGCATTGCGGTCGATGTCGGTGTGCTGGAGGCCGGCGCGCGAGAACTCAATCCCGGCTTCATCCGCCGCATGGAGACGGGCCGGCCCTTCGTGCGCGTGAAGCTTGCGATGAGCGTCGACGGCCGCACGGCCATGGCCAGCGGCGAAAGCCAGTGGATCACCGGGCCGGCCGCCCGCGAGGACGTGCAGCGCCTGCGCGCCCGTTCGGCAGCGGTGTTGACCGGCATCGGCACCCTGCGCGCGGACGACCCGGCGCTGACCGTGCGGCCGGCGGACTGGAAGCTGGGCGGTTATCACCACGAGCGCGGGCACGACGAGCGCGCCCCGGTGTCCGCCGTCGATGGGCAGGCCGGTGCCGTGCGCCAGCCGCTGCGCGTGCTGCTGGACCGCGAACTGGCGGCGCCGCCGGTCGCCCGCCTGTTTGCCGGCGAGGGCCCGGTGCTGGTGGTGGGCGATGCCGCGTTGCTGGCAACGCCGGAGGGCACCGCAAGGGCGGCGACCCTGCAGGCGCGTCCGGGGGTAGAAGTCATCGGCCTGCCGGCCACCAGCGGCCACCTGGACCTGGCGGCCGTGCTGGCCGAACTGGGCCGTCGCGAGGTCAACGAATTGCTGGTGGAGGCCGGGCCGGTGCTGGCCGGCGCCTTCGTGGCCGCGCGACTGGCCGACGAGCTGGTCATCTACCAGGCGCCGGTGCTGATGGGTTCGGCGGCCAGGCCGCTGGTGGAACTGCCGCTGGCGGCAATGGCCGACAAGCTCCCGCTGGTCATTACCGATGTGCGCCGGATCGGTCCTGACATTAGAATGACCGCCCGTTTTCCACCGGCTCTTTAACGCAACCGCCATGTTCACCGGAATCATCCAGGCCGTCGGCACGATCGCGGCCGTCGAAAACCGCGGTGGCGACCGTCGCTTCCGCATCCGGACCGGCAAGCTGGACCTTGCCGACGTGGCGCTGGGCGATTCGATTGCGGTGAACGGCGTGTGCCTGACCGCCGTGGCCCTGCCGGGCGATGGTTTCGTCGCCGATGTTTCCGGCGAAACGCTCTCGCGCACCACCCTCGGTGCGCTCGCCACCGGCAGTCGCGTCAATCTGGAAAAAGCACTCACCCCGACCACGCGCCTCGGCGGCCATCTGGTCAGCGGGCATGTCGACGGCGTAGGCCAGGTGGTATCGCGTAGCCTGGATGCGCGCTCGGTGCGCTTCTGCATCGAGGCGCCGGCGGCGCTGGCGAAATACATCGCCGAGAAAGGCTCCATCTGCTGCGACGGCGTGAGCCTGACCGTGAACGCCGTCAGCGGTGCGCGCTTCGACCTGAACATCGTGCCGCACACCATCGCCGAAACAATCATCGACCAGTGGCAGCCCGGCGTGGCCGTGAACCTGGAAGTGGACATCATCGCGCGCTACCTCGAACGCCTGCTGCTGGGCGAGAAGGCGGCGGACAGCACGGCCGCCGGCGGCGGCCTGACCCTGGCGAAACTCGCTGAACACGGATTTTTGAAATGAACCTGAACACGGTCGAGGAACTGCTGGCGGATATCCGCCAGGGACGCATGGTCATCCTGATGGATGACGAGGATCGCGAGAACGAGGGCGACCTCGTGCTGGCGGCATCGCATGTGTCGCCCGAGGCGATCAACTTCATGGCCCGCCATGCGCGCGGGCTGATCTGCCTGACGCTGACGCAGGACCGTTGCCGGCAACTCAGCATCGGCCCGATGGTCAACAGCAACGGCACGCAACTGGGCACCAACTTCACGGCGTCCATCGAGGCGGCGAGCGGCGTCACCACCGGCATTTCGGCAGCGGATCGCGCGCACACCATCAAGGTGGCTGTCGCGCCGCATGCCAAGCCGGCCGACATCGTCTCGCCGGGCCACGTATTCCCGCTGATGGCACAGCCGGGCGGCGTGCTCAACCGCGCCGGGCACACCGAAGCCGGTTGCGACCTCGCCCGCCTCGCAGGACTGGAGCCGGCGGCGGTGATCGTCGAGATCATGAACGAGGACGGCACCATGGCGCGCCGGCCCGATCTCGAAAAGTTCGCGCTGCAGCACAACCTGAAGATCGGCACCATCGCCGACCTGATCCACTACCGCATCCTGCACGAGCAGACGGTCACGAAGACCGGTGAGCATCCGTTGTCGACGCTCTACGGCGACTTCCGCATGGTCACTTTCCGTGACGCGGTCGATGGCGCCATGCACGTCGCGCTGGTCAACGGCGAGATCGTGCCGGATGAGGTGACTACAGTGCGCGTGCACCAGATGGAGCCGCTGCGCGACGTGCTGGGCGTTCGCCGCGACGGCAAGGTTGGCTGGAGCATCCAGCGCGCAATGCAGGAAGTGACGCGGCATGGGCCGGGCGTCGTGATCCTGTTGTCGCAGGATTTCCTCGCGAAGGAGATCGAGGAGCGCATGGCCGAATTCCTGGCCGGCCGTAACCCGCTGGCCAACCGCGCCGAAGGCACGGCGGTGTACCGCACCGTTGGCACCGGCTCGCAGATCCTGCGCGCGCTGGGCGTCACCCGCATGCGCCTGCTCAGTTCACCCATCAAGTTCAATGCGCTTTCCGGTTTTGACCTGGAAATCGTCGAATACGTCGAAGCCAAAGAGGATTGAGTCATGTCCGGTGTCCGCATCGTGGAAGGTGATTTCCGCAACTGTTCCGGCCGTTACGCGC
>JBKHWN010000039.1:0-7593 GCA_046566505.1 Gammaproteobacteria bacterium
TTCTTCGGTGCGGCGCGGAACATCGAGGAGGGCGGTTCGCTGACGATCATCGCCACCGCGCTGGTCGAGACCGGTTCCAAGATGGACGAGGTCATCTTCGAGGAGTTCAAGGGCACCGGTAACATGGAGCTGCACCTGGACCGCAAACTGGCCGAGAAGCGCGTCTACCCGGCGATCAACATCAAGAAGACCGGCACCCGTCGCGAGGAGTTGCTCACCGGTGATGACGAACTCAAGCGCATGTGGATCCTGCGCAAGCTGCTGCACCCCATGGACGAGATCGCGGCGATGGAGTTCCTCATCGACAAGTTGCGTGAAACCAAGACCAACGACGACTTCTTCGAGGCCATGAAGCGGAAGTAAGGCCCGTCCGCAGGCGGGGTGCGTGGCTGCCCGGGGTGGCCACGCACCGCTCTGCCACAATCCGGCCGCCCCTAGGCAGTATCCGGTATTGAAACGGTAATACTTTCCCCTTAGCCTTCGCGCCGTCCCGAGCAGTCAAGGAACCGGCACCATGAAGGCAATCCTCCTCGCTTTCCTCCTCCAGCTGGAGGCCGTCGGCGCCGCCGATCCCTCGCTGTTCGAGATGCGCGTGCTGGCTGCGGTGCACGGGCCGGTCTACTCGGCCCTTGTGGAGGGGCGAACCGACGCGGCCCTGCCGGCGCGCTTCGGCCTGGCGTCGCCGGCCGCCGAAAAGCAGTTGCGGACCGCCCTGGAAACCTTCATCGGGCAGACTCGCGCGGCGCCCGAGTATGTCGGCGCCACGACGATGGATGCCCGCCTGGACCTGCTGTTCAATGACGCCGTCATCACGCCCGATGGCCATGCGTTCGACGACTATTTCGCCTTCGCGGGCAATTGACCGCACGACCTGTCGTATCCTGCCCCGGTGACATCCCGGGGGCCTCATGCAATACACCGACCTGCGCGATTTCCTGCGTCACCTCGAGTCGCGCGGCGAATTGCGGCGCGTGACGACGCCTGTTTCGCCGCGCCTGGAAATGACCGAGGTGTGCGACCGTGTGCTGCGCGCGGGCGGCCCCGCAATCCTGTTCGAGAACCCGGCCGGCTACACGATGCCGGTGCTGGGCAACCTGTTTGGCACGCCGCAGCGCGTGGCGCTGGGCATGGGGCAGGAGTCCGTGGAATCGCTGCGCGAGGTCGGCAAGGTCCTGGCGTTCCTCAAGGAGCCCGAGCCGCCCAAGGGCATTCGCGACGCCTTCGACAAGTTGCCGGTGTTCCGGCAGGCGCTGAACCTGACGCCACGCGAGGTATCGCGCGCGCCCTGCCAGCAGAACGTGTTGCGCGGCAGCGAGGTGGACCTCGAAAAGTTGCCGGTACAGACCTGCTGGCCGGGCGACGCCGGGCCGCTGGTCACCTGGCCGCTGGTCGTTACCCGCGGGCCGCACAAGGAACGGCAGAACCTGGGCATCTACCGCCAGCAACTGATCGGCAAAAACCGGCTGATCATGCGCTGGCTCAGCCATCGCGGCGGCGCGCTCGATTTCCGCGAGTGGTGCATCGCCAATCCGGGACAAAAGTTCCCCGTTGCCGTCGCGCTGGGGGCCGACCCGGCGACCATCCTCGGGGCCGTGACGCCGGTGCCGGACACGCTGAGCGAATACGGTTTTGCCGGCCTGCTGCGCGGTTCGCGCACGGAAGTGGTGAAGTGCCTCACGAGCGACCTGCAGGTGCCGGCCAGCGCCGAAATCGTGCTGGAGGGGTACATCACGCCGGGCGATGTGGCGGACGAAGGCCCCTTTGGCGACCACACCGGTTATTACAACGAAGTGGAGAAGTTCCCCGTCTTCACCGTGGAGTGCATCACGCACCGAGACAACCCGATCTACCACTCCACCTACACCGGCAGGCCGCCGGACGAGCCGGCGATACTGGGTGTCGCGCTGAACGAAGTTTTCGTGCCGATCCTGCAGAAGCAGTTCCCCGAGATCACCGATTTCTACCTGCCGCCGGAGGGCTGTTCCTACCGCATGGCGGTGGTGACGATGAAGAAGCAGTATCCCGGCCATGCCAAGCGCGTGATGCTCGGCGTGTGGAGTTTCCTGCGTCAGTTCATGTACACGAAGTTCGTCATTGTCTGTGATGACGACATCAATGCGCGCGACTGGAAAGACGTGATCTGGGCGATGACCACGCGCATGGACCCGGCGCGGGACTGCACGATCATCGAGCACACGCCGATCGATTACCTCGACTTCGCCTCGCCGGTTGCCGGGCTTGGCTCGAAGATCGGTTTCGACGCGACCAACAAATGGCCCGGCGAGACCTCGCGCGAGTGGGGCACGCCGATAGCGATGGATGCTGCCGTGAAGCAGCGTGTCGATGCCATGTGGCAGGACCTCGGTCTCTGATGGCGTTCGCGATCACCATCAACGGTCGCTCCGACGCATTTTTCGCCGAGGCAGGCGAATCACTGCTGGCGGCCGGGCGCCGTGCAGGCTTCACCTTTCCGCAGGCCTGCCGCAACGGGAATTGCCTGCGGTGCGAAGCCCGGCTGCTCTGCGGGCAGGTCCGGAACATGCGGGTGCCGGGCAGCGCGCTCGTCGACGCCGGCACGACGACGATACTGCCCTGTGTCGTGACGGCGGAAAGTGACTGCGCACTGGTCGTCGAAGGGGTTTACGGGCCCGGCGAACTGCCCGTGTGCGATGTACGGGCGCAGGTGGTTGCCGTCGACCCACTGAACCACAACGTCGCGCGGATACGGTTGCGGCTGCCGGCCGGGCGGCCCGTTACCCGGCTGGCCGGGCAGTATCTGGAAATTCTCGACGGTGACAGCGCCTACGCGTTTTCCATCGCATCCGCACCCGGCAGTGGTCGTGACATCGAGTTGCATGTGCGCCATGGCGAGCAGAATTCATCGTCGCTGGCGGTGATGGACCTGTTGCGGCGCGAGCCGGTGGTTCCGGTGCGCCTGCCGCAGGGCGACTGCACGCTGGCCGGCGAGCCCGGCCTGCCGCTGCTGCTGGTGGTGGGTTCGACGGGTTTCGCCCAGGCGAAGGCGTTTGTTGAGCATGCGATCGACCGGCGTTGGCAGGTGCCCATCAGCATTTATTGGGGCGGGCGCGCAGCGGAAGATCTTTACCTCGACGCACTTGCCCGTTCCTGGGCGGCCGAGCACGCCAATATCCGCTACGTGCCCGTGCTCTCCGGTACGTCGGCTGCTGCG
The DNA here is from genome assembly GCA_046566505.1 of Gammaproteobacteria bacterium. Taxonomy (GTDB): domain Bacteria; phylum Pseudomonadota; class Gammaproteobacteria; order Pseudomonadales; family JADFDG01; genus JADFDG01. The sequence goes on from JBKHWN010000039.1 coordinate 3,191, forward strand.
GGTTTTCGTACCGGTCTGGTGCATGAGGCTGTGTTGGCTGACGTCGCCGACTTTTCAAGGCTGCTGGTTCATGCCTGCGGTTCGCCGGCGATGGTCTATGCAACGACAGATGCCTTCATCGCGCGCGGCCTGCCGGCAGACCGGATCTTTTCCGATGTCTTTTCCTGGGCGCCTCGCGCGGGCGCTTCCTAGACGCGCGCCGTCGGCAGTGGCAGTTTCGGCAACTCGCTGCCGGTCAATTCGATATGGCGCCGCAGGAACTGGTCTGCCCTGGCGGTTTCGCCCAGCCGGCTGTAAAGCCTCACCAGTTCGGCACAAACTTCCGGTGTCGCCTGCCTTGCCGCGCTGGCCTCGAAGTAATCACGCGCCTTGCCCCAGAGCTTGTTGCGCAAGCTGGCGCGTCCTGCGGCAAGCAGCAGCGATGCGTTGGTCGGGTGCGTGGCCAGCCATTTTTCGATGGCGGCCAGTTGCTCGGCGGGTTTGCCGGCATCCAGTCGCCCGAAGTGCGCGGCCAGTGTGTCGCTCCAGCTGTTGTTGATGGCTTTCTCGAGCGTGGCATGCGCGTCGCTGACCGCCTCGTGTTTAACGAACAGGGATGCACAGGTGGCCACGACCGTCTCGTCGGCACGGTACTCGGCCGGTATCGCTTTCCAGGCGTGCTGCAATGCCTCGATGCGGGCCTTGCGGCTCGCATAGCCCGGTTCACCCGCGACTTGCGTCAGGTGGCCGCACCAGGCACGGCGCATCAGCGCCTGCCACTCGACTTCCGGCATGACCTTGCGCAACGCGGGCAACAGTTCCGTCAGCGCCTTCCACGCGTCCAGTTGCTCCAGTGCACCGGCCAGCAACGGCAATGCGCGTGGATGCCCGGGGTGTTGGGCCCTGACCCGCTCCAGCAGGAAACGCGCCGAGGCGGCGTCGCCGTGGCGCAGCTTCAGTCCGGCCAGCGCTTCATCGACCAGTGGCAGCGCGTCGCCCGCGCTGCCGCGTGATTCACGCAGTACTTGTTCTGCTAGATCCATCCGGCCATCGAGTTCCGCAGCACGCGCCGCCTGCAGGCGCACCAGCAGTGGCGAATCGACCAGTTCGGCTGCCTTGAGCAGGGTGCTGGTGGCCTTGCGCCAGTCGGCCCCCGCGTACTGTGCAAGGCCGGCCTGGACGAGATCGAGTGCGCGGCGGGCCCGCCGGTTCGCGCGCCAGCGCTGCAGGGCATCGCCGGCGTCAATGAGCGTGCCCAGCAGTCCCGCCGCCGCAAGCGCGAGCAGGAACAGCACCAGCATCCCGGCGCCGGCAATCCAGACGCTGGTTTCGATGACGTAGGTTTTCCATACCAGCATCAGATAGCCGGGATCCTCGATCATCAACTGGCCGGCAGCCGTTCCCGCCAGCAGTGCCACCAGCAGCCACAGCAGTGCGCGTTTCATGGCGTGTCACCCGATTCGGGTGTCAGGCGTACAACCAGCGCCCGGGTTGCCGCCAGTGACGCGGTGAGGTCGGGCAAGGGCTGATCCATGTCCACGGTGCGCAAGGTGGTGAGTTCGCGCCGCAGTGCAGCGCGCAGCATGGGATCGCCACCGGCCATGCGCGTCAGCCAGGCTTCCGCCTGCGCAAGGCTGCTGGTGTAGATGCCGGTCCTGCGCTGCAGGAGTGCGGCCTGCGCATGCTCGACCAGCAGGCGGAAGTTCTGGGCGGCCAGTGCGCGTTCCCCGTCGGTGATCATCGGGTCGAGGCGCTGGTCGACACGCCGCACGGTGATCAGTGAGGACAGGGCGGCACCGGCACGTGACCGCCAGTCCAGGGCTTGCGGCGGCGCTGGTTCCTGCGCCGCTGCGACAGGCTCTTCGGGTGTTTTGCCGGTGCGGCCCTGGGCGGCGATCCGTTCCGCCTGTTCGGGCAGTGCCGCGAGGCGCAGGTAAAGCACTTCGACGTCCAGCCTGCCTGCGGCGCCCAAGGCTGCGCTGTCGGCGGCGATGGCCGCGCGTACTGCGTGCGTGTCGGCATCGCGGATGTCACGGATCGCCGCGTCGGCCGCCGCCAGCAGTGCGAGTGCACCGGCCGGATCCTGCAGCAGGGCGAGCCGCTGTGCCGCGAGCCGCACCATGTGTTCGGCTTCGGCGGCAAGCAGCCCGCCGCGCCGGGTACTGTAAAGGCCCTCTACACGCCGCTCCAGTGCGGACTGGCGTTCGGCGAGGGTATCGATTGCCGCAGCAACCTGCCTGTCCTGCCCGGTGCGCCCGGCGGCCTCTCCGGCAAGCTCCGTTATACGGGCGTCGAGGTTTCGTTCCGCGATGTCGGCCCGCTCCCGGGCCTCGCGCGCGCCATATGCCGCCCACAGGCCGAACGCGAGTGCCGCGACCATGACGGCTGTTGGTACGGCCGCCGGCCATGGGCGCCGTCCCTTCCCGGCGGAAGGCGTGAATTCATCGGTCATGAGCGATCCTCGCGTGAACTGCAGACGGCCATATCGACCAGTGTCGCCAGCATGCTTTCATCATCGGCGCGCCCGGCAACCAGGACACGCCTTGCCCCGAGCGCACGCGCGTCGGCGGCAACGCGGGCCACGGGCACGACCAGCCAGGAATCGCCTTGAACCAGTGCGGGTGCCAGCGTGAGCAGATTGTGCAATGCCTCTCCGCTGCTCACCAGCGCCGCGCGCGGTGGCGGACGATGCAGGAAGTCACCGACCAGTCGTGCCGCCCCCGGATTGGCACTGCGTCGGTAAACATCCAGCCGGGTGACGTGCGCCCCTCGTGCGGCGAGCGTCTGTTCGATCAAGCCGCGCCCGCCTTCGCCGCTGAGCAGCAGGATGCGCTGGCCGGCAACATCGTTCAGCGCAGGCAGTGCCAGCAAGCCCTCGGATCGTTCGTCCGCGGGCGTGGCTGCAGCGATGCCGAAGGCGTCGAGTGCCCGGGCCGTTGCCCGGCCGATGGCGATCCACTGCTGGCCGAGCGGCCATTGCGGCCAGCGGTCGGCAAGGCGCGGCATGCCGTGGCGCACGGCATTGCGGCTGGTCACGATCACGAAATCAATGCGGTCGAGGTCGGCAATGATGCCGGCTTCATCGTCCCGCGGAGGAAGCGGATCAATGACCAGCAATGGCGCATGCGCCGCGCTGGCGCCAAGCGCCGGCAGGCGTGCCATGAGCGCGTCGGCATCCCCGGCCGGACGGGTGACCAGCACCTGCCAGCCGGACAGCGGCGTTTCAGGTGGCGTGGTCGTCGTCATAGACATCGCGCAGGATGCGGTCGGCGCCGCGTGCCAGCAGTGCTTCGGCGACGGCAATGCCGAGTGCCTCCGGATCCTCGGCCGGACCACGGTGCTGTTCCCGCAGCACGGTGCGTCCGTCGACGCTGGCGACCAGCGCCGAAAGCAGGATGCTGCCATCGGACAATTCCGCGTAGCCCGCGATCGGCACCTGGCAGCCTCCCAGCAGGCGATGGTTCATCGCCCGCTCCGCACGCACACGCAGTGCCGTGGGCTGGTGGTTGAGCGGCGCGATCATCTCCCGGGTGATTCGGTCGTGCGCGCGGCACTCGATGCCGACGGCGCCCTGTCCGCAGGCCGGCAGGCTGTCGACCGGGTCCAGCAGCGACGCGATGCGTGACGCCATGCCCAGGCGCTTGAGTCCTGCGCTGGCGAGCATGATGGCGTCATATTCACCGGCGTCGAGTTTGGCGAGCCGCGTCTGCACGTTGCCCCGGCAATCGCGGATCACCAGATCCGGGCGGCGTGCGCGCAATTGCGCGCCACGCCTGAGGCTGCTCGTGCCGATGACCGCCCCGGTCGGCAGTTCGGCGGGCGTGTTGTAGCGGTTGGAGACGAAAGCGTCACGCGGGTCTTCGCGCTCGCAGATCACCGGCAAGACAAGCCCGCCCGGCAGTTCCATGGGCACGTCCTTCATGGAGTGCACCGCGATGTCGGCGCGTCCCTCGAGCATGGCCTGCTCGAGTTCCTTCACGAACAGGCCCTTGCCGCCGACCTTCGCCAGCGGTACGTCGAGGATGCGGTCGCCCTGCGTGGCGAGCGTCAGCAGTTCGGTGTGCAGGCCGGGGTGCAGGGCGCGCAGGCGATCGGCAACGTGGTTGGCCTGCCAGAGTGCCAGCGGGCTGCGCCGGGTCGCGATGCGGATAATCTGTGTCATGACGCCTGTCCGTTCCTCATTGCCCGTCCTGCCCGCAAACGAAAAAGGCCGCTCGGTTGCGGCCTTCTTCCTTCCGGGTGAAGCCGGAATCAGTTGCCGTATACGACTACCGTGAAATCCGCGACGACCCCGAAGATGTTCTGTGCTTCGTAATCGACGTGGTGTATCTCGGTGATGCCGCCGTTCTGTGCCGCCGTCTGGATGCTGGCATCGCCGGTGGCGATGGCGCCGAAGAAGGAGCGAACCGTGGCGCGGCCCACGC
>JBKHWN010000040.1:0-4421 GCA_046566505.1 Gammaproteobacteria bacterium
GGCTTGCGCCGGGGACGGGAAAGATACACACCGCCACCCGGTGCCTCAAGCGCGGGGCCGTTGCAACAGGCGGCCAAAAGGACAACTGCCGGCCGGTCACGCCGGATCAGGGCAAACGCCGGTCCAGCGAGAGTACGGCTGGCGCCGTGAGCGGGAAGACCAGCGGAACCGGCGCACTCTCCAGGTCACCGCGCGCCGCCGCCGGCGAACCGGCCATCGACAGCCTCGCCAGGACTTCCAGCGGGCCGCGCGTGGCGAACGGCTCGCCCCGGATCATCTGGTCGGCATCCGTCAGGACGATCTCGACCGGCAGCACCGGCGGCACGCGCCTCACCGCCACCGGCGCACCCGCACCGCCCACGGGGCGCACGATCACGAACAGCGCGGCTTCCATGGGCAACTCACCTGCCGACGGCACCGGCTGAACGACGCGCACCGGTACGGCGCCGTGCGCCGCCGTCGCGGCACGCTGCTCGGCGACGGCGATGCTGCGCTCCAGCAACGACGCGCCTTCGGAAGCCGGATCGAGCGCCGACTGCAGGCGCCGCCACTGCGTGATCGTTGTCGCGTAGTCACCGCTGGTGAACGCCGCCATGCCGTAGGCCATCAGCAGGCCCTGATGCAGCGGATCGACCGCCAGCGCCGCGTCGAGCACTGCGCGCACACGATCAGTCAACCGGCCATCGGCGAGCGTCAGCTCGACGTCGGCCAGCGTGACGAGAATCTCGATATTGCCCGGCGCGAGCCGGGCCGCCGTGCGCAGGCTTTCGAGCGCCTGTTCCGGCGCATCCAGGTCGGCCCAGACCAACCCAAGCCGGTACCAGGCCTCGGCATCCCCTGCTTCACGACCCAGCAAAGACTGCGTCAGGCGCGCCGCGTCGGGCAGGCTGAGATCACCACTCACGGCAACACCCTCGCCATGTGGATGCAGCAGCGCACTGGCCTCGGAGGTGCGCGTCGACAACGCCAGCCAGTCACGCACCGGCGCGTCAAAACCGTCGGCCAGATAGATCGCCATGGACAGCAGGGGCACAAGCACGGCAAGCGACAGCACCACCCATCGGCCGCCGGAGGATGCCGCATCACTCGCCGCACCGGGGGCAACGTCATCCACCAGCATCCGCTGCAGTTCGGCCACCAGTGCCGCGTGCTGCTCGTCGCCGAAGCGGCCGGCATCGCGCTCGGCATCCAGTTCGGCCAGGCGCTCGCGGTAGATCGCCACATTGATCTGGTCGCGCTGCACGGTCGACGCGCCGGCTTGCCGCGTCGCGAACACCAGCACCAGTGCCACCAGCACCGCGAGCAACAGTGCCAACGCAAGAAAAATGATCATGGTCGCGGCTCCCGGTCGTTGCGCGACGCCTCGCCGTAACGGCGCAGGATGTCCTCGACCTGCCCTGCCGGCGGCGCGGTTGCGCCGGCCGCAACCGATGCGCGACGACGCAAACGCCGTACCACCAGGCCACCGACAACCAGCAGCAACAGCAGCGGGCCGAACCACAACAGCAGCGTCACTGCATTGACCGGTGGCCGGTAGGTGATGAACTCGCCGTAACGATCCTTGAGGTGGCCGATGATCTCGTCGTCACTGTGCCCCTCGCGCACCAGTTCATAGGTGCGCTCGCGCAGGTCCTTTGCGATCGGCGCGTTGGAATCGGCGAGGTTGTTGTTCTGGCACTTCGGGCAACGCAGTTCGGCGATCAGCGCATCGAAACGGGCTTCCTGCTCCGGTGACTCGAACTCGTAGATATCGAAGTTCTCGGCATGCGCCGACAGCGCCAGCACGGACAGCAGCATCAAGCAGGGCAGGCGCGTCATGGCTGCACCCCGGCAGCCGGCCCGATGCCAAGCAAGGGGGCAATCTCGGCGGCAAAGTTCTGCGGGGTAACCACGCCGGTGATGCGATGGCGGATGATTCCACCCGCGTCGATCACGAAGGTTTCCGGCGCACCGTAGACCCCCAGGTCCAGCCCCAGCCGGCCATCGGCATCGACGATGACTTCCCGGTAGGGCGAGCCGAGCCGCTGCAGGAAACCGCGGGCGGCCGCCGGGTCATCCTTGTAGTTCATGCCGACGATCACCACGCCCTGCTTCGCCAGCTCCAGCAGGTATGGGTGCTCCTCGTAGCAGGCCGGGCACCAGGTACCCCAGACATTCAGCAACAGCGGCCCGCGCAAGTCGTCCTGCGTCAGCGTGCCGCCATCGAGCGTCGGCAACGAGAATGCCGGCAGCGGCTTGCCGGCCAGTGCCGTGGGCAGGCGGTTGGGGTCTTCACCCAGCCGCGAAAAAAACACGACGGCCAGCGCCATGAAGAGCAGCAGCGGAACGGCGAACAACAGCGTGCGCTTCATCGTTCAGGCCCTCCCGCTCGCCGCATCGCCGTCGACGCGGCGCGCCGCCCGCGAGGCCAGCCGGTAACGCCGATCCAGGATCGCCCAGAAGCCACCCAGCGCCATCAGGATCGAGCCGCCCCACACCCAGCGCATGAACGGCTTCTGCTGCACGCGCAGCGACCAGGCGCCATCGCCCAGCGGCTCGCCCAGCGACACATAGTGGTCACGCAGCAGGCCTGGCATGATGCCGGCCTCGGTCATCACGTTGTTGCGCACCGGGTAGTTGCGTTTCTCGGGATACTTGCGGCCGATGACCTTCCCGTCGTGCAGCACCTCGACATGCGCGCGCGTCGCGGTGTAGTTGGAGCCGGACACGCTCTCCAGTTTCGTCAACCGGTAGGTGAATTCGCCCAGCGTCACGGTGTCGCCGGGCAGCATGCGCACATTGCGCGACATTTCATTGCTGCTGACCATCGCCACGCCGATCACCGTCACCGCCACGCCCATGTGCGCCAGCCACATGCCCTTGTAGCTGCGCGACAGTCGCGTGATGCCGGCGAGCAGGCCGGCACGGGCGCTGCGCACCTTGCGCCACAGATCCAGCACATGCGTCGCCACCACGGCCAGTGCTGCCGTCAGCCCGACGATCGCCATCAGGTGTTCGGTCGACAGGGTCACAGCGCCGAGCACCACGCCCAGGCCGGCGCCGAGCAGCGCCGCCGGACCGTACTCGCCCAGCAGCATGGCTGCCGGCTGCGATTTCCAGCGCGCACCACTGCCGAAGGACATCGCCGCCATCAGCATGACCGTCAGCGGTGCGATGAGCAGGTTGAAGTAAGGCGGGCCAACCGAGATGCGCCCCAGATCGAAGGCCTCGGTGAACAACGGAAACAGCGTGCCGAGGAACACCACGGCCAGCACCACCATCAGCAGCAGGTTGTTGCCCAGCAACAGGGTCTCGCGCGACACGAGCGCATAAACGCCCTCTGCCTTCAGTGCATGTGCGCGCCAGGCGAACAGTCCCAGCGCGGCACCGACCATCAGCGTCAGCAGCGCCAGGATGTAGGCACCACGTGCGGGGTCGCTGGCAAAGGCATGCACGCTGGTCAGCACGCCCGAACGCACGAGGAAGGTACCGAGCAGGCTCAGCGCGAAGGCCAGGATGGCGAGCATCACCGTCCAGGCCCGAAACACGCCGCGCTTTTCCGTCACCGCAAGCGAATGGATCAGCGCCGTGCCGGCTATCCACGGCATCAGCGACGCGTTTTCCACCGGATCCCAGAACCACCAGCCGCCCCAGCCCAGTTCGTAGTACGCCCACCAGCTGCCGAGCGAAATGCCGAGGGTCAGGAACACCCAGGCCATGGTCGTCCACGGCCGCATCCAGCGTGCCCAGGCGCTGTCGAGCCGGCCTTCGAGCAGGCCGGCAATGGCGAAGGCGAAGGACACCGAGAAGCCGACGTAACCCATGTAGAGCATCGGCGGATGCACGATCAGCCCGATGTCCTGCAGCAGCGGGTTGAGGTCACCGCCATCGACCGGGAAGAACGGCAACATGCGCTCGAACGGGTTCGAGGTGAACAGCGTGAACGAAAGGAAGCCCGCCGCCACCAGCCCCATCACGCCGAGCACGCGGGCAACCACGGTATCCGGCAAGGTGCGGCCGGTCAGCGCGACGGCGGCGGCCCAGGCGGAGAGCAACAGGACCCACAACAGCAACGACCCTTCGTGGCCGCCCCACACCGCCGAGAACCGGTAATACCAGGGCAGCAGCGAGTTGGAGTTGTTGGCAACGTAGGTGACCGTGAAGTCGTTGCCCAGGAAAGCTGCGACCAGGCAGGCAAAGGAGAATGCCAGCACGATGAACTGCAGCAGCGCTGCAGGCCGGGCGACCGCCATGAGACTGGCATCGCGCCGGGCGGCGCCGACCAGCGGCAACGTGCCCTGCACCAGCGCCAGGACCAGGGCGAGAACCAGCGCGAAATGCCCGATTTCCGGCAGCAAGATGGTTTACCCGACGGCGGCGGAAGAATGCCGCGCATGATAAGCGCGGGGAGGCAAAAGTCCAGTAGAGGCCCTACGGCAGGC
>JBKHWN010000041.1:0-9813 GCA_046566505.1 Gammaproteobacteria bacterium
GAAATAGCGAGCCATGATCTCGTTCACCCGCGCAAAATTGCCCAGGTCAGTGAGGAACACGTTCAGCTTCACCACATCCGCCAGCGAACCGCCGCTCGCCTCGGCCACCGCCTTCAGGTTCTCGAACACCCGCGTGATGTGCGCATCGATGTCGCCATCGACCATTTGCATCGTCTTCGGGTCCAGCGGGATTTGCCCGGACAGGTAAACCGTGTTGCCGACCTTCACGGCCTGCGAGTAGGTGCCGATCGCGGCCGGTGCGTTGTCGGAGTGGATCACGGTGCGGGTCATGGTGTCGTCCTGGTGGTGGATGTCAGTGGTGGCCGCATCGCCACCATTCGCCGCCGGTGGACAAGGCCACCCCCAGCGGATGAAGCGGCAGCGAATGAAGCGGCAGCGTATCAGGCCTTGCCGCGCGAAATCTTGCCGACACCCGGCACGCGACGCAACCGCTTGATGATCAGCGCCAGGTGCACACGGTCGTGCACGCTGATCAGGATGCTCACCACGCCGATCTGCGCATCCTTCTCGACGATGCTGATGCCGTCGATGTTCGAGTCGTTCTCGGCGACGATGGTCGCCAGCGTCGCCAGCGCACCGCGCCGGTTCGACAACTCCACGCGCAACTCCACCGGGAAATCGCCCTGTACGCTTTTTTCCCAGCGCAGTGGCAGGCAGCGCTCGGGATTTTCCCGTAATTCGTTCACCAGATTGCGGCAGTTGTCACGGTGCACCACCAGCCCGCGGCCGGCGGACAGGTGCCCGACGATCTCATCGCCGGGCAGCGGATGGCAGCACTTGGCATAGGTGATGACCATGCCCTCTGTACCGCGGATCGCCAGCGGCCTGCCACTGGCATTGAACGCACCCAGATCGTCAATCGCACCCAGTTGCCGCGCCACCAGCGGCGCGGCGCGGTTGCCCAGGCCGATGTCCTCCAGCAGGTCATCCAGTTGCGCGTAGCCGCCATGCGCGAGCTCGCCCACCACCCGTTCGATCGGCAGGTCGCCGACGACGACGCCATATTCCCCGAGTGCCTGCTCGAGCAGGCGTTGGCCCAACGCCACCGATTCGCCGCGTCGCTGGCCCTTCAGGAAGTTGCGGATATAGGTGCGTGCCTTGCTGGTGACCACGAAATTGAGCCAGGCGGGACTCGGCACACCGCCCGGCGCAGTGATGACTTCCACGGTCTGCCCGCTGGTCAGCGGCGTCGAAAGCGGCACCAGCCGGTGATCGACGCGCGCGGCGACGCAGGAACTGCCGACCGAGGTGTGCACTGCATAGGCGAAGTCGACCGGCGTCGCCCCGGTCGGCAACTCCATGATGTCGCCGCGCGGGGTAAAGACATAGACCTCGTCGGGAAACAGGTCGATCTTCACGTTCTCGATGAACTCCACCGAGTTGCCGACCTGCTTCTGGATGTCGAGCAACCCCTTCATCCACTGCCGCGCGCGTGACTGCGGGCCGCTCACCGGTTCCTTGTCGTCGCTCTTGTAGATCCAGTGCGCAGCGATGCCGTTGTTGGCCATGTTCTCCATGTCCTCGGTGCGGACCTGCACCTCGATCGGCACGCCGGCATGACTCTTGAGCGTGGTGTGCAGCGACTGGTAGCCGTTCGCCTTCGGAATGGCGATGTAGTCCTTGAACCGGCCGGGGATCGGCTTGAAATAGTTGTGCAGGATGCCGAGCACGCGGTAGCAGGTGTCGACCTTGTCGACGATCACCCGGAACCCGTAGAAATCCATGATCTCGTCGAAGGACTTCTTCTGCTCGCGCATCTTGCAGTAGATGCTGTACAGGTGCTTCTCGCGGCCGAGGATGCGCGCCTCGATGCCTTCATTGCGCAGCAGCGTTTCCATGGTCTCCTTGAGCTTGGTGACCACCTCCCGCCGGTTGCCGCGCACCGCGCGCACCGCGCGGCCGATGCGTTGCGCGCGCATCGGGTACATGGCGGTGAAGGCGAGGTCCTCGTACTCGACACGGATGTTGTTCATGCCGAGCCGGTTGGCGATCGGCCCGAAGATGTCCAGCGTCTCCTGCGCGATGCGCCGGCGCTTGGTCGGCGGCAGCGACTGCAGCGTGCGCATGTTGTGCAGGCGGTCAGCGAGCTTCACCAGGATGACGCGGATGTCGCGGGTCATCGCCAGGATCATCTTGCGCAGGTTTTCCGCCTGTTGTTCGGCGCGCGTGGGAAACTCGATCATCGTGATCTTCGAGACGCCATCCACCAGTTCGGCCACCTCGTCGCCGAACTGCGTGGCGAGTTGGTCCTTGCTGACACCGCAGTCCTCCAGCACATCGTGCATCAGCGCCGCGGCCAGGCTCTGCGCATCCATGTGCATGTCGGTGAGGATGCCGGCCACCGCCAGCGGGTGCGAGATGTAGGGGTCACCGTCCTGCCGGAACTGGCCCTCGTGGGCTTCGCGGGCGTAGTGGTAGGCCCGGCGCACGAGATCGACCTGCTCCGGTGGCAGGTAACTTTCGAGGCGCTTGGTGAGGCTCTCGATGGTGGCCAAGGGAAACGTACCCCGCAGCGCCTTGTGGGCGCCGTCGGCTCCTGTGCTGTGGTTTCCCCAAATCTAAAGACGCCCGTGCCATAAGTCCATGTTGGCATGCGTGGGAAATGTCACTACGAAAAAGGGGTTAGAGTGAAAACCTGAAGTCGCGTCTCAGAAACGAAAACCCCCGGACGGTGCCGGGGGTTCTGCGAGGGAGCTGCCTGTACCGGTCAGTCGCGGTCGTCGTTGAAGTCGATCGCGGTGACGATGCGCGGCGGCGGGTTGGCCAGGAAGTCCAGGGAGGGCGGTGCCTCCTCCTGGTCCGGCTCGTCGAGCACCGAGCGACCGATGTGTCCTTCTGCAATCTCGCGCAGGGCAACGACCGTGGGCTTGTCGTTTTCCCACTCGACCTTCGGCTCCTTGCCGCCGGTGGCCAGTTGCCGGGCGCGCTTGGCAGCCACCAGCACCAGCTCGAAACGGTTGTCGAGGTTGGTGAGACAGTCTTCGACGGTGACGCGGGCCATGGCAACCTCGGCGTGGGCGGGGTCAAACGGGGGCGGGAGTCTAGCCGAGCCGGCCGTTGCCCAGCAACCGTTCGATCAGGGTGGCTTTGGCGCCGCCGAGCCGGTTCACCTGGGCCCGCCGCGCCAGGACGACGGCCTTGAGGTCATCCAGGGCTCGGTTGAAGACGTCGTTGATGATCACGTAGTCAAACTCGGCAAAGTGCGCCATGTCCTCGGCGGCCTGCGCCAGCCGGCGTTCGATGACCTCGGCGGCATCGGTGCTGCGGCCGACCAGCCGCTCGCGCAGCGTTTCGCGCGAGGGCGGCAGGATGAAGATGCCCACCGCGTCCGGGATGAGCCGGCGGACCTGTTGCGCACCCTGCCAGTCGATCTCCAGGATCACGTCACGGCCGTGGCGCAGGGTGTCCTCTACCCAGCGTTTCGAGGTGCCGTACAGGTTGCCGAAGACTTCGGCCTGCTCCAGGAAGTCACCCTGGGCGATCAACTGCCCGAAACCGTCCCGGTCAATGAAGTGGTAGTTCACGCCATCGACCTCACCCGGCCGCTGCGCGCGCGTGGTGTGCGAAACCGAAACGGCGATGTTTTCGGTGGCCTCGACCAGTGCCTTGACCAGACTGGTCTTGCCGGCGCCCGAGGGCGCCGCGATGACGAACAGGGTGCCTTTCACGAAGGAATCCTTCCGGAACGCGGGAGGCGGCAGTTATACCACCGGCGGCCCGCCCGGCGTCAGCCCGGGCGCATCTCGCGCAGCCGGCGCCAGGCACGCCAGCCGAGCGCAGCGGCGAGCAGTGCGAGGCTGCCCAGCAGCAGCCCGATGCGCATTGACCAGGACACCGGTGGTGCGTCGTTGAACACCACGAATCGGGCGGGCCAGTCGCGCTGCACCAGCGCACGGAATTCATCGTAGGTCAGCGCGCTGTAGAACGCCTCGCTGTCGAACAGTCCGCCGCCCTCGATTTCGCGGCTGGACTGGGCCAGGTAGTCGGCACGATCGCTGATGCGCTCGAAGGCGCGCGCCATGCCCAGCAAGGCTGCGGCACGCAGTTGCTGGAACTCCTCTTCGGAAATGCCCTGTGTGCCGACTTCGGCGACCAGATCGCGCAGGTACTGTTGTGTGAATGCGGTGTCTGCCGCCCGCGTTTCGACGGCGAGCGTCATCGACAGCGCCGTGCCGTGATAGCCAAGATCGGCGACCGGCGTGTAGGCGATGCCGCTTTCGCTGCGCAGTTCCCGGTACAGCCGGTCGTTCAGCCAGTCGGCCACCAGCGACAGCGCGTAGTAGCCGCGCCAGTCGTGGAAAGGGGCAATCCCCATGGCCGTCGGCTGGTCCAGGCCGGCGCTGCCGGACAGCCAGCCGGACGCGTACCCGTCCTGCGACGGCATGCGGATGTCGAGCGGGGTGTTTGAGGGTGCCGGCCGTGCGGGCAGTGCCCCGAACACCATGCGTGCCGTCGCCGCGCCGTCATCGCCGAGATTCCCGACCAGCACCAGCAGCATGTTCGCCGCGACGTACTGCGTGTCGAAACTGCGCAGCACATCGTCGACGGCGAGGTGGCGTACCGACGCGATGCCGGCGTTGCAGTGCGCGCCGGTATCCACGAAAAACTTCTGTGATGCGCGTTGCGTGAACGGCTGGCGTGACCACCAGAGGCGAAGCGGCGTGTGCTCGACACCGGATTCCTGCTCGACGACGGTAATCTCGCGTGCAACGTCGTCTGTCGTGGGTGCAAACCCGGAGATCATGGTGGCGACCAACCCGATGGCCTCGTGCCGGAAGCGGCTGTGTGCGTCGAGCACGATCTCCGTGGTCTCCGGATAGGTGTAGGCATTGATGCTGCCGCCCCAACTGCGCACCAGGTCGTCGATCCCGGTTTCCGTCAGCTGGTCGTTTGCAGAAAACAGGAGGTGCTCGACCAGGTGCGGCAGCTCGCGGTCGTCGCACGGGTAGTGGTCGAAACCGGTCTTGATGACCAGGCGCAGCGAGAGATAGGGCGCACTGTCCACCGGTTGCACCACCAGCCGCAGCCCGTTGTCCAGCCGCGTTTCGGTGTAGGAGAGCGACCCTGCCGGCAGGAAGCCTTCGCTGGCCACCGCCGCGCGGGTGGTCAAGACCAACAGCAGGCATGCGACGAAAAACGCCGTGCACAGGCGCAGTCGGGATGATCTTCCCGCCATGCCGCGCACGGATGCGTCACGCGCGGCCTGGGCCTGCCATGCGCTGGCCGGGTGAATCATTCGATGTTCTGGATCTGTTCGCGCATCTGCTCGATGAGCACCTTGATCTCGACCGATGCCTGCGTGGTGTCGGCGCTGACCGACTTGGAGCCGAGCGTGTTCGCCTCGCGGTTGAGTTCCTGCATCAAAAAATCCAGCCGGCGGCCGACGCTGCCGCCTTCCTTCAGGGCGCGCCGCACTTCATTGACGTGCGTTACCAGCCGGTCGACTTCCTCGGCAACGTCCATGCGCGCTGCCAGCAGCACGAGTTCCTGCTCCAGCCGGTCATGGTCGGGGCTGGCCAGTGCTTCCTCGACACGCGCCCGCAGTTTCTGGCGTTGGGCGTCGATGATCTGCGGCAGCGCGATTTTCACGCGCTCGACTTCGCGCAGGATGGCATCCAGCCGCTGGTTGACCAGCAGGGCCAGTTCGCCGCCTTCGCGCTCGCGGGCGGCGACGAAATCATTGAGTGTGGCCTCGAACAGCGCGAGCGCGCGCGTCGTCAGTGCTTCCGTGTCGACTTCCGGCGCCTGGGTGACGCCGGGCCAGCGCAGGATGTCCACCGGATTGATGGTGACCGCCTGCGAGGTCTGTTGCGCGACAAGGTTCACCGCGCCCATCAGCTCGGCCAGCAAGGTCTCGTTGATTGCGAGGTTGCTGCCCGCCGCAGCCTCCTGGCCGCCCAGGCGCAGCGAGCACTCGACCTTGCCGCGGGCCAGCCGCTTGCGCAGCGCGTCGCGGATGGCCGGTTCGATATCGCGCAGGCTTTCCGGCAGGCGCAGGCCGGGCTCCAGGTAGCGGTGGTTGACCGAGCGGATCTCCCAGGCCAGCGTGGCGTCGCCGGCACGTTCCTCGCGGCGGCTGAAGGCGGTCATGCTGCGGATCATCGGGAAGTCCTCTGGGCGGGAAGATCGGGGCGCGATTCTAGCGGCAGGCGTCGCCGGGCGTGCGGTAGCATACGCGCCCTTTTGCCAGACCCCTCCGAGGTTCGACCCATGCGTCCATCCGGCCGAGCGCCCGACCAGTTGCGCGAGGTGCGCATCACGCGCCACTACACCCGCCACGCGGAGGGCTCGGTGCTCATCGCCTTCGGCGATACGCAGGTGATCTGTACTGCCACGGTGGTCGAGGGCGTGCCGCGGTTCCTCAAGGGCAAGGGTCAGGGCTGGCTGACCGCGGAGTACGGGATGCTCCCGCGCGCCACGCACACGCGGTCGGACCGCGAGGCGGCACGCGGCAAGCAGGGTGGGCGCACGCTGGAGATCCAGCGGCTGATCGGCCGCTCGCTGCGCGCGGCGGTGGACATGAAAAAACTGGGCGAGAACACGATCGCCATCGACTGCGACGTGATCCAGGCCGACGGCGGCACGCGCACGGCATCGATCACCGGCGCCTGCGTGGCGGTGGTGGATGCGTTGTCGTGGATGCTGAAGAAAAAACTGATCAAGGACGATCCGCTGCAGCAACTGGTGGCGGCGGTATCGGTGGGCATCTACAAGGGCGTGCCGGTGCTGGACCTGGATTACCCGGAGGATTCGTCGGCCGAGACCGACATGAACCTGGTGATGACGCAGCACGGCGGCTTCATCGAGGTGCAGGGCACCGCCGAGGGCGCGCCGTTCGATCGCGCGCAGGCTGACGCCATGATGGACCTCGGCGCGCGCGGCATCGCGCAACTCGTCGATGCGCAGAAGCAAGCGCTGAACTGGTAAGCCCCTCACCCGGCGCTGCGCGCCACCCTCTCCCCGTCGGGGAGAGGGTCGGGGAGAGGGGTTACAGGTCGTAGTCGATGATCAGCGGCGCGTGGTCGCTGAACCACGCGTCCTTGTAGATCGACGCCGCGCGCACCGCATCGCGCAGGCCCGGTGTGGTGATCTGGTAGTCGATGCGCCAGCCGACGTTCTTCGCCCGGGCCTGGCCGCGGTTGCTCCACCAGGTGTATTGATCGGCACGGTCGTCGACGACGCGAAACGCATCGACGAGGCCGAATTCGTCGAACAGCTTGTCCAGCCACGCGCGCTCCTCGGGCAGGAAGCCGGAGTTTTTCTGGTTGCCGCGCCAGTTCTTCAGGTCGATCGGTTTGTGGGCGATGTTCCAGTCGCCGCAGAGGATGAATTCGCGCCGCTTGCGACGCAGCGCCGCCAGCAGGGGTTCGTAGTGCGCCATGAACTCGAACTTGCGCTGCTGGGCCAGTTCGCCGGATGAACCCGAGGGCACATAGAGGGACGCCACGGACAGGCCCTTGAAATCGACCTGCAGGTAGCGGCCCTCGGTGTCGGCGAGGGTGAAGCCGAGGCCGGCGTGCACGGCGCGCGGCTTTTCGCGGCTGTACACGGCCGTGCCGCTGTAGCCGGGCCGGTGCGCGTCGAAGAAGTAGCCGTGGTAGCCGGCCGGGCGCAGGATGTGGTCGGCGAGCTGGTGCACCTGCGCCTTGGTTTCCTGCAGGCAGACGACGTCGGCGTCCGCCTGCGCCAGCCAGCCGTAGAAGCCCTTGCGGTCGGCCGAGCGGATGCCGTTGCAGTTGAGGGTGACGATGCGCATGCGGAAAAAGAGGGCCGGGTGATTTATCTTTGGGCGCCTGCCGCAGCAAGCCATGGCGCGGCACGATAAATCAGCCCGAGTCCTTTTTCGCCCCCCAAGGCCCGCATGCAGCCCTATCAGCGCGATTTCATCCGTTTCTGCCTGGAGCGCAATGTCCTGCGCTTTGGCGAGTTCACCCTCAAGTCCGGCCGCCAGAGCCCCTATTTCTTCAACGCCGGCCTGTTCAACACCGGCGGCGCACTGGCGGCGCTGGGACGTTTCTACGCCGATGCGATCGTTGCCTCGGGAGCCCGGTTCGATCTGCTGTTCGGCCCGGCCTACAAGGGCATCCCGCTGGTGTCGGCGACTGCGGTGGCGCTGGCGGACCGGCACGGGCGCGACTTGCCCTGGTGCTTCAACCGCAAGGAGGCCAAGGACCACGGCGAGGGCGGATCGCTGGTCGGCGCACCGCTGGCCGGCCGGGTGTTGATCGTCGATGACGTGATCACTGCCGGCACCGCCATCCGCGAGGTGATGCAGATCGTCAGGGCAGCGGGTGCCGAGCCTGCCGGCGTGATCGTGGCGCTGGATCGCCAGGAAAAGGGCAAGGGCGAACTGTCGGCCATCCAGGAGGTGGAACGGGACTTCGCAATCCCGGTCTACAGTATCGTGGCGCTCACCCAGCTGGTGGAGTTCCTGCGCGAGGACGTGTCCCGTGCCGCGGACCTGGCGGGCGTCGAGGCGTATCGTGGCAAGTACGGGGTGGTCACCCGCGGGTGATCCTGCAATCGTTCGGCAGGCAATTAGCGAAGAAAAGGTGGTGGGTTCGATGCGCAAATTAATGCTGGCTCTTGTTTCCGTCGCAGTCATCGCCGGGACCCCGGTTGTCCTCGCGGCACCGCCAGGCGCGTCCAAGGGCGTCGCCGGGCAGTTCTACCGCTACCGCAATGACCAGGGCGTGCTGGTGATCGACAAGAACATCCCGCCGGAGTTGGCGCGCAAGGGTTACGAGATCGTCACGGGGGCCGGGCAGCTCATCAGCAAGGTGGAGCCCAGCGAGGCGGTGGACGTTCAGGAAGTACAGCGCCAGAAGGAGCAGCAGGCGGATCAGGTCAAGGAAGACGCGAAGTTGCGCAAGCTGTACTCGTCACCGGCCGATGCGGAGCGCCTGCGTGACCGCCAGATGGATGCGGTAACGCTGAAGATTGATTTTGCGAAAGGGCAGGTCCAGCAGACGACCAACAAGCGCCGGCTGGAAATGGAGCAGGCCGCTCGCATCGAGCGCAAGGGTGGCGCGGTGCCCAAGCAGACGCGCGACAACATCGAGCGACTGAACAAGCAGGTGGCGGACCAGGAAAAAAAGGTCCGGGAACTGGAGCAGGACCGGGAGCGGATCCGCGCCGAGTTTGCGCCGGTCATCGAGCGGCTGAACGTGATCTACCCGGGGCGCGCCGGCGCCCCGGCGCCCAGCGCCCCCGTAGCGCCTTGATGCGTCAGGCCTTGACCGGGCCCAGCGTACGGGTCATGGCAGCGACGTACTGATCCACGCCCTTGCCCAGTTCCGCGGCGAGGAGTTGCTTGGCCATGCCGGCGATCATCTGCGGGACCGGCAGGTCGAACTGCATGTCGAGCAGGAAATAGGCATTGGTGCCCGGGCCGTTGCTGCGTGGCCGCAGTTGCCAGTGGCCTTCCGCCACGACGAAGTGGTCGTCCTGCCGTACGGGATCCCAGCGCATGTGCAGCCGGTCGGCATCCCAGCTGTAGCGCAGCACATACTTCGGCTGCATCGTCACGCCGGCGTAACTGACCGGCTGCATTTCCCATCGCCAGGTGTAGTCGTCCAGTTGCACGAGTTCCTGGATGTCGGGGAAATGCGAGGCTGAACGCCGTACGTTGGTGATCAGCTCGAACATCTCTTCGGGCGAAGCGGCCACGTCGAAATAGCGGTCGATCTTGACGGGAATGATGGTTGCCATGGGCTTTCCTTCGTTGCATCGGGACACGGCGCCCTCCCGGACGCCGCGGCGCCGCAGGAAGGCGGAGCGCACATGGTGTCA
>JBKHWN010000042.1:0-32988 GCA_046566505.1 Gammaproteobacteria bacterium
TACCTGCGCATGCACGACGAGTTGCCCAAGGCGATGGACGCGTTGTTCGTGGTCAACCGCCGCGACGAGTTCGTCGGCCTTTTGCCGCTGGCACGGGTACTGGTCTCCGACCCGGAGATGACGGTGCGCGAAGCGATGAGCACGGATGTCGAACCCATCCCGGTCACCATGCCGGTCACCAGCGTCGCGCACCTGTTCGAGCGGCGCGACTTCATTTCGGCGCCCGTGGTGGACGAGAAGAGACACCTGGTCGGGCGCATCACCATTGACGACGTCGTCGACGTGATCCGCGAGGAAGCCGATCACTCGCTGATGGCGATGTCGGGCCTCGACGAGTACGAGGACACCTTCGCCCCGGTCATCCCCACCGCGCGCCGGCGCGCGGTCTGGCTGGGGGTTAACCTGCTGACGGCGTTCATCGCATCGGCCGTGGTCGGCCTGTTTGCCGACACCATCGAGAAGGTCGTGGCGCTCGCGGTGCTGATGCCGGTGGTCGCCAGCATGGGCGGCATCGCCGGATCGCAAACGCTGACGCTCGTTATCCGCGCCATGGCGCTTGGACAGGTCGGCGAATCCAACACCCGCTACCTGATCAACAAGGAACTGGGCGTCGGCTTCCTCAACGGGATGCTCTGGTGCCTGGTCGTCGGAGTGGTCGCAACCCTCTGGTTCGATGACACGACGCTCGGCCTGATCATCGGTGCAGCACTGGTGATCAACCTCGTGGTGGCGGCGCTATCGGGTGCGCTGCTGCCCTTGCTGCTCAAGCGTGCCGGCATAGACCCGGCGCTGGCAGGCAGCGTCATCCTGACGACCATTACCGACGTTGTGGGGTTCTTCTCCTTCCTCGGGTTGGCGACGATTTTCTACGGTTGACCCAAAGGGGAGTTCCAAAAAAAAGCTGCGCATTGCGGCGCAGCTTTTTTCATTACCGATCCGGATTACTTGAGCGGCAGCAGGGTCAACTCAACACGTCGGTTCTGCTCCTTGCCCGCCGCAGTGCTGTTGTCTGCAACCGGCCGCGTTTCCCCATAGCCGACCGTCGTCAGTCGCTCTGGCTTGACGCCCTGACCGCGCAGGTAGTTGGCCACGCTGTTCGCGCGACTCTCCGAGAGGCGCAGGTTGTCAGCGTCCGAGCCGACGCTGTCGGTGTGGCCGGCAACCTCAAGGATGGTCTTGTCGAACTCGTTGACGACCTTCACCACCGAATCCAGTACCGGCAGGAAGTTCGGCTTGATGTCCACGCGCGCCGTGTCGAACGTGATGTTGCCGGGCATGACCAGCGTGATGTTGTCGCCTTCACGCACCACGCGCACGCCGGTGGCCTCAAGCTCTTGCCTCAGCTTGGCTTCCTGGCGATCCATGTAGTTGCCGACCGCGCCGCCGGCAATGGCGCCGACACCGGCCGTCTTCAGGATGCGCTCGGTGCGCTGGCGGCGATCGACGTCACGGTTGTCGATGTAGGCACCGACGGCGCCGATCGCTGCGCCGATGGCGGCGCCCTTGGTCGTCTTGCTGACCTCCTTCTCGCCCGTGTACGGGTCGTAGGTCATGCAGCCTGCCAGCAGTGTCGCGGCAGCGACACCCATCACGAGGGTCTTGGTCTTGGACATGGGAGAAACTCCATCAGGTTGGATTGTTGATCGCGCACTCCGGCGGACCGGGCGGGGCGGAAGCGAGGATACCGCATCCGACCCCGGCCGGCGCCGCAGGTTCCACGCCAACGCGACACGGGTCACACTGCAGCCGGCTCAGCCACCGGCGGCCACCATCATCCGTGGCACCAGCAATGAACCACAGTGGACGTTGCCACGCGGATCCATGTCGTTGCCGACCGCCGCGATGCTGCGATAGATGTCGTTGAGATTCCCGGCAATGGTGATGCCGGAAACCGGATGCGACAGACGTCCGTTCTCGATGGCAAAGCCGGCTGCGCCCCGCGAATAGTCACCGGTTACCAGGTTGACCCCCTGCCCCATCAGTTCAGTGACCAGGATGCCGTTGCCCATCAGTTCGAGGATCTCGTGCCGAGACTGCCCGCTGCCGGCGACAAACACGTTGTGCGCGCCGCTGCCATTGCCGGTGGGCGCCATGCCCAGCTTGCGCGCGGAGTAGAGACCCAGCGAATAACTTTCCAGCACGCCATGACGCACGAAATGCTTGTCGCGGGTTGGCAGCCCATCGGCATCGAAGGCGGCGCTGCCGTTGCCACCGGGCAGCAGCGGTCGCTCGTCGATCGCAAACCAGTCGGGGAAGACGCGCTCGCCGAGCTTGCCGAGCAGGAACGACGACCGGCGATACAGGGCGCCACCGGCAATCGCCGACAGGAAGTGCCCGATCAGCGAGGGAGCCAGTTCCGCGGCAAACAGCACCGGCATCTCCCCGGTCGCCACCGGCCGCGCATCGAGCCGGGACACCGTGCGCTCACCTGCACGACGACCGATCTCTTCGGCGGATGCCAGCCGGGCGGGATCACGCACGCCGTCGTACCAGTAATCACGCTGCATGCCCTCGCCGTCACGGGCGATCAGCACGCAGGACAGGCCGTGACGGGTGCCTGGATAGCCGGCAAGAAATCCGTTGGAGTTCCCGTAGATGCGGTACACCTCATGGGTGTTCAGCGTGGCGCCTTCGGAATTCTCTATGCGCGCATCCACCGCACGACCGGCCGCCTCGCAGCGCAGGGCGATCTCCGTGGCCTGCCCGACGTCGAGCGGCCAGGGGTGGTAGAGATCGAGATCGGGAACGTCGCGGGCCAGTTGTTCAGGCGCCGCGAGCCCCGCACAGGGATCCTCCGACGTGTGCCTGGCGATATCCAGTGCCGCCCGCACCGTGTCCCGGATCGCCTGTGGCCGGGTATCCGAGGTGCTGGCATGCCCCTTGGCGTGCCCGACAAAAACGGTGACCCCGAAACCGCCGCTGCGCGTGTACTCCAGCGTCTCGACCTCGCCCAGGCGCACCGTCAGCGACAACCCCTGCTCGGCACTGACGCCAACCTCCGCCTCGCTCGCCCCCTGCGCCTTCGCCTCGTCAAGGATTTGCGCAACCAGCGCCTCCAGGCGCCCTTTCTCTTCAACGATCTGTGTGTGCGCGGCATCAACGGGCGCTTGGGACACGGGGGCTCCGGCGGGGGGTCTGGTATGATCGCGGCAGAATATCACCCGCCCGTTTGCCGCAGGAACCCTCGCCAGGCACCGCATGAAGAACGAAATCCGGCCGCTACCCGATGGCCCGCTCAGCAAGACCAAAGTCAAGAAACAAATGCACGAGTTGCAGGATTTCGGTGAACTGCTGCTTGAATTGCCGGCAGCGACGCTGAAGAAACTGCCGCTGGACGAACGCCTGCAACAGGCCATTGCCGACTGGAAAAAAGTCCGGAGCTGGGAAGCAAAGCGGCGACACATTCAGTTCATCGGCCGCATCCTGCGGGAAGGGAACGGCGAGGAAGTCCGTGCGGCCTACGAGGAGATCACCGACCCGTCACGCCTGCAACGCATCGAGCGGCTGCGTGACGCCCTGGTGGCCGACGACGAGGCCGTACAGGCATTCATCGGCGAGCACCCGGACATCGAGGTGACGCCTTTCCGCCAGATGGTGCGCAGCGCCAGGAAGGAACGCGAGGAGATGGCGAAGGCCCTGGAAGCCGGCCTGCCACCTGGCAACATTCCCAAGAGCGCGCACTACCAGAAGCTGTTCCAGTTGCTCAAGGAGATCACGGGCTGACCGCGGCTGCGGCTGCGGCTGCGGCTGCCGGCGAGCAACTTCCCGGTCAGCGATCCGGTGCAATGAGTTCGCCGCAGTCCTGCGCCTGGCCGCGCACCAGCCGCAGGACGCTGCCGGGCGTCAGCCGCAGCCAGGCCTGCGACTGCAGGCCGGCGGCACCCAGCGCATCGGCCGTCCACTTGTTGCAGGTATTGAACAGGCCGTAGCGGACCGTGCTGCGGAAGAACTGGCTGTCGCCGTACAGCCCGGATGCCAGCGGCGCCACTTCACCCTGCGTGTCCCGGGCAAAACCGTCGGCGATGTGCTCCACCAGCGCCTCGTAATGGTTCGGCGACAGGCAGGTCGCGACGAACGTGCTGCCGGCGAGGAATGCCGTCGTATCCGGCACTGCCACCAGGTGGAAGGCCGAACCGCCGGACGCGAACAGCGCCCGCAACGCCAGGGACGGCGAGGAATGCTCGGCATGGTAGTAGGCGTAATCGCCCCAGCCGATCTCGACATAGTGCGCGTCCGGAAAGCGCGCCTGCAGGCCGGGCAACCGCGCCGTGAGGCTGGCCGCCGGCAACAGCAGGCCCGCATGCCAGCCGTGGGCGACGACGTACACCGGCTGGTCGCGCGCAGTCGCCGACGGCGACGAAGTGGCGAGTAGCAGCAACGCGGCGGCCAGCATCCTCATCGTCACCATCCGCATCGTCACCTTGGTCTCTTGCCGGCTCAGCCCGCGACGCGCACGCGGCCCAGCAGTAAAACCCTCACGTCGCCGTTGGCCCTCGCGCTCTAGCGCAGCCAGTCACCCGCCTTACGACGCGCGGCCAGGCTTTCCGGCACAAAAGGCACCTGGGGCCACGCATGCCAGAGGCCGCGCCAGACTTCCAGGGTCACATCCACCCCGGCGGCGCGGGCCCTGGTGACAAAGTGCCGGCTATCGTCCAGCAACACTTCGCGCGATCCCACCTGGATCAGGAACGGCGGCAGCCCCCGCAAGTCGGCGTACAGCGGTGACATCAAGGGATGGTCGCGCGGCGTGGTACTCGCATAGTGGCGGGCGAAGTCCCGCTCCAGGAACCGGGTGCCAAGGAAAGGATCAAGACTGTCGCGTCGGGCATGGCTGCGGCTGGACAAGGTCAGGTCCAGCCAGGGCGATTGCAGGTACACCCGCCGTGGCAGTGGCAGACCGCGATCGCGCGCTGCCACGCACAGCGCCACCGAGAGGTTGCCGCCGGCAGAGTCACCGCCGAGCACGATCTCGGCGTCGGGGTGACGCGCGTGCAATTGCTCCCATACCGCCAGCACGTCGTCCAGCGCCGCCGGAAACGGCGCCTCGGGCGCCCGTCGATAATCAGGTAGCCACACCTGTGCTGCACCCGCCCGCTGGCCCAGGCTGCCGGCAAAACTGCGATAGCTGCGCGGACTGCCGATCACGAAGCCGCCACCGTGAATGTAGAACAGCACGCGCCCGCCTATCCGGTCGTCGCGCTGATTCTCCAGGATTTCCACCTGCACGCTGCCCATGGTTTCCTGCTGCACGTCGAGCAGCGGTGGCGAAGGCGCCAGCCTCGTCCCACCTTCAAAAAGGCGGCGCATGAACTGCGTATTGTCCGGATGCAGCAAGAGCAGGCTCTTTTGCAATCGAAAAAGAGTCATGGCGAAGTGGGCCTGGAAACTGGGCATCGGCTACTCCCTCACACCGGTAGGCGGGTTTCCCGATCAAGCCGGGACGATGGGGCCCAGGCCAGGAAACAGCACGAGTTTATCGGCGCGTCCGTGACCCGGGCCAGGGCGCCGACGAATTGCTGCAGGGGCTCCCTGGTCTTGCGCCACTTCAGCAGGCACTGATCTGCTCCGGCACATAGTGGCCTGCACCACCCTGCAGACACATCCAATCAGGCCGTGCCGCCGACCACGATCTCGTCGATCAGCAAGGTCGGCTGGCCAACGCCGACCGGCACGCTCTGGCCTTCCTTGCCGCAGGTGCCGACGCCGGCATCCAGTGCAAGATCAAAGCCGACCATCGACACGCGGTTCATCACCTCCGGCCCGTTGCCGATCAGCGTCGCACCCTTCACCGGACTCGTGACCTTGCCATCCTCGATGAGGTAGGCCTCGGTAGTGGAGAACACGAACTTGCCGCTGGTGATGTCGACCTGGCCGCCGCCAAAATTCGCCGCAAAGATGCCTTTCTTCACTGAACGCAGGATGTCCGCCGGATCCGACTCGCCGGCCCGCATGTAGGTGTTGGTCATGCGCGGCATCGGCAGGTGCGCATAGGATTCGCGCCGGCCGTTGCCGGTCGGCGCCACGCCCATCAGCCGTGCGTTCATCTTGTCCTGCATGTAACCGACCAATATGCCGTTCTCGATCAGCGTCGTGCATTGCGTCGGTGTGCCTTCGTCATCGACGGTGAGCGAGCCACGACGATGGGCCATGCGACCGTCATCGACGATGGTGCACAACGGCGATGCCACGCGCTGGCCGATGCGGCCGGCGTAGGCGGAACTGCCCTTGCGGTTGAAATCGCCTTCCAGGCCATGCCCGACTGCCTCGTGCAACAGCACGCCCGGCCACCCCGGGCCGAGCACCACCGGCAACCGGCCGGCCGGTGCCGGCACGGCATCGAGATTCACCAGTGCGAGGCGCACCGCCTCGCGCACGTAGGACATCGCGCGGTCACCGTCCAGGAACCAGCGGTAATCGACACGGCCGCCACCGCCACTGGAACCCCGTTCCCGACGGCCATGGGCTTCGGCAATGACGCTGACGTTCAGGCGCACCAGCGGCCGCACATCCGCCGCGAGCGTGCCGTCACTGGCGGCGACCAGCATGATGCCGTGCTCACCGGCCAGTGAAACCTGTACCTGGGTGATGCGCGGATCGAGCGCGCGCGCCGCTTCGTCCAGGCGCTTGAGCAGCGCGATTTTCTCCGGCCCGGCCAGCACGTCCAGCGGGTTGTCGGCGATGTAGAGCGGTGTCGGTGCCTGGGCATGGAATGCCGGCACCGACTTCGGTGCGCTGCCCGCGCCCGCGATACCGCGCGCGGCATTGGCCGCCTGCCTGAGCGCCGCCAGGTCCACGCTGTCCGAATAGGCAAAGCCGGTTTTCTCGCGACTGATCGCGCGCACCCCGACGCCGTGCTCGATGCCGTGGGCGCCATCCTTGACGATGCCGTCCTCCAGCGACCAGGACTCATGCCGGCTCCACTGGAAGTACAGGTCTGCTGCATCGACGTCATGCGTCAGGATGCCCTCCAGCACGCCTGCGATCGCCGCCTGCGTCAGGTCGGCAGGCGCCAGGATTTCACGTTCGGCCGTCGCCAGTGCGTTGTTCATCAATCCTTATCCGTTGTCCGGCGCCGCATGCGTATTCGCCGGCGCGCTCACTAATTGCGGACGCTGCACGCTGTGTTCGACGCGCAGGCGGCGGTGTGCGATCGACGGCAGGCGCTCGCGCACCTGCGCCAGCGTGCGTCCTTCCAGCGTCGCCACCGCCACGCCTTCGCCTTCGGCCAGGCCGGCAAGCACGACGCCCCACGGATCGACGATCATGCTGTGGCCCCAGGTTTCGCGCCGGGCATCATGGCGACCACCCTGCCCGGCGGCGAGCAGGAAGCAGGTGTTCTCGATCGCCCGCGCACGCACCAGGATCTCCCAGTGCGCCTGCCCGGTGAGCCGCGTGAACGCGCTGGGCAGCACGATCATTTCCGCGCCACGCTCGGTCAGCGCGCGGAAAAGTTCCGGGAAGCGCAGATCGTAGCAAACGGCCAGGCCGACGCGGCCGAAGGGCGTGTCGACCACGACGACGCTGTCGCCATAACGGAAACGCTCGGATTCGCGGTAGCGCCCCTGCGCATCGGTGATGTCGACATCAAACAGATGCAGCTTGTCGTAGCGCGCGGCGAGTTCGCCTTCCGCGTTGTAGACCAGGCAGCTGGAAAAAACGCGT
This sequence comes from Gammaproteobacteria bacterium, assembly GCA_046566505.1. GTDB lineage: Bacteria > Pseudomonadota > Gammaproteobacteria > Pseudomonadales > JADFDG01 > JADFDG01. Next base: position 7,663 of record JBKHWN010000042.1, read on the forward strand.
GGATCGCCATCCTGGCGTGACGGGCGCACCGGGATGCTGCCGCCGACCAGCCAGATGTGGTGGGTGCGCGCCAGGCGCGACAGGAACGACTGGAAAGGCGCGCCGGTGTCACCGGCGACTTCCGCCAGCGACGGCAGGTCGACCGGGTTGTACACCGCGAAATTTTCCGGCAACACGACCAGTTGCGCGCCCTGCGCCGCCGCGTCGGCAACCAGGCGCGCGGCAACGTCCAGGTTGTGCGCCGGCTCACGCCCGCTGACCATCTGCACCACGGCGACCTTCACGTTCAGCATCTCGTCATCCTCCGGGCGCCTGCGCGCCTGCCACTTCCTTCACCAGCGGGTCCTGCCAGGTGCCCCCGACCTCGTAGACCAGTGTCGTCATCTTTTCCAGCCGGTCGCCCCACAACTGTTCGAAGGCCACGATGCCGGCACAGGCGGCGAGGCCGGCGAGGCAGCCGACATACAGGTTGCTGTTGAGCGGCAGCGTCACGCGCAGGCGTCCGTCCAGCGCATAGGTATCCAGCGCCGTCGTGCCGGACATTTCGAACAGTGCCGACGGCCCCTTGGCAACCAGGTTGCGGGTCGTCAGCCGGCCGCCTTCCAGCGCGAAATCGCCGGTCAGGGTATCGAAGGCCACGCCCTTGCGATACAGGTCGGAAAAATCGAACTTCAGGCGACGCTGCCAGGTGTTGATGTTGAAAATTCCGAAGGCACGCAGCGCCTGGGTGCGCGCCGATTCGGTGACGAAGCGCCCGTCGCGTACGTCCAGCAGCAGGTTCCCCGTCGTCTGCGCCGGATCAAAGGCCGGCGGCCAGCCCGGCCAGGTCAGCTCAAGCCTGGCAAGCGCGCTGGAGGAACTCAGGGCCGGCTGGAAACCGAAAGCGACGCTGACCCGCGACAGGTCATCCGCGCGCGCCTCGCCGGAAAAACGGCTTTGCGTTCCCGCAGGCGTGGCCAGCCAGGCACCCTGGCCGCGAATATCCAGCGCCCGCCAGGCACCATGGACATCGCGCAGTTCCACACCGCCCTCAACCGGCACTGTTTCCATCGACCAGGCACCAAGATCCTCACCGCCCATGCGCATGCCATTCAGTGACAACGCCATGCGCGGCACGTCGGTCGGCTTCGGAACAAACGACGCCCCGCTGACGCCGGCTTCCAGGCGCAGGGACTCGACCTGCACCACCAGGGGCTTGTCGCCGCGCTCCTGGTAGCCGTCCGGCAACACGGCCTGCGCGCGCAGCACCGGGCTGTCCACGCGCACCAGCCAGCCACCCTCCTCCCGGCCCATCCGCATGCCGGCCTTATCGAGCACGAAATCACCGACCACCAGTTGGTCGGCCTCGATGTTGACGCGCTGCAGCTTTTCCCCGGCGCCGGCGATGCCGGCGATGGCCCTTGCCAGCACCGGCTGGCCGGCGGTCGCAGGCGCGGTACCCGCCAGCCTCGCGATGAACGCGCTCCAGTCATCGAGCACCAAACGCTGCAGGTCGCCCTCGATCACCAGCCCCTCACCCGAAATCCCCCGCAGACGCGTAGCGCCCAGCGCCACCATGCCCGCCACCGGCACGCCGTTGCGTAACCGGAGATCGGCGGAAAGCGCACGCCCCGAGGACAAGGTAAACCGCGGTTCATCGGTGCCCAGCGTGAGCGTCAGCCGGGTGTCAACCATGCCCTGGGCCGGCTTGGCCAACGGCACCGGCGCCGTTGACGAGATGCCGCGCAGGTTGCTGCGCACCTCCAGTTCCCCCGTGCCGCTGGTGCCGCCAAAGGCCAGCATCAGCGTCGCGTCGGCATTGCCGCGCAGCACGTCCAGCGCCGGCATCTGCAGCCACTCCCGGAGCGACGCCGTGTCCAGGCGTCCGCGCAGGTTTACCTGCGTCTGCTGCCTGCCGGCAATCCGGCGGGTGGCCGCGTCGCCGGAAAACTCGCTGCCGAGCGCACGACCACGCAGGTTGCGCGCGGAAAAACCGTCGGCGGTATCAAAACGCAATTCGCCGGACGTATCGCTGATTTCCAGGTTGCGGGCCACGGAGGACAGCGTCGCGCCGTCGACACGCCCGGCCACCGTCACCTGCACCGGCGCGCCGGCCGCCAGCGCCGTGTCGACGCGGACATCCGCAGCCATCCGGCCGGCGCCCTGCCAGCGCAGCAGTTCGGCCGGGACAACCTTGCGCAGCGGCGTCTCCTCAAACAACGCGAACATGTCCGCGAGATCACCATCGACGATCGTGCGAACCCGCAGCCGGGCCGGTGACGGGGCATCCGGCATGACATCCACCCGGATGGCCGACAACCGGCTGTCCCGCAGGAAGGCGCTGCCGGCCTGCGCGGTGACCCGACCGTCCTCGACCAGAACATCGGCATCTGCACGGGTGAGCGATGGCCACTCCGGCAGGAACGCGATCGTCGCCCCCTCGCCCTCGAAGCGCATCTGGAACGTACGCCGCGCCAACTGCGCCGGCTCGCGACCAACGGGACCGTCGAACAGGAACGAAGCACGCAGCAGGCGTCCGTCAACCAGTGCATTCACCAGCCAGTCACGCAGGGGTTCCCGGATGGTCAGCGGCAGGTAGCGTGGTGTGGCGCGCACATCGCCGTCACTAACGAGTCCGAGCAGCTGCAGTTGCGGCGACGCACCGTCCGCCGGCAGGGACAGGGCGAACGAGGCGCTCGCCCGGGCATCCGCGTTGGCGATCGCCACCGGGCCGGACAGCACCTGCCAGCCGCCGCCAGCCGCGCGCTCCCAGTAAAGCCGGGCGTCAGCCTCGTCCATCGGCAAGGGTTCGCCGAACAGCGCCGGCATCTCGAGCCGGGAGCGGCGCGCACGCAGCCGGGCGTGTCCGGCCTCCGGGCCCAGTTCGACATGGCCCGACAGGCCGGTCGCACCCGGCAGCGCGCCATCGGCCCGCAACGCCAGTTGTGCAAACTCCGCCGACAACCACCAGCGCTCCTCGACGGGCCGTGCCTCATCCCAATGAAGGTATACCGGCCCGACCTGTCCACGCGGCGCCATGCGGGCGATGCGCTCACCCCAGGCTTCCTGCCCGGGCGGCAGCAGGTCGGAAAACCCGGACAACATCTCAACGCTGCCGCGCGTCAGCATCGTGCGCAGGCTTCGCTTGCCGGACGCATCCACCCGCCATTCCAGGGCCGCATCGGCTTCCGGCCACCGGCGACCCTGGCGGCGGAACTCCAGGCCACCGAGCGACAGTCGCCAGCCGCCGTTGATTTCTTCCCAGCCGAACCGCGTCGACAACCCGAGCAGGCCCTCGACCCTGCCGGCGCCGTCGGTACGGCTGACCGCCAGGCTGTCGACACCGGCGCGCCCGCTGGCCCGCGTGACGCGCAGCCCGTTCATGTGCAGCCACACTTCGCCACCTGCCGACAGCGATTCGAGCCACAGCGGCCCGGCATCGCGTCGCGACAACCAGCCTTCCAGTGGCGAGGAGTGCATGCGGAGGTAGATGTCCGCCTCCCATTCCGCCGGCGTCATCGGCCGCCCGGAAAAATGTGCGACGAAGGAAAACGGCAAGCGACCCGCGCCCTCCACCGTCATCTGGCCGCCGACGCGGTGCTCGTCGCCGTCGTTGTGCATGTGCACCGATACCGGCGCCAGGGACGTCACGGGCAGGTCGGCACCCTCGAACAGGATCCGTGCACGCGTAACGACAACATCCCGCTGGCGGTAGAGAACACCGAGCGCCTGTTCCAGTCGCTCGGCCGCGCGCGGGTCATCCACATCGAAGGGAAAGCCCTTCACGCGCAGCCGCCCGCCGGCCTCTTGGATCAGCGTCAGTTCCAGGCCATCGATGCGCAATGACTGGAGCACCGGCCTGCGCGCCAGCGCCGACGCCAGCACGTCGATCCGGGCGTCCACGGACGGCGCCACCAGTGCCGGCTCGTCGGCATCGTCCAGCCCGACGCGCACGCCACGCAGCCGCACTTCCGGTGTCAGCCGGCGCATGCCGCCGGAAATGTTGTCGATCTCGACATGCATGCCGATACGGACACCGGCCCAGGCGGCGATGTCTGCCCGCCGCTCGGACATCACGGCCAGCAACTGCCCGCCGACGACCACGTAGACAGCCACGAGCACCGCGGCAGCCGCGAGCAGCAGCCAGGCCGCGTTGAAGAGTTTGTCGAGTAGACGGTGGGTTTGCCGGTCAGTCACGGATGTCGCGCCAGAAAGGCACGTTGAACGCCTGCAGCAAGTCTACCGTTTCCGCCAGCGGCAACCCCACCACACCGGTGTAACTACCGTCGATCCGGGTGACCAGCGCGCCGCCCAGCCCCTGGATTCCGTAGCCACCCGCCTTGTCCCGCGGCTCGCCGGACGCGACGTAGCGGTCGACAAGCGCATCACTGACCGTGCGGAACCACACCCGGGTCACGCTCAATCGCGCCTCGATGCGTGCGCCATGGCAAAGCGCCACGGCCGACAACACCTGGTGCTCGCGCCCGGACAGGCAGCGCAGCATTGCCCGGGCATCGGCGTCGTCCACCGGCTTGCCGAGCACCCGGCCATCCACGACCACGGACGTGTCCGCGCCCAGGACCGGCAGGCCACCGGCAGGCAGCGCGCCCGCCTTCGCCCGGGCCAGGCGCAGCACATAGTCCGCTGCCGCCTCCCCGGAACGCAGGGTTTCGTCGACGTCCGCCGCCTGCACCCGGTGGCGCACGCCGATCTGCGCCAGCAGTTCCCGACGGCGGGGCGACGCCGAGGCCAGAACCAGGTCGGCCGTCACGATGAGGCGCTCAATTCACACCGAAAGCCCGGCGCAGCCGGTCGAGGAAGGCATGGGTCCAGGGCCACAGGAGGCCCGTGGTCACCAGCGGCAGCAGTGCCGGCAGCAGGGGCATGGTCGTGATTCCGGCGAGGTTGCCCGCCACACGCATGCAGACCAGGTAGACCCCCGCCAGCAGGCCGACCACGACCAGTTGCTGTGGCACCGGATAAACCTTCATCCGCGCACTGATATGGCCACCGGCGAAACCCGCCAGCGCCAGCGCCAGCGCATGCATGCCCAGCGGCGTGCCGCGCAGGACGTCGAGCAGCAACCCGGCGGCCCAGCCGGTCCACGTGCCATAGCGTTCGGGCAGCGCCATGGACCAGTAGAGAACGACCAGCAAGGGAAACAGTGGCCGCAGCCAGTCCAGCAGTTGCGGCAGCGGCATGACCGCCAGCAGCAGCGACACGAAGACGCACCCGGCAACGACCAACCGACCGCGGCCACCCTTCTTCACGGCTGTGCCCCCGCCGCCCCGCCCGGTGGCGGTGGCGTCACCCCACCCGCCTGCGCCCCGACGGGCTCGTCCTGCCGGAAGACCAGCAACACCTGACGACTCTGGGTGATCGCGGCGGCCGGGCTGGCCACGACCGACATGAAGGTCGCCGCCGGATCACGATCGACGGTGGTCACGCGCCCGACCGGGTAGCCGCGTGGAAATACGCCACCCAGCCCGGAACTCACCAGCAGGTCTCCCTCGCGGATATCGACGGTAACGGGCAGGTATTGCAGTTGCAGGTCCCCGACGGCGCCGGTGCCGCGGGCAATGGCCCGCACGCCGTTGCGGTTGATCTCCACCGGCAGCCCGTGGCGACGGTCCGTGATGAGCAGCAGGCGCGCCTGGCCTGGCCCGACCGAGATCACCTGCCCGAACACCCCGTGCGCATCGAGCACCGGCTGGCCGACATGGACGCCGTCGCTGCGCCCCTTGTTGATGACGACTTCCGCGCGCGTCGGATCCGGGTCGACCGCCACGATCTCCGCGACCAGTACGCTGCTGTCCAGCAGCGCCGAGGAGTTGAGCAATTCCCGCAGGCGGGCGTTCTCGGCGGTCAGCGCCGCAAGCTGCTGCACATGCCGCTGCAGCAACAGGTTTTCCTGGTGCAGTCGCGCGTTGTCATCCGCCAGGGTGGTACGCGTCGTGAAAAATCCGTCCAGCCCTTGCATCAACATGCGGGGCAGGTCCGATGCGGACACCACCGGCTCGGTGACGTACGACAGGGAGGCACGCACGGGCTTCAACCAGCCGGTGCGCACGTCAACGAACATCAGGACGGCAGCAGCCACCAGCGCGACCAGCAGCCGGTAGAGGGAATCCGGTTCCTCTGCAAAAAGCGCCTTGCCCATGAATGAAGCGCGCTCCGGGGAGAAAATCGCTGCAGCACGCGCGCCGCAAACGGCGCGCGACGCGCAGGATCAGATGACGAGCAGCTCGAACCCGGGAGTGTCCAGCAGTTCCAGCGCCTTGCCGCCGCCGCGCGCGACGCAGGTCAGCGGATCGTCGGCCACCATCACCGGCAGCCCGGTTTCCTCGCTGATCAACTTGTCGATGTCGCGCAGCAGCGCACCGCCGCCGGTGAGCACGATGCCGCGCAGCGCGATATCCGACGCCAGTTCCGGCGGACAGGATTCCAGCACATTCTTCACGGCATTCACGATACCGACCAGCGGATCCTGGAGTGCCTCGAGGATTTCCTCGCTGTTGAGCGTGAAGCTCCGCGGTACGCCTTCCGCGAGGTTGCGGCCGCGCACGTCGATCTCGCGCAACTCGTCCGCCGGGAAAGCGCTGCCGATTTCCTGCTTGATGCGCTCGGCCGTCGCCTCGCCGATCAGCGAACCGTACTGCCGGCGCACGAAGCCAACGATGGCCTCATCGAAACGGTCACCGCCGATCTTCACCGAATCGCCGTGCACGATGCCGGAGAGCGCGATGATCGCGATCTCGGTGGTGCCACCGCCGATGTCGACGACCATCGAGCCACTGGCTTCCTCCACCGGCAGGCCGGCACCGATGGCCGCGGCCATCGGTTCGTAGATCAGGTGCGTCTCGCTGGCGCCCGCGCCGTCGGCTGCGTCGCGGATCGCGCGCTGCTCGACCAGCGTGGACTTGTACGGTACCGAAACGATCACGCGCGGGCTGGGCGGAAAGAAGCCGCGGTCGTGCACTTTCTTGATGAAGTGCTGCAGCATCTGCTCGGTGACTTCGAAGTCCGCGATCACGCCGTCCTTGAGTGGACGGATCGCGGTGATGTTGCCCGGGGTGCGCCCGAGCATCCTCTTCGCTTCCGCGCCAACCGCCGTGACCATCTTCTGGTTGCCGTTGTGCCGTATGGCGACAACCGAAGGTTCATCCAATACAATCCCGCGGTCCCGGACGTAGATCAGCGTGTTGGCCGTGCCGAGGTCGATGGACAGGTCGGTGGAAAAAACCCTCCGGATGTTCCTGAAGAACTTCATGTTGGCCATGTCGGCGTGACAATCCTGCGCTGGCGGATGGAGCCGGGCTGGCCCGGCGTCAAAGGCGGCAACTCTAGCAATGCACCTGCATCCGGGCAAGGACACACCTGCGACAAACACCGCAAAATCCGCAGTCTCTCGCACCTTTTCCCTAGCCCCCAGCGGAGCACGAACTCATGGCGCTCACCGAAAGCGACGTGGAAAAAATCGCCCACCTGGCCCGCCTGAACATCGACGACGCGGCCCGTGCCGAGGTGGCAACCCGGCTGGACAGCATCCTGGCCATGGTCGACCGGCTCCAGTCGGCGGCAACCGGCGGGGTGGAGCCGATGGCACACCCGCTGGACGCCACCCAGCCGCTGCGCCCGGACGCGGTCACCGAGACCGACCACCGCGACGCCTACCAGCAGATTGCCCCCGCCACCGAGGACGGGCTGTACCTCGTCCCGCGCGTCATCGAGTAATGCCCCATGCCCCAGTCAAACCAGCCGCTGCACACCCTCTCACTGACCGCGCTTTCCCGGGCGCTGGCCGCTGGCCAGTGCTCCGCAGTTGAACTGGCCGGTCACTTCCTCGCCCGCATCGGCCAGCACAACCCGCAACTGAACAGCGTGGTCACGCTCACCGCCGAGGGAGCACTGGCCGCCGCCCGCGAAGCCGACGCCCGCCGGGCCCGCGGCGAGGCCGGCCCGCTCACCGGCCTGCCCATCCTGCACAAGGACATCTTCTGCACCGCCGGCGTGCGCACCGCCTGTGGCTCGCGGATGCTCGACAACTTCATCAGCCCCTACGAGTCCGAGGTGACCGCCCGCCTCGCCGCCGCCGGCATGGCCATGCTCGGCAAGGTGAACATGGACGAGTTCGCCATGGGCTCCTCCAACGAAACCAGTTTCTACGGCCCGGTGAAGAATCCCTGGGACACCGCCCGCGTGCCTGGCGGCTCCTCCGGCGGCTCGGCGGCGGCGGTCGCCGCGCGCCTTGCGCCCTGCGCCACCGGCACCGACACCGGCGGCTCGATCCGCCAGCCGGCCGCGCTGTGCAACCTCACCGGCCTGAAGCCGACCTACGGCCGCGTGTCGCGCTGGGGAATGATCGCCTTCGCCTCGTCGCTGGACCAGGCCGGGCCGATGACACAGACCGCCGAGGATGCGGCGCTGCTGCTGAATGCGATGGCCGGCCACGACCCGAAGGATTCCACCTCGCTCGCCGAGCCGGTGCCGGACTACACCGCGACACTCGGCGACGACCTGCGCGGCCTGCGCATCGGCCTGCCGAAGCAGTTCTTCGCCGGCGGCCTGGACGCGGGTGTCGAGCAGGTGATCCGCGAGGCAATCGGCGTCTACGAAAAGCTTGGCGCCACGGTGCGCGAGATCGACCTGCCGAACGCCGACCTGTCCGTTCCCGCCTACTACGTGATCGCGCCGGCCGAATGCTCGTCCAACCTGTCGCGCTTCGACGGCGTGCGCTTCGGCCACCGCTGCGCGAACCCGCGCGACCTGGAAGACCTGTACAAGCGCTCGCGCTCCGAAGGTTTCGGCGCAGAAGTGCAGCGGCGCATCATGGTCGGCACCTATGCGCTGTCACACGGTTACTACGACGCCTACTACCTGCAGGCACAGAAGGTCCGCCGGCTGATCAAGGACGACTTCGTGCGCGCCTTTGCCGAGGTCGACGTGATCATGGGCCCGACCTCGCCGACCACGGCTTTCCGCCTGGGCGAGAAGACCAGCGATCCGGTCGCCATGTACCTCGCCGACATCTACACGATTGCCGTCAACCTCGCCGGCATCCCCGGCATGTCGATTCCCTGCGGCTTCAGCAACGGCCTGCCGGTCGGGCTGCAGCTCATCGGCAACTATTTTGCGGAAGCGAAGCTGCTCAACGTCGCGCACCGCTACCAGCAGGAAACCGACTGGCACGGCCGCATTCCGGAGGCGTTCGCATGAGCCTGGCACGTGATTGGGAAGTCGTCATCGGTCTGGAAATCCACGTCCAGCTGGCCACGCAGTCGAAGATCTTTTCCGGTTCCGCCACCGCCTTCGGCGCCGCACCCAACGCGCAGGCCTCGCTCATCGACCTGGGCATGCCGGGCGTGCTGCCGGTTCTGAACGCCGAAGCCGTTCGGATGGCGGTGCGCTTCGGCCTGGGCATCGACGCGCAAATCGGTCGCCGCAGCGTCTTTGCCCGCAAGAACTACTTCTACCCGGACCTGCCCAAGGGCTACCAGATCTCGCAGTACGAGCTGCCGATCGTCGGCAAGGGCCATCTGGACATCACGTTGGACGACGGCACGGTGAAACGCGTCGGCGTGACCCGCGCGCACCTGGAGGAAGACGCCGGCAAGAGCCTGCACGAGGATTTCCACGGCATGACCGGCGTCGACCTCAACCGAGCCGGCACGCCATTGCTGGAAATCGTCTCCGAACCGGACCTGCGCAGCGCGAAGGAGGCCGTCGCTTACGCCCGGTCGATCCACGCGATGATCCGCTACCTCGGCATTTCCGACGGCAACATGAACGAAGGCTCGATGCGTTGCGACTGCAACGTCTCGCTGCGTCGCCCCGGCGCGGAAAAGTTCGGCACCCGCCGCGAGATCAAGAACGTCAACTCGTTCCGCTTCATCGAGAAGGCGATCAACGCCGAGATCGAGTGGCAGGCGGAGGAACTGGAAGCCGGCCGCGCCATCGTGCAGTCCACCGTGCTCTACGACCCGGCCAGCAACCGCACCCGCGCCATGCGCACCAAGGAAGAGGCGAACGACTACCGCTATTTCCCCGACCCCGACCTGCTGCCGGTGGTGGTCACCGACGAGTACATCGAGGCGGTGCGCGCGACGTTGCCGGAACTGCCCGATGCCAAGCGCGCCCGATTCAGCCGCGAGTTCGGCCTGGGCGACTACGACGCGGCACGACTGGTCGGCGACAAGGACCTTGCCGCCTTCTTCGAGGATGCCGTGACCGCCGCCGGCAGCGCCAACGCCAAACTGGTGGCGAACTGGACCATCGGCGAACTGCTGGGGCGGCTGAATGCCGATGAGAAAGAGATCACGGAATCACCGGTAACGGCCGTGCAGATTGGGGGCCTGGTCGCGCGCGTCGCCGATGGCACGCTGAGCTCGAAGCTGGCCAAGACCGTGTTCGAGGCGTTGTGGAACGGCGAAGGAGACAGCGCCGACACCATCATCGAGGCGCGCGGCCTGAAGCAGGTTTCCGACAGCGGCGCGATCGAGGCCATCGTCGACAAGGTGCTGGCGGCCAGCGCGGCGCAGGTGGAGGACTACCGCGCCTCCGACGAGGCCAAACGCAAGAAGAAACTCGGCTTCTTCGTCGGCCAGATCATGAAGGAAACGCAGGGCAAGGCGAACCCGCAGCAGGTCAACGAGATCCTGTTGCGCAAACTGGAAGGCTGAACATGATTTCATTCGCCGAGGTCGATCCCAGCTTTGCGGCACTGTCGCGGCAACTGCGCAAACTGGCCGACGACCTGCTGTCCCGGGTGGCCGCTACCGGCCAGCCGCTGCACCTGGCCGGTGGCGGCGACGCCATCGTCGGCGGCCTGAACCCCAACCGCGTCTACCGCGTCGAGCAGGGCACGCTGACCGTCACCTACAACGACCGCCACCTGTACATGCTGGAAGAAGGCGACCTGGTCCTGCCGGACGCCGGCCTGCAGGCGTCAGCCGAAAGCGCGGTGCTCAACTACATCGCCAACGGGCCGGTCCAGCTTTCCGGTTTCGACACGCTGGACCTGATGCACGCGGTGCTGGAGCAGCGCGAGATCGGCCGCATCTGGACTAAATTGCTGCTGACCCAGCACGCACTGATGGTGCGTGCGATCGCCGCGCTGACCGACCGCGAGGAACGGCACACACCGGGCTTCCAGTACGCCGCGCCCGGCGAGACGATCATCCGCCAGGGCGATCGTGCCGACTATGTGTTCAGCCTGTTCGAGGGCGAGGCCGAGGTGCTGGTGGACGACGTGGTCGTCGGCCAGATCGGCGAGGGAGAAATCATCGGTGCGATGGCGGTACTCACCGAGCAACCGCGCTCGGCAACGGTACGGGCGAAAACGCGCTGCGCGCTGGTGAAGGTGCCACGCGACCAGTTTTCCGCACTGATCCGCGCCAACCCGAACATGATCCAGTCGCTGCTGGTGGACATGGCGAAGCACATCATGCGCCTGAACCGGCAGGTGGTCAGTTTGTCAGGACGCTGAAAAAGCGCCCGCGCCGCACACCGCACAGGACGGGTCCGGCCTGATGCGCAGGGTGCGGAACGCGCCCTGCATGCCGTCGAACACCGTGAGTACACCGTGGCCGCTGTCGCCGTAACCGGTGAGCAGCCGGATCGCGGCCAGCGCCTGCAGCGAACCCACCACGCCGACCAGCGGCGCCATCACACCGTTGCGCGAACAGGTGTCCTCGTCGCTGCCGTGCTCGCCGTACAGGCAGGCGCGGCAGGGCGTCGTCGCGGCACGGAAATCGAACACGGCCAGTTGCCCTTCCATGCGGATCGCCGCGCCGCTGACCAGCGGCAGCCGTGATGCATGGCACACCCGGTTGATCGCCTCGCGCGTGGCGAAGTTGTCGCAGCAGTCGACCATGATGTCGACGCGCGTCGCCAGCTCACGCAACAGCTCTTCATCGGCCCGTGCCACCACCGGCTCGACACTGACCTGTGCATTCAGCGCATGGCAGGCATCAGCGGCACTTTGTGCCTTAGACCGGTCAATGTCGGCGCTGCGATGGGCGATCTGCCGCTGCAGGTTTGACAGGTCGACCGTGTCGTTGTCGACGATCACCAGCGTGCCGACACCGGCTGCCGCGAGATAAAGGCAGACCGGGCTGCCGAGGCCACCGGCGCCGATCACCGCCACCCGCGCCGCACGCAGCTTTTCCTGCCCGGCAACATCGAAGCCGGCCAGCAGGATCTGCCGGCTGTAGCGCAGCAGTTCGTCGTCGGTCAGCGCATCAGCCATGGTGTCCACCGTCCGGGTCGTGCGGTTGCCGCCAGCCCGCCATCAGCGCACGCGGCCGGCCGGCGAGATCATCCAGCGTTTTCACCGGCGCATAGCCGGCAGACGTTGCCAACTCCCTTGTGGCGGCGCCTTGCTGCCAGCCATGTTCGACCAGCAGCCAGCCACCATCGGCCAGCACAGTGCGGGCATCGGTGACGATGCGCGCGATATCTGCCAGGCCACCGTCCGCCGACACCAGCGCGCCGCGCGGCTCGAAACGGACATCGCCCTGCAACAGGTGCGGATCATCGGCGGCGATGTACGGCGGGTTGCTGACCACCAGATCAAAATGATCCTCGGCGGGCACCGCAGCGAACCAGTCGCCTTGCACGAAACGCACGCAGGCGTGCAGGCGCGCCGCGTTGTCACGCGCGACGGCCAGCGTCGCCGCATTCAGGTCGGTCGCCGTGACATCCCAGTCCGGGCATTCCAGCGCCAGCGTGATCGCCAACGCACCGCTGCCGGTACCGAGATCGAGCACGCGCGCGCGTTCCGGCAGTTTCAGTTGCAGCGCCGCATCGACCAGCCGCTCGGTATCCGGGCGCGGGATCAGCGTGTCGGGCGTCACGCGGAACAGGCGGGAAAAAAACTCGCGCTCGCCGGTCAGGTAGGCCACCGGCATGCCGCGCTCGCGGGCATCGACCAGGGTGTCGTAGGCCGCGGCTGCCTTCGGCGGCAACTCGGTTTCCGGCCGCGCATACAGGAACGCGCGATCGACGCCGAGCAACCGCATCATCAGCACTTCGGCATCGAGGCGCGGCGATTCGGAGGCGCTCAGCCGCCGGGCGGCGGACAGCAGCAACTGGCCAACCGTGCTCATGAATCCTCCCCGGCCATCGCCGTCAGCTGCTCGGCGTGGTGCTCCTGCTTCAGGGGCTCGACCAGCAGGTCCAGATCGCCGGCCATGACTTCGTCGAGCCGGTACAGCGTCAACTCGATGCGGTGGTCGGTGACGCGCCCCTGCGGGAAATTGTAGGTTCTGATGCGCTCGGACCGGTCACCGGTGCCCACCTGCAGCCGTCGCTGTTGCGCCGTGTCCCGGGTCTGCGCCTCCCGTGCATTCGACAGCAGCTTCGCGGCCAGCAGCGACATCGCTCGCGCGCGGTTCTTGTGCTGGCTGCGCTCGTCCTGGCACTCGACGATGATGCCGCTGGGCATGTGCGTGATGCGGATCGCACTGTCGGTGACGTTGACGTGCTGGCCGCCGGCACCGGAGGAACGGAAGGTGTCGACCTTGAGGTCTTCCTTGCGGATATCGACCGCCTCGACTTCCGGCGGCTCCGGCAGCACGGCCACGGTACAGGTCGAGGTGTGGATGCGCCCCTGCGCTTCGGTGGCCGGCACGCGCTGCACGCGGTGCGTGCCGGACTCGAACTTCAGCCGCGCATAGACGCCCTGCCCGGCGACGCGGGCAATCACTTCGCGATAGCCACCGTGTTCGCCGTGGCTGGCGCTCAGGATCTCCACCTGCCAGCCACGGCTTTCGGCATGGCGCGAGTACATGCGGAACAGGTCGCCGGCAAAAATCGCCGCCTCGTCGCCGCCGGCGGCGGCGCGTATTTCCAGGAAGACGTTGGCATCGTCCAGCGGGTCGGGCGGCACCAGCAGGTGATAAACACGTGCCTCCAGCAGCGGAAGTTTTTCGCGCAGGATTTCCGCCTCCTCCGCGGCCAGCGCGCGCATGCCGGCATCGCTTTCCTGCGCCATCTGTTCGGCCGCCTGCAGTTCATCGGCGGCACGGCGCCAGTCACCCCAGGCCTGGACCAGCGCATCCAGCCCGGCGTACTCCACCGAATAGCGGCGAAACTTTTCGCCGTCACCGGCGACCGACGGGTCGGCCAGCAGTGCCGACAATTCCTCGTGACGCTCGACCAGTGCCTGCAGCCGGCGCTCGATCGACGGTTTCACCGCCCGTCCCCGCGCTCACCACTGCAGCCGTCGCCGTGACCACCGCCCGGCGACGGCTCGTCGGCCAGCATCCGCTGCGCGAAATACAGCATGTCGTCACGGCCCTCGGCCGCCGCCTCGCGGATCACCACCGACGGCTGGTGCAGCCACTTGTTGGTCAACGCACGGCTCATCCGCGCCAGCACTTCGGAGGGGTCGGTGCCGCGCTGCAGGTCGGCGAGCGCCTTCGCCAGTTCCGCCTCGCGCAACTGCTCGGCCCGCCCGCGCACGACGCGCAGGATCGGCGCCGCATCCTGCTCGCGCTGCTGCGCGAGGTAACGTGCACTGGCGGCCTCCACCAGCAACTCGGCTTCGCGCGCCGCCGCCTCTCGCGCACGCACGTTTTCGTCGATGACGCCGCGCAGGTCGTCGATGCTGTGCAGATAGACATCTGCCAGCTGCCCGATCTCCGGTTCGATGTCACGCGGCACCGCGAGATCGACCATGAACAAAGGACGGTGGCGTCGCTGGCGCAGCACGCGCTCGACCGTGCCCTTGCCCAGTACCGGCACCGGCGAGGCGGTGCAGGAAATCACCACGTCCACCGCTTCCAGCGCCCAGGGGATTTCCTCCAGCGTGATGGCCCGGCCGCCATGACGGTCGGCCAGCACGTGCGCGCGGGCCAGCGTACGGTTGGCGACGGTGATCTCGCGCACGCCCTGCTCGGCCAGGTGGCGGGCGACCAGTTCGATCATCTCGCCCGCGCCGATGAGCAGCGCGCGGGTGTCGGCAATGTTCGAAAAAAGATGGCGGGCGAGGGAGACGGCGGCGTAGGCCACGGACACCGGGTTGGCGCCGATCGCCGTCTCGGTGCGCACCCGCTTGGCCACCGCGAACACCTGCTGGAAACACCGCTCCAGTTCGCGCCCCACCGTGCCTGCCCGGTGGGCGACGGCATAGGCCTCCTTCAGTTGCCCGAACACCTGCGGCTCGCCGAGCACCAGCGAATCCAGCCCGGCGGCGACGCGCATCATGTGGCGCGCCGCCTCGTCGTCGGCATGCAGGTAATGGGCAGCCAGCAGGCGGTCGACGCCGATACGCTGGCGATGTCCCAGCCACTGCAGTATCGGCACCGCCCGCGACGCATCGGCCAGGCAGTAGACCTCGGTCCTGTTGCAGGTGGACAGTACGGCCACTTCGTCGAGGCGAAGATCCCGGCGCAGGTCTTCCAGCAAACCGGGCAGGCGCTCGTCTCCGACCGCCAGTTGCTCACGCAACTCGACCGGTGCCGTGCGATGATTCACGCCGACCGCGAGCAGGCTCATCTACTGTCCGTCACGAATGTCTTTCACGACTGCCGGTCATGATGAGAGATGGCGAGAAAGGCATGACCCGGAAAAGGGCATGCGCAGGGAGCGCGGATTTTGCGGGAACCTTTCCCGGAAAACAAACCGCTTCCCCCCGCCTTGACCCTGCGCGCAGCCGCGTGCTCGAATCCGGTCATCCCTTCCTCCCATCCCGGCGTCCTCCTGATGCTTTGCGCCCTGCGCCGGTACGCCGGCCTGCTGATTTTCGCCGGCCTGGCCGGCTGCCAGGGCATGCCGGCCGACACCCAGGAACAGACACCCGCGCCGGCACCGGATGCCGGCGAACCCGCCTTTGCCGTCAGCACCTGGCGGGCCGATGTGCTGGCCGACCTGATGGTTGCGGAAATTGCCGGTCAGCGCGGCCAACTGCAGGTCGCCCTCGAGGCATACCTGCGCCAGGCACAGGCACTGCGTGACCCGCAACTGGCCGCCCGCGCCACCCGCATCGCATGGTTTGCCCGTGACCGCCAGCGCGTCCGCGAAGCGGCAACGCTGTGGGTCGAACTGGCGCCGGACGAGCCGGAAGCCAACGCCAACGCGATCGTCGCGCTGATTCAGGCCGGTGATATCGAGGGTGCCTTCCCGCTGCTGGACCGCCTCCTGGACCGCAGCTCGGCGCCGCTTCGGTTCAGCTACATCGTGCAGTACGCGCTGGAAGCCGATGCCACCACCCGCGCGCGCGTTGACCAGGCGCTGGCGGAGCTGTCCGTGCGCCACCCGAAGGTCGCCCGCCTCTGGCTGGCGCGCGCGGTGCTGGCCGAGGCGGACGGGGAGCCGGCGCGAGCGCTGGACTTCGTCCGGCAGGCGCGCCGCCTGGAGCCCGACCATGCCCCGGCGGTGGTCGTCGAAGGCCGGCTGCTGGCCGCGCTGGGCCATGCGGATGAGGCACGCAGGGTGCTCGCGCGCGGCAGCCGGCAATTCCCGCTGGATCGCGAGATGCGGCTGATGCACCTTCAGGTCCTGCTCGAACAGGGGCGGGGCCCCGATGCGCGGGACGCCCTGCAGGACATGATGAAAAACTGGCCGGACGACGGCGACCTCGCCTTCTCCCTGGCCATCGTCGAATGGGAAAGCGGCGACCCGCTGGCCGCGGAAAACCGGCTGCTGGCCCTGGCCGAAACCGGACACCGCGAGGACGATGCCTGGTTCAACGCCGGCCGCATCGCCCTGTCCCGGCGCGACTACGAAACCGCCGCCGGCTATTTCCAGAATGTCGGCGGCCCGCAGTACCTGGCGGCGCAGGTCCAGGTCGCCCTGGCCTGGCAACGGGCCGGCCGGACCGACGACGCCCTTTCCCTGCTCAGGCAGCTGCGCATCCGGGAGCCCTCCGCCGCCGGCCAGACCTACCTGGCTGAAAGCGAGCTGCTGACCCGGACCGGGCAGGCAGGTGAAGCGCTGGCCGTACTCGATCGTGCGGTCGCCGAAATGCCCGACAACGACGACCTGCTGTACGCCCGTGCACTTGCCGCCGAGCGTGCGGGCCGGATAGACATCACCGAAGCCGACCTGAGGGCGCTGCTGGCAAGCCAGCCGGATAACCCCATGGCACTCAACGCCCTCGGCTACACGCTGGCAGACCGCACCGACCGCGCCGAAGAGGCCCTCATCTATATAGAGCGGGCGGTGGCCATCTCGCCGGAGGACCCGGCCATCCTGGACAGCATGGGCTGGGTGCTGTTCCGGCTCGGCCGCCCGGAGCAGGCCCTCCCCTGGCTGCGGCGGGCGCATACCCTCTCCCGGGACGGCGAGATCGCCGCGCACCTGGGCGAGGTGCTGTGGCAAACCGGCAAGCGCCGTGAAGCGAGACGCATCTGGAAAAGCGCGCTGGCGATCGACCCCGACAACCGGGCACTGCGCCGCACCATGGAGCGCCTCGATCCATGAAGCACCTGCTCACTCCCTGCTGCCTTGCGCTCATGGTGCTTGCCGGTTGCGCGATCCGCGCGCCGCAGCCGGACATCGCCTGGTCGGCCGAACAATCGGCCGCGATGACCCGCTTCATGGTCCACGGCAAGGTCGGCTTCCGGCGCGGAGAATCCGGAGGCAGCGCGGCCCTCGTCTGGAAGCAGGACGGTGCCGGGTACGACCTGGTCGCCACCGGCCCGCTGGGGCAGGGCGCCACGCAGATCCACGGGAATGCAACCTGGGTCCGAATCGCCAGCGGCAAGGAGGTGCGCGAGAGCGACGTGCCCGAAACCCTGCTCGGTGAAGCGCTGGGCTGGCCGGTGGCCATCGACAGCCTCGCCTGGTGGGTTCGCGGCCTGCCGGCGCCGGGACACGACGCCGAGATCGACTCCGACGCCGAGGGCAAGCCGGCACGCATCCGCCAGCAGGGTTGGGACATCCTGCTCGACCGCTGGCGCGCGAGCGGCAACCGGTTGCTGCCGCACCGGCTCGTTGCCACCGGTGGCGACAGCCGCATCACCCTGCTGATCGAGCGCTGGGACTCGCCGCGCCACGGCAGCCGCAAGAAAGCAGAATGACCCGCCTCAGCGTCCCGGCCCCGGCCAAGCTCAACCTGTTCCTGCATGTCGTCGGCCGCCGTGCCGATGGCTACCACCTGCTGCAGACGCTGTTCCAGTTGCTCGACTACGGTGATCGCATCACCGTCGAGCACGCGACCGAGCTCAGACTCAACGACCTGCCGGGCGTACCGCGCGAACAAAACCTGGTATGGCGCGCCGCGCTGGCCCTGCAGCAGCACACCGGCTGTCGCCGTGGCGCGAACATCTCGCTGGAAAAACAGTTGCCGGCCGGCGGCGGGCTCGGCGGCGGCTCCTCGGATGCCGCCAGCACGCTGCTTGCCCTCAACCGGCTGTGGGAACTCGGAATCGATAAAAACACCCTCGCCGACATCGGCCTCACGCTCGGCGCGGATGTCCCGGTGTTCGTGCGCGGCCACACGGCCTTTGCCGAGGGCGTCGGCGAGCGGCTTACCGCCATCGATTTGCCCACGCGCTGGTTCCTGGTCGTCAACCCCGGCTGCCACGTGGAAACGGCCCGGATTTTCCGGGACGAGTCGTTGACACGGGATACCCCCCTGATGACAATAGCGGCCCTCCGCGAACCGGGGTCAGATGCACGGTTCCGGAACGACTGCGAAACAGTCGTTCGACGCCTCCACCCGGAGGTTGCCGATGCGCTCGACTGGCTCGGGCAATTCGGCAGGGCAAGACTCACCGGCACCGGCGCCTGCATTTTTCTGGCGACGGAAACCGAAGAGGAAGCCCGGCAACTGTTTCGGAAGCTTCCCACCCGTTTTTCAGGGTTCGTTGCGCGGGGCGTCAACCGGTCACCGGCACACGTCGCCCTCGGGGAGTGAGCAACGGACGCAGTCTCGGATACAGGGGTATCGCCAAGCGGTAAGGCAGCAGGTTTTGATCCTGCCATTCGGTGGTTCGAATCCATCTACCCCTGCCACTTTCTTCTTCTCCCGCCTTGCGCGGGAGCGCTGCGCAACAACCAGGTCGAGTCGAGGTAGCTGACGTGTCCAAGCTTGTCGTTTTTACCGGCAACGCGAACCCGGAGCTCGCCCGCAAGATCTGCGCGGCGCTGCACATCCCGATGGGCATGGCCGACGTCGGTCGCTTCAGCGACGGCGAGACCACCATCGAGATTCACGAGAACGTGCGCGGCAAGGACGTGTTCATCGTCCAGTCCACCTGCGCACCGACCAACGACAACCTGATGGAACTGGTGGTGATGGCCGACGCGCTGCGTCGCTCGTCCGCCGGCCGCATCACGGCCGTCATCCCCTATTTCGGATACGCCCGGCAGGACCGCCGCGTGCGCTCGGCGCGCGTGCCGATCACCGCCAAGGTCGTTGCGGACATGATCCAGACGGTCGGCGTCGACCGGGTGCTCACCGTCGACCTGCACGCCGACCAGATCCAGGGCTTCTTCGACATCCCGGTGGACAACGTCTACTCGACGCCGGTGCTGCAGGCCGACATCGAGCGGCAGAAATACGAAGACCTGATCGTCGTGTCACCGGACGTCGGCGGTGTGCTGCGTGCCCGTGCCATGGCCAAGCAACTGAACGACGCCGACCTCGCGATCATCGACAAGCGCCGCCCGAAGGCCAACGAAGCGCAGGTCATGCACATCATCGGCGACGTCGAGGGCCGCACCTGCCTGGTGATCGACGACATGGTCGATACCGCCGGCACGCTGTGCAAGGCGGCCGCCGCGCTGAAGGAGAACGGCGCGAAGAAAGTCGTCGCCTACTGCACCCACCCGGTACTGTCCGGCCCGGCGATCGACAACATCAACGCATCGCAACTCGACACGCTGGTGGTCACCGACACCATCCCGCTGTCCGAGCGCGGGCACGCCTGCGGCAGGATCCGCCAGGTCAGCATGGCCAGCATGCTCGCCGAGGCCGTCCGCCGCACCAGCAACGAGGAGTCGCTGAGCGCGATGTTCGACCGCATCGGCCCGTTGAGCGGCGCCTGACACTTTTTTGCATCCGCCAATCCCGGCGGGTGTTTAACCCGTCTGCCAACCCGGTCGCAGGGCGCAGATGACCACCACGGAGAGACATCATGTCTAACCAGTTCAAACTGAACGCGGAGTCCCGCGGCGACAAGGGGAAAGGTGCGAGCCGCCGCCTGCGTCGTCTCGAAGAGCGCATACCCGGCATCATGTACGGCGGCGGCAAGGAGCCGACCACCATCAGCGTGTCGCTGCGCGAACTGAACAAGGCGCTGGAGAACGAGGCGTTCTACTCGCAGATCCTGACCGTCACGCTCGACGGCAAGGAAGAGAAGGCCGTACTGCGTGACATGCAGCGCCACCCGGTGCGCAACATGCCGACGCACATCGACCTGCTGCGCGTCGACGAAACGCACAAGATCACCCTGCGCGTGCCGCTGCACTTCCTCAACGAGGCCACGGCCATCGGCGTCAAGGAACAGGGCGGCGAGATCCACCACGACTTCACCGAAGTCGAGGTCATCTGCCTGCCGAAGCACCTGCCGGAATTCATCAGCGTCGACATGGCGGCGGTGGAAATCGGCAAGACCGTCCACCTGTCCGACCTCGTGCTGCCGGAAGGCGTGCAGTTGGTGCAACTGGTGCACGGCCACGACCTCGCGGTCGCCAACATCCACGCCACCAAGACCGGTGGCGAGGAAGCGGCAGCCGGCGAAGAAGAGAAGAAGTAAGCGGCTCCGCGCCACGGCGCGGGTCCACGGGGCCGGCAGGCGGCGTCCTCGCGACGCAGGCCACCGGCCTTTTTTCTTGGCAGCACAACCGGCACCGCCACCAATCGCATGAGCACACGCATCGCGCTGATCGTCGGCCTGGGCAACCCGGGGCCGGAATACGAACGCACGCGGCACAACGCCGGGCAGTGGTATGTGGAACGGCTCGCCGACGCGCTGGGCGCCCGGCTGTCGGCCGACCCGAAATACCATGGCCTGACTGCGCGCGTCACGATCGACGGCGGCGACGTGCGCCTGCTGGTGCCTACCACCTTCATGAACCGCAGCGGGCAGGCCACCAGTGCACTCGCGACCTTCTTCAAGGTGACACCCGAGCAAATGCTGGTCGCGCACGATGAACTGGACATGCCGCCGGGTACGGCACGGTTGAAGCTCGGCGGCGGCCACGGCGGCCACAACGGGCTGCGTGACATCGTCGCCAGCCACGGCAACAACGCGAATTTCCTGCGCCTGCGCATCGGCATCGGCCGGCCACCGCACAAGGACCAGGTCACCCCCTGGGTGCTGGGGCGCGCCAGCGCCGCCGAACAGGAAAAAATGGACAAGGCCATCGCGGAAGCGGTCGCCGAAACGCCAACCATCGTCACCGGTGACATCGCGAAGGCGATGAACCGGCTGAACAGTTTTCAGGGGTAAGGGATCATGGGTTTCAAATGCGGCATCGTCGGCCTGCCCAACGTCGGCAAGTCCACGCTCTTCAACGCGCTGACCAAGGCCGGCATCGCCGCCGAGAACTTCCCGTTCTGCACCATCGAGCCGCACACCGGCATCGTGCCGATGCCCGACCCGCGCCTTGACGTGCTGGCGGGCATCGTCAAGCCGGAACGCGTGCTGCCCACTTCGATGGAATTCGTCGACATCGCCGGGCTGGTTGCCGGCGCGTCCAAGGGCGAAGGCCTGGGCAACAAGTTCCTGGCCAATATCCGCGAAACAGATGCCATCGCGCACGTCGTACGCTGCTTCGACGACGAGAACGTGGTCCACGTCGCCGGCAAGGTCGACCCGCTGGACGACATCGACACTATCAACACCGAACTGGCGCTGGCGGACCTCGACTCGGTGGACAAGGCACTGCACCGCGCCTCGAAATCGGCCAAGGCCGGCGAACGCGATGCCATCGCACTCAAGTCAACGCTCGACAAGATCCAGCCGCATCTGTCCGAAGGCAAGCCGGTGCGCACGCTCAAGCTCACCGATGAAGACCGCGTGCAACTGAAGCAATTGCCACTGCTGACCGCCAAGCCGGTGATGTATGTCGCCAACGTGATCGAGGGCGGCTTCGACAACAACCCGCTGCTCGACAAGGTGAAGGCCTTCGCCGCCGCCGAGGGCGCCGGCGTGGTGGTGATCTGCGCCAAGATCGAGGCAGAAATCGCCGACCTCGACGAGGCCGACAAGATCGATTTCCTCAAGGACATCGGCATGGACGAGCCAGGCCTTAACCGCGTCATCCGCGCCGGCTACGACCTGCTCGGCCTGCAGACCTACTTCACCGCCGGCGTGAAGGAAGTGCGCGCCTGGACGGTCAAGATCGGCGCCACCGCACCACAGGCGGCCGGCGTCATCCACACCGATTTCGAGAAGGGCTTCATCCGCGCCGAGACCATCGCGTACGACGACTTCGTGAAGTACAAGGGCGAAGCCGGTGCCAAGGAAGCCGGCAAGTTGCGCCTGGAAGGCAAGGACTACATCGTCAAGGACGGCGACGTGATGCACTTCCGGTTCAACGTCTGAGAACCCTCGTCCGGGCGGCCAACCACCCGCCGCCCCTCTCCCGGCGCGGCACGAAGGCCCCCCTCACCCGGCGCTGCGCGCCACCCTCTCCCCGGTGGGGAGAGGGATCATAGGTGCGGCTCTTCTCACCTCCCCGCCCAGGACGGAATTCGGGTACTTCTCCCCTCTCCCTCCCGGGACTTCTCCCCTCTCCCTCCCGGGACTTCTCCCCTCTCCCTCCGGGAGAGGGGCCGGGGGAGAGGGCCCGGGCATCATCCAACTGCAGGATGCAAGACGCATTACCCGCCAATCGCAGTGAAGCGGAAACCAGCACTTCGTCTACCATCCGCATCGCTCTGACTCGCCATCACAAGAACAACAGCACGAAAAACACCCTGCCATGAACCCCGTCACCCGCCATCTTGTCGGCAGCCTTCTGGTGCTGTGCCTGGCATCCGGCGCCGCCACCGGCGCTGCACCGCGTGCCGACCACCCGGACGACCCCTTCGCCGACGACCGCCAGTTGCTGCGGCCATCAGAAATCGGCAGCACGCGCGGACAGGTGCAGTTCTCCGCGCTGGGCGCGCTGGTGCGCGGGTCGAACAGCGCGCACACCTACCTGGGCGGCAAGCTCGGCCTGGAATTCATGCTCGACGAATTCGGCGCGGTGCGCATCACCGGCTTCCAGGACCTTGTCGAACCGGACGGCCAGCAACTGGCGTACAAGTTCAGTTCTGCACGCGTGGGGCCGGCACTGCACCTGCGTCCGTGGCGGCGCATCGACCTCGGACCCTACCTGGAGGGCGGCATCGTCGTGGTGGACGCCGTCGATGGCCGCAGCGGTGCCAAGGCGCCGGAAGTCGCGCTCGGCGGGTTCATCACCATCCATGTCGACAGCTTCGTGTTCATGCGCCTGGAACTCGAACGCGCGTGGACGAAGGTCGAGATCAACAACGTGCTTGGCAACCACCACCGCACCGCGGCCCTGCTCGGGCTCGGCATCGCGTTCTGATGTCGCCATGACGGACAAGCCCCGCGTCCTGGTCATCGGTGCCGGCCCGGCCGGCCTCGGCGCCGCCGCGCGCCTGCTGGAGCAATCCGCTGGCGCGGTCGACGTTCGCATCGTCCACATGGGCCACACGCTCGGCGGCAAGGCCGCCGGCTTCAAGCGCGCCGACGGCCGCGAATACGAACACGGCTGGCACATGATGGTCGGCTTCTACCGGAACATGCGTGCGCTGATGCAACGGGCCGGCATTGACACCAAAAGCACGCTGCTGAGCATGCGCGGTGAAGCGCACATGCACGACCCGGTAAACAACGCGCTGTTCACCGTGGGTGGCGACAGCGTGCTGGACGTGATCCGCCAGTTCCTGTCCATGCCCATGCTCAGCCCGGTCGAACGGCTCAACGTCGACCGCGTGCTGGCCGAGGCGTTCCTGATCGCCCAGAGCGGCAACGACCTGACGAAATTCGACGACCAGTGCTTCACCGCCTGGGCGATCGAGCGCGGCCTGCGCCCGCACCTGGCGCGCAACGTGCCGCTGTTCCGCTTCTTCCGCGAGGCGTACTTCAACTACCCCGGCGAGATCAGCGCCTATCACTTCCTGCAAAGCTTCAACCTGATGGGCACGATGCGGAAGGCCGAGCAATTCGTGCTGCCCGGCGACTACACCTCCGTGGTGTGGAACCCCATCGGCGACTACATCACGCGACTGGGCGGCGAGATCGTGCCCTACGTGAAGGCACTCGACTGGCGCTACGAGGGCCGGCGCATCACCGGCATCGATGTGGCGACGCCCGATCCGGCCGGTCACGCGCACGGCCAGCGCCACTGGCCGGCCGGCCCGCTGCCGGTACAGGCCGACACGCGGCGCACGCTCGACGATTTCGATTTCGTGATTTCCACCATCCCCAATGCGGTGTTCTGCACCATGAACGCCGAAGACGAACGCTGGTGGACGTCACCGTACTTCAGCCGCCTGCGCAACCTGCGCAGCGCATCCACCGTGTCGCTGACCGTGGTCACCCGGGAGCCGGTGTGCCAATTGCCCGGCCCGGTGTTCGGCCTGCCAGCGCCGCTGGGCATCTGCACCAACATGAAACCGTACTGGACGCGTTACCGCGACGATCCGGCGGTGGGCGCCGTGCTTGCTTTCGTCGGCCAGGAACGCGGTTTCGAAAACTGGACCGACCAGCAGATCATCGACTTCACCTTCGACAACTTCTCGCAGGTGCAGGGCTTCGGCGACATCCGCGCCGCCGGCGTGCTCGACATCGAGTTCCACCGCAACGTCGCCGACCATTCGCGGCTGTTCGACTGCGAGCCGGGCGTACAGCAGTTCCGACCCGGGCCGCGCACGCCGTTCCACAACCTGTTCCTCGCCGGCGACTGGGTGCGCAACGACGTCGATGTGGTGTGCATGGAGGGTGCGATCACCTCCGGCATGGAAGCGGCGGATCTGGTGCTGAAAGAAATCGCATCGGGCACACGTGGCACCGTGCGGGATGGCACAACCGGAGGAACCCGCGCATGAGCGAACTGGACGATCCCTTCAGCGCGGCTGCCGATCCCTATCCGTCCGCGCCGCACATCGCCGTGCGCAATGCCGGCGAGACGCCGCCCGACTGCCGGTGCGCCGGCGAACGGCTGTCGCTGTCACGCCGCCAGGCCCTGCTCGGCGTCGGCGCGCTCACCGTGCTGCCGGCCGTGGCATCGGCCAGAGCGTTCCCGGTGCCCTGCGTGCAGGAAAAGCAGCAGATCACCCCCTGCCGCCACAAGTACTGCCGGCATTACGCCGGGTACGGCGACTATCACGGCCGATGAGCGTGCACGGTCGCTGAGCGCGCACGACTCGGCTTGACCCTC
>JBKHWN010000043.1:0-24482 GCA_046566505.1 Gammaproteobacteria bacterium
TCACCGTCGACGGCCCGCACCACCTGCTGCCGGAAGAAGATCGACGCGCGGCCGAGCCGTTCGACAGCCGCCGACACGGCAAGTTCATCGTCGATGCGCGCCGGGCGCCGGTAGTCGACATCCGCGTGGCGGACCACGAACAGGAAGTCCTCGTCGAGCAGCGTGTAGTGCTGGAAACCCAGGGCGCGCAGCCACTCGGTACGCGCGCGCTCCATGAACTTCAGGTAATTCACGTAATAGACGATGCCGCCGGCGTCGGTGTCCTCGATGTAGACCCGGACGGGGATGCAGAACTCACGCATCGGGCACATCGCCGGCGAACAGGTCGGTGGCCGTACGTGGCGCCTTCAACCCGAAGTGGCGATAGGCCGCCGCGGTGACCATGCGGCCGCGCGGCGTTCGGATGACGAAACCCTGCTGGATCAGATAGGGCTCAACCACATCCTCCAGCGTTCCCGCATCCTCGTTGATCGACGCCGCCAGGCTGTCCAGCCCGACCGGCCCGCCCTCGAAGCTTTCGATCATGGTCTGCAGCATCCGCCGGTCCAGCGCATCGAAACCGAGTACGTCGACTTCCAGCATGTCGAGCGCGGCTGCCGCCACGTCGCTGTCGACACTGCCGCCGGATTTCACCTCGGCGTAGTCACGCACCCGGCGCAGCAACCGGTTGGCGATCCGCGGCGTGCCGCGTGCCCGGCGCGCCACTTCGCCGGCGCCGCCCTCATCCATGGCCATGCCGAGGATGGCGGCCGAACGCGCGACGATGGAGGCCAGGTCCCGCGTGGAATAGAACTGCAGGCGCTGCACGATGCCAAAGCGGTCGCGCAGCGGTGATGTCAGCAGGCCGGCCCGCGTGGTGGCGCCAACCAGCGTGAACGGCGGCAGGTCGATCTTGATCGAGCGGGCAGCGGGGCCGTCGCCGATCATGATGTCGAGCTGGTAGTCCTCCATCGCCGGGTAGAGGATTTCCTCGATCACCGGTGACAGGCGATGGA
Source organism: Gammaproteobacteria bacterium (assembly GCA_046566505.1). Taxonomy (GTDB): domain Bacteria; phylum Pseudomonadota; class Gammaproteobacteria; order Pseudomonadales; family JADFDG01; genus JADFDG01. The sequence goes on from JBKHWN010000043.1 coordinate 996, forward strand.
TCTCGTCGATGAACAGCACATCGCCGGCTTCAAGGTTGGTGAGCAGCGCCGCGAGGTCGCCGGCCTTTTCCAGCACCGGCCCGGAAGTGGACTTCAACTCACCGCCCATCTCGCGCGCAATGATGTTGGCCAGCGTGGTCTTGCCCAGGCCCGGCGGCCCGAAAATCAGGGTGTGGTCGAGCGCATCGCCCCGGCTCCGGGCGGCATGGATGAAGATCTCCATCTGCTCACGCACCTTTTGCTGCCCGACGTAGTCGGCCAGCGAGGTCGGGCGTATCGCACGGTCATAGGCTTCCTCGCGCTTGCCGGCGACAGCGGGGGAAATCAGGCGATCAGGATCGGTCATGGCGTTTGCGCCCTTGCGTGACGGGGGAGAGCCTACCGGGCCAGGCTCCGGAGTGCACGACGGATCAACTCCTCGCTGCTCAACCCCTCTTCCTTGTTGACGGCAGCCACCGCCTTCGCTGCGTCGGCACCCTTGTAGCCCAGCGCCTCCAGCGCGCTCTGCGCATCCTGCACCGGTGTCGCCGGCGCGCCAGCCACGAACGCGGACCGCCCGCCCTTCACCTCGACTTCTCCGAGGGCCTTCAGGCGGTCACGCATTTCCACGACCAGTCGCTCGGCAGTCTTCTTGCCGACCCCGGGGATACGCACCAGCGTCGATACATCGCCGTCCTGCACGCAGCGTACGAACACGTCAGCCTCGATCCCGGACAGGATCGCGAGCGCCAGTTTCGGCCCGACCCCGTTCACCTTGATCAGTTCGCGAAACAGGCTGCGCTCCTCGCGCGTCGCGAACCCGAACAACTGGTGCGCGTCCTCGCGCACGACCTGGTGGGTCTGGAGCGTGATGTCGTCACCCACGGCACCGAGCCGGTAGAAGGTGGTCATCGGCGCCAGGATTTCGTAACCCACCCCGGCCACGTCGACCAGCAACTCCGGTGCATGTTTTTCGACAAGCTTGCCGCGCAGACGACCGATCATGATTTGTGAAACCCCCGGTTGGCCATTCAGTTAGCGCGCACGCCCGCGACGGGCGGTGGTGGTCCCCGCGAGGCGCACGAGGCTGGTACGCGTATTGGCATGGCAGATCGCGATGGCCAGCGCATCGGCAGCATCCGCCGGCGGTATCTCCGGCAACTTCAACAGGATCTTCACCATCTGCTGCACCTGGAACTTCTCGGCCGAACCTTTGCCGACCACCGCCTGCTTGACCTGCTTGGCGGAATACTCGGCCACCGGCAGGCCGCTGTTGACGGCGGCGACGATCGCCACGCCCCGGGCCTGCCCGAGCTTGAGGGCGGAATCGGCACTCTTGCCCATGAACACCTTCTCGATCGCTGCCTCGGCCGGACCGTATTTCGCCACGACGCCGACAATGCCGGCGTAGATGTCGCGCAGGCGCGCCGTTACGTCCTCGTCCTTCTCGCCGATCCACAGGCAGCCGCAATCAACAAAGGTGTTGCGCGAGCCGACCTGCTCGATCAGCCCCCAGCCGGTGACGCGCGAACCGGGATCAATGCCGAGGATGAGTGTCATGGCGGGATTGTGAACGGCGGCTCGAAAAAAACAACGCTGGCGCCATCGGGCTGCACGCCCTCTCCCCCGGCCCCTCTCCCGCAAGCGGGAGAGGGGAGCAGAGCACGCACTCGTCGGGCGACGAACCCTGAAGCCCCCTCTCCCGCAAGCGGGAGAGGGGTTGGGGAGAGGGTGTATTCCTCAACCCTTCGGCTGCTCCTTCTCGCGCAGCCGGATGCCGAGGTCTCGCAACTGGCGTGCATCGACATCGCCGGGCGCGGCGGTCAGCAGGCAGGCCGCGGTCTGGGTTTTCGGGAAGGCGATGACATCACGGATCGACTCGGCGCCGGTCATCAGCATGATCAGGCGATCGAGCCCGAAAGCGAGGCCGCCGTGCGGCGGCGCGCCAAACTTCAGCGCGTCGAGCAGGAAGCCGAACTTCTCGCGCGCCTCCTCGTCACCGATGCCCAGCGCGTCGAACACCGCCTTCTGCATTTCCGGGTTGTGGATACGGATCGAGCCGCCGCCCAGTTCGGTGCCGTTGAGCACCAGGTCGTAGGCACGCGCGGTGGCCGTGGCCTTCTTCGCGGCAAACTCCTCCACCGGCACTCTCGGCTGGGTGAACGGGTGGTGGCAGGCAGCCCAGGAACCGTCATCACCTTCCTCGAACATCGGGAACTCGACGACCCAGAGCGGCGCCCAGTCACAGGTGAACAGCGACAGGTCATGGCCGAGCTTCACGCGCAGCGCACCCATCGAGTCGTTGACGATCTTCGCCTTGCCGGCACCGAAGAAGACGATGTCGCCGTTCCCGGCGCCCACGCGCGCCATCAGGTCCATGGCGATGGGCTCGATGAACTTGACGATCGGCGACTGCAGGCCCGCCACGCCCTGAGACAGGTCGTTGACCTTGATCCAGGCCAGACCTTTGGCGCCGTAGATACCAACGAATTTCGTGTAGTCGTCGATCTGCGAGCGCGACAACGACTCGCCGCCCTTCGGCAGGCGCAGCGCCACCAGCCGCCCCTTCGGATCCTTTGCGGGATCGGCAAACACCTTGAACTCGACCGTCTGCATCAGGTCGGCAACATCGACGAGCTTGAGCGGGATGCGCAGGTCCGGCTTGTCGGAAGCGTAATCGCGCATCGCCTCGGCGTAGGTCATGCGCGGCAGTTCACCGAACTCGACGCCCTTCAGCTCGCGGAACATGGCCCGGAACATGCCTTCCGCAACGCCCATGACGTCCTCTTCGTTGACGAAGGACATCTCAAGGTCGATCTGCGTGAACTCCGGCTGACGATCGGCGCGCAGGTCCTCGTCACGGAAACACTTGGCAACCTGGTAGTAGCGGTCGAAGCCGGCCACCATCAACAGCTGCTTGAACAACTGCGGTGACTGGGGCAGCGCAAAGAACTGCCCCGGGTGGGTGCGCGACGGCACCAGGTAGTCGCGGGCGCCTTCCGGCGTGGCCCGGGTCAGGATCGGGGTTTCCACGTCGAGGAAGCCATGGCTGTCCAGGTAATGCCGGATCAGCGAGGTCACCTTGGAACGGAAGCGGAAGCGCTCGATCATCTCCGGACGGCGCAGGTCGACGTAGCGGTGGCGCAGCCGGACGTCCTCGCCGACGTGGGCGTACTCGTCGATCGGGAACGGCGGCGTTTCGGCCGTGTTCAGGATCTCGATCTCCTTGCCCAGCACCTCGATGCTGCCGGTGGCGATCCGGGTGTTGCGCGCCGCTTCGTCGCGCATCCGTACCCGGCCGGTAATCTTGAGCACGTACTCGCTGCGCACCCGGTCGGCACGGGCAAAGGCTTCCTGCGTGTCCGGATCGAACACCACCTGGACGATACCGTTGCGGTCACGCATGTCGAGGAAGATGACGCCACCGTGGTCGCGACGCCGGTGTACCCAGCCGCACAGGGTCACGGTCTGGTCGATGTGTTGCTCACGCAGGTCGCCGCAGTAATGGGTGCGCATGACGGTATCCAGGTTCGACGGGGAAATCCCGGGACGGATGCCCGAGAGGACACCGCACATTTGCCGGGAAAAAGGCGGCAGAGTATAGCCACTGCCCCCGCCGCCAGCCACTCACGCCGACGGGCCACCCGGGGAACGGGCAAACCGCATCGATTGCCCGGCCGCCCCGGCAATCCACCCGAATGCAGGAAGCCCGTTTTTACCCGGAAAATCGCGTCAAAACGGCGAGTTCGAGTATTGCCTGCCCATAGCGATTGCAATATAAAGGGTCCACGTACGCGGGTGTGGGCGGGAAATGCACGGAAAATACCGTGCAAAGCAGGAGCCGCAGCAACACCGGACAGGTACGGAACCCTCTCTATCACGCTGAAGGAAGCACAAATGGCCGCCAAGAAAAAAGCTGCGAAAGCCGCCAAGAAGGTCCCTGCCAAGAAGGTAGTTGCCAAGAAAGCAGCCCCGAAAAAGGCACCCGCGAAAGCCAAGGCAAAAGCAGTGGCAGTGAAAGTCGTCGCCAAGCCGCAGGCAGTGAAGTTGTCGTCGGTCAAGGAGCCGATGGCAAAGACCGCTGTTCTGCAGCACATCGCCAACAACGTCGGCATTACCCGCAAGCAGGTCGCGCAGGTCATGGAGGAGTTGTCCGGCGTGGTTGCTGCCCACGTGAACAAGAAGGCACCCGGCCAGTTCGTGCTGCCTGGCCTGCTGAAGATCACGGTCGTGCGCAAGCCGGCCCAGAAAGGCGGCAAGAAGGTCATGATGATGGGCCGCGAGGTCGTCACCAAGTCCAAGCCGGCCCGCAACGTCGTGCGTATCCGCGCGCTGAAGAAACTGAAGGACATGGCTTCCTGACCAGGCAAGCCTGAAAAGCGAAAAAGGGCCGGAAATACCGGCCCTTTTTCGTTTCGGACAGAGTCCTTTCCGCCCTAGGCCCGGCTGCCCGCCGCCGGACCCATGGCCATGCCGACCTTGTATCCCCGCTGCTTCACGGCATTGCTCACGGCAAAGAGATAGGCGGAGTCGGCACTGCCCCCGAAGAGCGCGAACACCTCCCGGCCAATGCGGGTGAACCGGCGCACCGGCATCGCCAGCGACTCGCCCACGCCCTCGACCACCAGCATCCGGCCATGACAGTTCAGGGTCACGCGCAGCCCGCTGCCCACGGTCGTCGGCAACACGACCTCTGCTGCGACATCGGGATCCAGCAGGCCCATGTATTCGAGCAGGTCGAACATCGGCTCGTGTATGTCGCCCTGGAAGTAACCCGGCGCATCGCGGCAGACAAAACCACCCATGTCCATTCGCGACACGATGCGTATCGTCTCCACGTCACCGCGGGACAGCGTGGCCAGGAAGGACAGCACACGCAGGCTGTGAGTGCCGGGCTGCCGCACCTCGTCCACCAGCACGCGCGCCCAGAGATCCTGAAAGTCCGTGGCCACGGCTTTCGCCGCGGCTTCCTGCCAGCGCATCAGCCAGTCAGGATCGACCGGCCGTTCGGACAGGGCCGTCGCCGCTGTTTCCTCGGCCAGCGCCTCCGCTCGCAGCCCGACGCGCCGAAGGTTCAACGAACGACGCAGCGCCCCGATGTCTGCCTCAAGACGCACCGCACGCAGGGCCTCCGCGGTATCCGGTACCTGCAATGACTGGACCGGGTCCTCTTCCTGGACCTCGATGATGCTGCTCATTGCAATCCGGCTGATGCTTCGGTCGTCCCTGGCTTCGACGATTTCGCCGGCACGGTTGAACGTCTTCCGCCCGGCATGCAGGTCGTCGAGTTCGGCATGCATCGCCGCAATGGCCTTCAGTTCCGCTTCCCGGACCCGGGGACGATCCTTCGCCCTGCGCTGCGCCTGCCATGGCGCCATCACCGCCGATTCACCACCCCCGAACAGCGTGCGCCAGACCTTTTCAACCAGCTTCATTCTCAGGTCCGCGTTGACCGTCATTTCACTGCCCCGAAGGTTTTCCGTAGCCGGCCAGCATGATGCAGTTGAGCATTTTGGTCACCCCGACAAGCGACCGGCGTCATTTACTTCCGGACGTACGCTCCTAGACTACGGGGTCAACTCAAGGCCGGAGCCTGCACATGGATCTCAGGATTCACCCGGAAGACCACGTCTTTCGCGAGGAAGTACGCGATTTCCTCGCTGAAAACCTCACTGCGGACCTGCGCAGGGCGGGCCGGCTGATGACCAGCGTGTTCGCCGACTTCGAGGCGGCAATGTGCTGGCAGAAAATCCTGCATGAGAAAAAGCGCTGGGCAGCGCCACACTGGCCGCAACAGTTTGGCGGCACCGGGTGGACGGTAATGCAGCACTACATCTTCGGCGAGGAGTGCGCCAAGGCCGAAGCACCAGCGCTCCTGCCCATGGGCCTGCAGATGCTGGGGCCGCTGCTCTGCGGCAAGGGCACCCCGGAGCAACAGGCCCATTACCTGCCGCGCATGCTGACCGGCGAGGATTTCTGGTGCCAGGGTTACTCGGAACCCGGCAGCGGCTCGGATCTTGCGTCACTGCAGTGCAAGGCCGTGCGCGACGGCGATCACTACATCATCAACGGCTCCAAGATCTGGACGACCTATGCCCACCATGCGAACCGCATGTTCTGCCTGGTCCGCACCGACGGCTCCGGCAAGCCCCAGCAGGGCATCACCTTCCTGCTGATCGACATGGCAACGCCCGGAATCACGGTCGACCCGATCATTTCCTTCACCGGCGAGCATGAACAGAACCAGGTCTTCTTCGAGGACGCCCGCGTGCCGGTCGCCAACGTGGTCGGCAAGGAAAACGATGGCTGGAGCGTTGCCAAGTACCTGCTCGAATTCGAGCGCGGCGGCAGCGCCTACGGCCCGCGCCTGCGCGTTGCACTGGACAAGGTGCGACGCATCGCGTGCCGCGAAAGCAGCGCGCTGGGCGGAAGGCTGGTCGATGACCCGCTGTTTGCCCGCAAACTGGCGGCAGTGGAGATCGACCTGCTGGCGGTAGAGTTTTCCGAGCACCGCGTGATGGCCGCCCTCACGCACGGGCAGAACCCCGGTGCCGTCTCGTCGATGCTGAAGATCCGCGGCACGGAGACGAGCCAGGCCATCACGGAACTGTCCGTCGAGGCGCTCGGCTGGTATGCCCTGCCATTCCAGGAGCAGGCCCTGGACCCCAAACAGGTGGCAAGGGATGTCATTGGCCACGAGGATGGCGTTCCTGCGGCAAGCCACTACTTCAACACACGGGCCGCATCGATCTACGGCGGTTCAAACGAAATCCAGCGCAACATCATTGCCAAGCTGGTGCTGGGGCTTTGACCGGGAGCTCGCGGTAGAATTGGCCCCCGACCGGAGGAAACCCCATGGCACTGCGCAAGGACAAGAAACAGGTTATCGGCGAGGACATGACGGACGACCAGATTCGCCGCCTGCTCATCGCCGAACCGCCGGCACGCACCGACCGTGACTTCCACTGCCTGGAGCGTGCGTATCGCGGCTTGCGCGCGCAGGACTTCGAGCGATTCCTTGCCTTCTTCATTGCAGAAGGGCGCAACCCGCGGGCGACAGACGCCCGGGGCAGGACGATGGCAGAGATCATGGCCGGGCACGCGAATTCAGCGGACTACCTGTCAGCCCTGCGCGCCGTCGGCGCCTGAGCCCCCTGTTGCCGGCACCGTGGCGTCTGCCTCGTCACCCGCCGGCAAGTCCAACGATACTTCCACCCTGTTTCGACCGTCACGCTTGGCGCGGTAGAGGGCTGCATCGGCCGCCGCCAGCAGGTCGCGCGACGACAGCAATGGTGAAGGCACACAGCCCGCGACGCCGGCACTGGCCGTCACGACGTCCGACACTTCGGATGCCCGGTGCGGAATCCGGTAGGCGGCTAGGTCGTGAATAACCCGCGACGCAATTTCCTTCGCGTCGCTGACATCGGTTGCCGGCAGGATCAACGCGAACTCCTCGCCGCCGTAGCGCGCAGCCAGGTCTCCGGGACGCTGTGCATGCGAGCGCAGCACCGCACCGACCACGATCAGGCAATCATCGCCGGCCTGGTGGCCATAGCTATCGTTGTAGCGCTTGAAGAAATCGAGGTCGATCAGCATCAGGCTCAGCGACTGTCCGCTGCGGCGCGCCCTGCTCCACTCGGTGGCCAGGTGCTGGTCGAAGTGGCGGCGATTGGCAACGCCGGTCAATCCGTCCTGGTCTGCCAGTTCCTGCAACCGCTGGTTCGCCAGCTCCAGCTCCCCCTGTTTGAGGGCAAGCAGGCGCACCTGCAGGAAACGACGCCGGGAAGCATGTTCAAGGTGGTAGTTCGCGAACAGTGCAATCAGCACCGCAGCACCATAAAACAGCGTGTATGGCACCAGGATATCCATCGGCTGGGGCCTGATACGGACCAGGAACACCATGTAGGCGATACCCATCGCACCCAGCAGCAAGGCCGACAGCCAGAACTGAAGGCGCAGCAACATGCCGGCGAACACGGCCAGCAGCAGTACCCCGGGCAAGTAAACGTAAAGCACCCGGTCTCCACCAATGATCATCAAGCCGAACAGCAGCGCTGCCAGCAGGAATGTCAGCAGGCACAAGGCCGGTTGCTGCGTGGCGCGAAACCAGGTGGATCGCGAATAGGCAAGAAACAGCGCCCCCAGCGGGACGGCAACACCGTAACGCAGCAGGAGCGCACCATCGATCCCGCGCTTGACCACGAGCAGGTCGAGGACGCCGGCCACCAGGAGAACGACGAAAGCTGCAACCACCACCCGCCGCCGGTAATCAAGCAGCCCGTCAGCAACCGATTCGGCGAACTCCTTCTCAAGGTCACGCGGAAACCTCAGCCAGTCGTGCCCTGCCGCCACCAGCCACTCAAGCCGGTCGATTTCACGATCCAGCGACTGCGTCGACTCCACCTGCCGATTCCCTGCCACGAACACCAACCCCTGATGTGCAGGCGGCCATCTTGCCATGCCGGCATCCCGGAAACCCCACCCGCTGTCCGGCATGCGAAACACGCACCCGTTGTCTTGATACCCTACAGGGTATAGTATTTGACCGGGCGATCGAGGTGGGGCGAGGGGCATGCAGGGGCACAACAGCAAGGTCAAGACGGAAGTCGCCAACCGGTTATCCCGGGTTGAGGGGCAGATCAGGGGCATCCGGCGACTGATCGAGGAGGAAGCCGACTGCGACAAGGTGGCCCAGCAGATGGCCGCGGCGCGCAAGGCCTTGGACAAGGCCTTCCACGAGATGCTCGCCTGCATGGTTGAGCAGGATGTGCTTTGCGCCCGGGAAACCGGCGACGCAGAGGCGACGATGACCCATATCCGGAACCTGCTCAGCCGCTACGGTTGAGCACAACATTCACTGAACCAGAGAGGTGGGAACCATGAAAATGACCGTCAATCAGGGCCTGCGCGCCATGGCCGGTACCTTTGTCATCATCAGTGTCGCGCTCGCGTGGTTCGTGAGCCCGTACTGGCACTTGTTCACCGTCTTCATCGGCCTCAACCTGCTGCAGAGCGCGTTCTCCGGGTGGTGCCCGGCGATGTGGATGCTGGAAAAGGCAGGCTTCCGGAAGGAAGCTCCGGGCGACGGTCCATCCTGCTGCAGCTGAACGAAGGGAGTAGACAGACGTGCGTACACTGATACTGAAACCGTTAATGATGATCGGCGCCATTACGATGGCAATGCCCGCCGCCGCCGACGAAAAGCCGGCTCCCGAAACGGAGGCCTATCGTGCGGAAGCCGGGAAACTGGCCGGCGAACTCGGCAACCGGTTGCGCGAACAGTTGACGGCCGCGATGCAGGCCGGGGGGCCGCTCGCAGCCGTTGCTGTTTGCCAGGAGCGGGCCGTGCCAATTGCCGATGCCATCAGCAATTCGAACGACGGCTGGGAAGTCGGTCGCACCAGCCTGCGAGTACGCAACCCGGACAACGCACCGGACAGTTGGGAGCGATCGGTACTGGAAACATTTGACAGGCGTCAGGCGGCAGGCGAGACGCCTGCGACCATAGAGCAGGAAGCCGTGATCACGGTTGGGGAACAGCGCTACTACCGCTACATGAAGGCCATTACAACAGGTGACGCATGCGTGTTGTGCCATGGTTCGAATATTCCCCCCGAGTTGCAGGAGCATATCGGAAAGTTGTACCCCGACGACCGGGCCACCGGCTACAAGGCCGGGGACCTGCGGGGAGCCTTTACGCTGACGCGACGCATCGATTAGCGGACGCCTGCGGCGATGGCTGCCGGCGGAAAATCATCTCATCAGGAAGGTGGAGGAGTTTTCCATGGCACATATCGTGATCCTCGGTGCCGGTCTTGGTGGCATGGCCGGTGCCTATGAAATGCGCGCGGCACTGGGCAGCGAACACAAGGTGACGGTAGTCAACGAGCGCGATGATTTCGTGTTCATCCCGTCGAATCCCTGGGTGGCCTTTGGCCTGCGCCAACCGGCACAGGTCAGTTTTCCGATTGCACCGCATCTCGCAAAAAAAGGCATCGAATTCGTCGGCAAGCGCTGCGAAAGGATCGATGCGCAGGGCAAGACCCTGCATTTTGGCGACGGCGCGACCCTCGCCTACGATCACCTGGTCATCACCACCGGTCCGCGGCTGGCATTCGAGGCAACACCCGGTGCCGGCCCGCACGGCGGGCACACCCAGTCCGTGTGCACGCTGGCCCACGCACAGGCCGCCCATGACGATTTCCGGAAACTGGTTGCGTCGCCCGGCCCTGTCATCATCGGGGCATTGCCCGGCGCAAGTTGTTTTGGCCCGGCATATGAGTACGCACTCATCCTCGATACCGAACTCAAGAAGCGCCGGATCCGCAACAAGGTGCCCATCACCTTCGTCACGCCGGAACCCTATATCGGCCACCTGGGCCTCGGCGGTGTCGGGGACTCCAAGGGCATGCTGGAAAGCGAGTTGCGAAACCGGCACATCAAGTGGATCACCAATGCGAAGACGACTGGTATCGAGGCCGGGAAAATGTTCGTCGATGAAGTCGACGACGATGGCAACACCCGACGCCAGCATGAGTTGCCGTTTGTCCACAGCATGATGATTCCCGCCTTCACCGGGGTCGATGCCGTGGCGAAAGTGGATGGTCTGTGCAACCCGAAGGGGTTCGTGCTGATCAACGATTTCCAGCAAAACCCGAAGTTTCCCGAGATATGGTCTGCCGGTGTTTGCGTCGCCATCCCGCCGGTCGAAACCACGCCGGTGCCCTGCGGCACACCGAAAACCGGCTACATGATCGAATCGATGATGACCGCGATCGTGCACAACATCCGCGACGTGCTGGCCGGCAAGGAGGCAACACACAAGGGCACGCTGGCGGCCCTGTGCCTGGCCGACATGGGGGACACCGGTGCTGCTTTCGTCGCCATTCCGCAGATTCCACCCCGCAACGTCACCTGGTTCCGCAAGGGCAAGTGGGTGCACTGGGCAAAAGTCGCGTTCGAGAAATATTTCATCTACAAGATGAAGACAGGATCCAGCGAGCCTTTCTATGAAAAAACCGTGCTGCGTGTTCTCGGCATAAAGCGGCTGGACGAAAAGCAATAAGGCCGGGCATTGTTGAGACAGGCCCCTGCACGCAGACAGGGGCCTTTTTTGTGGCGCGCTACTGCAACTACAGGCCCGACAAACGCTTCAGGATGGCCCGCGTAACGGCTGCTGGCGCTGAACGCGCCACCGGCCACAGGGCCCGGAATTGCCTGCTGACCGGCTGATGCAAAGTCGGCGACTGCACCAGTTTCCAGACGTCGGCAGCCACATCCGTCGCCGCCAGGTTCACTCCCAGCCGGTCGACGATGCGCGAGCGGTGGGCCTGTGACTGCACCATGCCGGTGCTGACGAACGGCGGCATCAGGTCCGTAACCCGGATGCCATGACGCTCCCACTCGATATCCAGTGCCTCGGTCATCGCGCGAACCGCATGCTTGCTGGCGGAATACGAGGAAAACTCGGGTATCCCGTACGCTGCGGAAGCCGAACTCATGTTGATCACCTGCGCGCCCGCAGTGGCCTTCAGGTACGGGAAGGCCGCGTGCAGCACATTGAGCAGGCCAATGACATTGATGTCGATGGTGCGCTTGTGCTCCGCCGGATCGACATCCTCGAACAAGCCGATCCTCAGGATGCCGGCATTGTTGTGCAGTACCCTCAGATTGCCGTTCGTTCGTGCAGCAAATGCACGCAGTGCCGCGCGCACCGAATCGATGTCGGTAACGTCCATGACATGCGTGCTGCAGCGCGTCTCGCCCAACTCCGAGACCAGCCCCGCGAGGCCCGCCTCGTCACGGTCGGCAGCACCGACGAACCAGCCCTTCGCGGCGAACAGGCGCGCGGTCTCCCGGCCAATTCCGGCGGCAGCGCCGGTGATGAATATCGTATTCATGAATACTCCGGAGTGAAGTCAGCGGGATGAAGGCAGCGCATAACTGCCGCTGACATGGGCAACCATGTCGTCGCAACCTTGCGAATAGATCTCGACTTCCAGAAACGCCAGGCGTGAACCCAGGCGCAGCACGCGGGCATGGGCAATGAGGTCCGACTGACCCGGCTTGCTGAGAAAATTGATGTTGAGGTTGCTGGTCACGGCCATCTCGACCCGCCCCAGCCGGGCCATGATCGCGGCGTACATCGCCGCGTCGGCCAGACCCATCATCGTCGGCCCCGAGAGCGTTCCGCCAGGGCGCAGCATGGTGGATCTGAACGGATAGCGGGCGACGACACCCTCGGCGCCGGCCTGGTCGATACGCAGGTCGATCTCCTCCGCGGCCGGCAAGCCGGTCCGGATGATGTGCTGGATCTCGGCTGCGGTCAGGGCCACGCAAGTCTCCTGGGGGACGTCATATAACCGAACTCGCCTGCCCGTCGCAGCCTGATAGAATCCCGCCACTTCCCGCAACGACCGAACACGACATTCACTATGCGTACCAGCCAATTCCTGCTCGCCACCGTCCGGGAAACTCCCGCCGATGCCGTCGTCGTCAGCCACCGACTGATGGTTCGCGCCGGCATGATCCGCAAACTGGCCTCGGGTCTCTATACCTGGTTGCCCACCGGCCTGCGCGTGCTGCGCAAGGTCGAACGCATCGTGCGCGACGAGATGGATCGCTCCGGTGCCCAGGAAGTGCTGATGCCCGTCGTGCAACCGCTGGAACTGTGGCAGGAATCCGGCCGCGAGCAGGGGTATGGCCCGGAGCTGCTGCGCTTCAAGGACCGGCACGGCAACCCGTTCGTGCTCGGGCCGACCCACGAGGAAGTCATCACCGACCTGGTGCGCAACGAGATCCACAGTTACAAACAACTGCCGGTCAATTTCTACCAGGTACAGACCAAGTTCCGCGACGAAACCCGGCCCCGTTTCGGGGTGATGCGCGCCCGCGAATTCATCATGAAGGATGCCTATTCCTTTCATGCCGATCACGCCAGCCTGCAGAAAACCTACGACGTGATGTACCAGACCTACTGTCGCATCTTCGACCGGCTCGGGCTGGACTATCGCCCGGTACTGGCCGACACCGGCTCGATTGGCGGAACCGGGTCGCATGAATTCCACGTGATCGCGGATTCCGGTGAGGATGCCATCGCCTTTTCCGACAGCAGCGACTATGCCGCCAACGTCGAACTGGCGGAGGCGGTTTCGCCTGCAGGCACCCGGGCCGCACCGAAACTGCCGATGGTCAAGGTTGCGACACCGGGAAAGCACAGCATCGAGGAAGTCTGTGAGTGCTTGGGCCTGCCGCCGACGCAGGTGGCCAAGACACTGGTCGTGCGCGGCGTGAAGGATGACGGCACACCGACACTGGTTGCGCTGGTGTTGCGCGGCGACCATGAGCTGAATCCGCTCAAGGCGGAAAAGCTGTCCGCCGTGACCGCGCCGCTGACCTTTGCCACTGATGCGGAAATACGCGCCGCCATCGGCGCCGGCACCGGCTCGCTGGGCCCGGTGGGCCTGGAAATCCCGCTGTACGTAGACCGGGCAGCAGCGCAACTCGCGGACTTTGCCTGTGGCGCCAACGAGGACGACTTTCATCTGACCGGCGTCAACTGGGAGCGCGATCTGGCGCCGGGCGCCGTCGTTGACCTGCGCAACGTCGTCAACGGCGACCCCTCCCCCGACGGCAAGGGCCACATCACCATCCGTCGCGGTATCGAGGTCGGCCACATTTTCCAGTTGGGGGAAAAATACTCGGCTGCACTCAAGGCAACCGTGCTGGGCGAAGACGGACGCCCGCTGGTGATGCCGATGGGCTGCTACGGGATCGGCGTTTCGCGCGTGGTGGCGGCGGCCATCGAACAGAACAACGACGAGCGGGGTATCACCTGGCCGGACACCATTGCCCCCTTCGAGGTCTGCATCGTGCCCACCAACATCAAGAAGAGCGAGGCCGAACGTGTCGCTGCGGAGAACCTGTACGCCGAACTCACGCTGCGCGGCTACGACGTGTTGTTCGATGACCGCGAAAAGGAACGCGTTGGCGTGAAGTTCAGCGACATGGAACTGATCGGTGTTCCGCACCGCATCGTTGTCAGTGAAAAGACGCTGGACACGGGCACCTACGAATACACCAATCGCCGCACCGGCATAACCGAGCATGTGGCCATCGCCGACATCGCCGACTTTCTGGCATCGGTCGTCCGGCGCAGTTGATCGTCAGCGCGAAGGCTGCGACTGACGGGCAAGCGCATCGCGCGCCGCATCCAGGGTCGCCCTTGTCGCGGGGATATCCATGAGGCGCACGGCGTTCTCCGCCAGGACCACGGCCTCGGCGGGTCGTCCCGTGGCCACCAGCAGGTCGGCAAGATTGTTCAGGCCGGGCGCGTAGCCAGGTTGCTGCCGGACCAGTTCGCGCAAGGTTCGCTCTGCAGCAACGACGTCGCCCTGCCGGCGCTCTGCATCTGCCAGGCCTATCCACACCGCCGGCAAGCCAGGCCAGAACGCCCTGGCCCGGGAAAAGCCGGCAGCGGCGGCAACGGCATCACCGCTTTTCAGCATCAGGGCAAACTCCCGGACCAGTACCGCCGGATCAAGGTTCCGCGTGAAAGATCCGGGAGCGACGACTGTTGCTGCCCAGTACCCGCCGCGAGCCCAGGTACTCTCGAACGCGGAAAAGGTGGTTTCCATGCGCTGCGTTCGACCCGAGTGCAACCAGAGCCTTTCCCGGGCGGGGTCCACCCCGACAACCACGGCAAAATGCCACAATGGCAGCATGGCAAGGCCATTGTTCTGCAGGACCAGCACCGGTGATCCGCTCTGCAGCGCATGCAGCACGGCAACAAGCTCCGGCGCCAGCGGGTAAAGGATGCGCCCGCCCTGGCGTGCCGCCGCCGCCATTTCCACGGTGAAGCTGCCCTGTCGCCCTGGCACATAGACCAGAGGAACCAGCTCCTCCGGTACTGTCGGGCGCCCACTCCATGAAAGCATCATGGCCAGCGATGCCGGCCCGCACTGAAAGTCTTCCTGGGGAAAAAACGGCACATCGACGAGGTGCACCGGGGACCGGTCAACCGGCATGCCCCGAAGCGCCCGGGTCTGCGGCGCGATGCAACCCGCCAACAGGACCGCCAGGGCAATCGCCACGCCCACCCGCCGCAACAAAAACGGGGCCGTGCGCTCGGACACGTCCTGACTGCCAGGGAAGGTTCAGCGCATGGTGCGCGTAAACGGAAACACCTTGGTCAACCCGAGGATGTCCGTGACCAGCAGGACCAGGAACACAAAGACCACGGCGCCAACAACACTGCCGCCGGCCGCCATGCTCTCTACCTGACGATGCAGCCTCGCCACTTCCTCATCGGAGAGCGCCGCGACACGCTGCACCGCCTGCGCCGGATCGACGCCGAAACGAACCAGCTCAGCCTGGACATCAGCACGCGCCAGCAAGTCACCGACCAGCAAGCGCGCAGAACCGGCAGCGACCAACTGCACGGCCTCATCTGCCGGAATCACGGCGGCCTGTGCCGGCCACATCGTCATGCTCATGCTGGCCAGCAGCAACACGGCCGTTGCCTTGCGTGAACGTATCTTCATGTCTGCAACCCTCGGCTGTCGGAAAAAAGGCTCGAAACAATCAGGATGGCCTGCGCACTGCCAGCAGCGAGACCATGTACTGGTCCCCCTGAGGCGTCAGCTGCCAGGTTGCCTGGTTGCCAGGCCCTGCTGACGCCCCCTTGCGGATATAGCCCAGGGCGCGGAAATGCATCTTGATGGTGTTGAAGGCCACCGGGCTGACAACGATGTCGCGCACAGCGTGCGCCTGCCGGTGCTGGTCCGCCACATCCTTCAGCGCGTTCTCCCCGATGCGGGCCGCCAGGACCGCGCGCATCTGGTCCTCGGTCACCTCGTTGATCATCGCGGGGGCGAGGGTGGCGAACACGGCGTCCCAGGTCAGCTGGGTCTTCGCCTGGGTAACGATGCAGTTGCCCTTCACATAGACGTTGCAGTTGTACGCGATGTTGGTGAGGTCGGAGCCCCGGGCAAGCACTTCAGGGCGGATAACAGGCCCCTTGACGGCCTGGTCGAGTTGGCGACGCAGGTCGTCCAGTTGGCGGCGCAGCTCCAGGTTCTCGCGATCCGCGATGCCCGCCACCTCGGATCCACGAATCCAGCCGGCCGCCGGATGTGTTTTCAGCAATTGCGCAAGCAATCGCTCCACGCCCGGCTGCAGGTCCTCGGGCTGGCTCCACGGACGCACCAGCGTGCTGCGCGCCACCAGGTCCCGGAAATCCCGCAGGCGGGCCATGCCCTCAGCGTTACGTTCACGTCGCTCCCCGGGAAGATCCTCAGGCCGCTCATGGATGAGTGACACCATGGGCTTGCGCTTGGTCAGCGCATAGGTGAACTCCCTGTGGGTGTAGCTGACCCCCGTCGGGGCCAGCGTGCCGTAGCGGCCGCCGACGACGATCAGGTAATAGTCGGACTCATCGATCAGTGCCTTGATCGTGTTCCACTGGTTCAGGCTGGCGTCCCGCGGGCACAGGTTCAGGCCGACCGGGATGCAATCTCCGGCCAGCATGAGTTCCATGAGCCGCTGGCGCTCTTCGCGCAGGTCATCACAGGTTGCGCTGACAAATACCTGGTACTTCTTTTTGTCGGCGCTCACGGCAGGTTCGGATCCGGACTGTCTGGCTGATGGGTCCCAATACCCCGACCGGCAGTCAGGAGAACGGAGTCGCGATTATAAACACAGGGAAAATGGCCTTCCTACTGCGATCCTGCCTAACCGTCGGCATGTGATCCCGTTCATGAACGGGATCACGCTAACCGGGCCTCAGCGCGAAAGACGACGCCTGCGAAGCAGCAGGGTGCCAACAAACCCGAGCGTGCCGAAGCCGACGCCACCGAGGAAATCAATTCCCAGCACGTCACTCATATCATCCTCGCCCAGGAGACCGCCCCCGTTTGCCACCGGGCGCGCCATGATGATCTCGACGGCGGCCGTCGCCTCCTTGCCCTCGATGTCCTTCACCGTATAGGAAAAGCGCTCGGTGAAGGGATTGAACTTGTTGGTGGGAACCCAGGTGATGACTCCGGTGACGGGATCTATGGTCACCCGCCCGAACTGACACTGCCAATAGGTGTCGGAGGTGTCACCGTCGCCGTCAAAGTCATCAAGATCGTCCTCCTCACGACAGGTTCCACCCGTCAGGCTCACCGTCGTCGGGTCCGGCTTGCCGGTGTCGTAATTGTCGTAATCAACGTCATTGGCAAGAACATCTATCACCACCGTCGCCCCGACCGCTGCCCGTATCGATGCACATTCATCGCAGCGGCCGTCAACCTCGGGCCGTGCAAAGGGCGGGATATTTTCCACATGCAGCGAGATGACCGCCTCGTCCGAGGAGTCGCCATCTTCCGTGTAAACGCGATAGCCCAGCGTCTCCGGCACGTCCTCCGCGATCAGGCTCCTGCCAGTGTTCATGAACTTCAGCACATAGGGGTTCTCCGTGCGATGGCGCTCCTCCAGATCGGGGGAATCACCGGCGAGAAACACCAGCTGCTCCGGCGTAATGCTGCCGATGATTCGCACCTCCACGCAGGGATTGCCTGCGGTATCCCTGACCACGATCAGGCCGGGCGAACTGTAGTCCGGCGCGTCCAGCACGCAGTCATCGCGGATCCGCTTGGTTGCATCTGGTGCAAACAGGTCGTTGGCAAGGAAGTCGACCACGACATCACGGTCCAGCCGGCCTATGTTGCTAGCCTCGTCGTCCAGGGCCGTGACCCTGAGCACCTCGTAGGCACCGATATCGCATCGGCCACCGGATTCCCTGCTGATGCCACGCTGGTCGACGCTGGCACATTGCTGCTTGCCGGTATCGAGCGGCCAGACGAGGTTGCTCTCCGCATCCAGGTTGTATCCCTGGTCAACGATCCAGCGATCGGCCACGAGCGGCCCTTCGAGCGCCGGGTCAGGCGCGCGCGTCCAGGATGCCCCGCCGTTATCCTGCAACGGACCAAGACGCAACATCACGTCGGCAGCGGGTTCCCGCCGGCTGTTGACCGGGGTGCCGGCACCGAGCGGGCAGGTAGCGGCCGTTTCACCGAACAGGTTGAATGCGCTGGCGATGGCGCTGGCACTGCAGTTTGCATCGGCGCCATTGGTGTCGTAATTCGCCGCCAGGATGCTGTTGGCCAGCAGCGGTGCCCGGGCGCCCGCCTCGATGGCCGCACGACCGACGCCGGAAACGTTTTCGACGATGGTCAGGTTGCGCAAGGTCACGCTGCTGCTGTCGGAGACATCAAGGGCGCCCGCCCCGGCCGTGCTGGTATTGCCACTGAAGGTCGAGTTGACCACGACCACCGGGCGTATGGTTTTCAGGCTCAATGCGGCGGCGGAGGTGACCGAACTGTTGCCGGTGAAAGTGGATGACTCGATCTGGATGCGGTGCTCATCGCCGGCCGAGGTGGCGACCACGCCACCACCCTCACGCACCGAAACCCCGTCGTCGGCGTTGCCGGTGCTCGCGTTGCCGCTGAACGTCGAGTGGCCGATGTACAGGTCGGAGCGCACACCCCTCAGGAAGATCACGCCGCCGGTACGCGCCCGGTTGTTCCTGAAGAAAGATTCATAGACGGACACGCTACCGCGGGAGTTGATGGCACCACCATTACCGGTTCCGGCGTCCCCGTTCTCGAAGATCATCCGGCTGACGGAAATCCCGCCCTCACTGTTGACCAGTGAAAACTTCCGCGTAGTTACCTCAGGGCGGATTACGCACTGGTAAGGATTGCCGTTGGGCGCCAGGCGATCCGGGCAGCGCAGGGTTATCCCTCCGTAGGAAGTCACCGAGGCGTTGAGGGAAATGGTCAGCTGGACGACGGGGTTGCCATTGGCATCAACCGTGTCGACGACGTACCCGGGCTCGCTCTCCTCCGGTGTGAATTCGATGACGTCCGGGCCTTCGTTGCCATTGACGCAGTCACCACCGGTCAGGTTTGCCTGGTCGTTACGCGCGGTGTTCAGCGCCTCGCGCAGCGTGCACTTGCCGTCACCGGCAACCAGCTCCGGTACACCGGCACCGGCATTGAACGGGTCCTGCCCCGAATTGACGTAGATGACGTTTTCATTTGCGGACACTGTTCCCGCCGACCAGCACACCAGCAGCAACGCGAGCAGCGAGCCGGCGCGCCGGCGAACAGCAAGCAACGCCAGCAGCAGCAATGCAGGCACCCCGACAGACCCGCCCAGTTTGGAACTGGTTATGCCGCCGCGGCTCTCGGTGAAGATGCGGGCAAACCCGCTGACATCACCGGTCACCGGCTGCGCACCCTGAGTACTCCAGCCCAGCGAATACGTCAGCAGGGTCTCGCCGCGGAAGCCCGGGGTCGGCGTGAACAGGACGACATCCCGCGCCGCCATAGGGTCTGCCGCACTGATGTCTTCTGCATTCGGGCAGCGGGCCACCTGGTCAGCAGTTATCACCTCGGCCCGGGCACCCGCACGCTCGATATCCAGAACCCGCAACGTGCCCGATACATAGGCAGCATCGCCGATGTCGTTGGCTGCAACGTCGATGCAGACATTCTGGTCCACGAGGATGTTGACGACATCGTCCATGCGCCGACCCAGCTGGTATTCAATCGCACCGATATCGCAATCCGTATCGGCAAAGGACAACCGGTCCTTGCTGCGCTGGTCGAGTTCCGCACACCGGTTCGGATCCTGGGTGCTGGCACCGCGATTTACCAACAGGACCTGCGTGTCGTCATTGGGGTATACGGGCACATAGAAGCCACCCTCCCCCAGCGCCTGCACGAGGTAGCCAACGGGGTTGATGCCCGAATCCAGTTCGTAATTCAGGTATTCCGGCTCGGCCCCGACAACAATCTGGCCCGGGCAGCCGCTTGCTGCACCGTAATAGTTCCGGGTGAATCGCAGGTCGAATGCGTCCAGTTCCACGGGAGTCATGGCTCCGGTTACAGCAGATGTGTCGCAATCCGAATTGTCGTTGCCCGCCAGCAGGCTGTTGCTCACCCGGATACCCGTGCTCGAGGTGTACAGGCCTGCCGTTGCTGGAGAGCCTGATGTGTTCTCCAGCAACGTGATGTTGTTCAGGAACAGCCTGTCGTCCGGGGCGGTGATTTCAACGTTCACCGCAGCCCGTATGCCGGCGGCATTCCTGCCGACGGTCACGTTTTCGATCACCGCCAGCGTCGGCCCTCCCAGATGCAACGCACTGCCTTTCTGTCCCGCTTCGTTATGGAGGAACGTACTGCGCTCTATCGAGAGCGAGGCCGCCTCTACCGGCGGTTCGAAATGTATGGCGCCGCCGGCATTTCCGGCACGGTTCCCCTTTCCTGCCGCACCAAACGTCGACTCGCTCAGCGAAATGCTGGATTCGGCCCTGATTGCACCGCCGTTGCCGATCGCTTCGTTGTTGTAGAAACCGACCTTAGCGAGCGTAGCCGATGCCTCTGCCAGCAGGTACAGCGCGCCGCCGTCGCAGGCAACGTTGTCCCGCAATACCACTTCGTCGAGCCTTGCCGCGCCCGCAACAAGCAGCGCGCCGCCCCGGCCGCCACCCGCATCCGCGCAACCCAAAGTGACGCCGGACAGCGTGGCACCAGACACTTCCAGCGTCGCATTGGCCGCGACATTGAACAGCCGGCGCGAAGCCCCGGCCGGCCGGATGACCGTCTTGTCCGCGCCCTGTCCGCGCAGCGTCGCCCGCCGGTCGAACGGCAGCTCGGCATTGAGCGTGTAGGTTCCCTCAGCCAGCAGGACAACGTCGAATGCCGAACCATCCACGCAGCCATCTGCGGCATCCTTGGCACGCAAGGCCGCCAGCACGCTCTCGATGACAACCACTGCGCGCTCCTGCAGCGAGATCGCGTACTCCACCTTCCCGAGGTCCGGGTTCGGCGGCAGCGGGCCTTCATCCGGATCCAGCTCATCGATAAAAGCGTTCACATCACCGAGCAGCACGAGATCAGGGCTTTCGTGCGCTTCCAGCTCGGCCGCTATCGTTCGCATCATCGACACCAGCGTCACACGGGAGAAAGTTTCTTCCGGTCTGGTCCGCAGGCGGGGCAACTGGCTTTCCAGTGTCGCCTTGTCCGAGTTGATCTGCGAAAGCGCGCTGGACCGCGAACGGATGACATCGGCACGGCCGGAGGCCAGGACCGCCTCGCGGATGGAGCACAGGTCATCCCCGTCGGCGACGATGTCCTCGAACGTCGTCACGCTGATCGTCGCCGCGTGCAGGACGGACGGCATGCCGATACAGGCGGCAACGAGTATCGGGAGCAACACCCGGAAACGAATCATCAGGAACTCCCTGGCTATGGCGGCACCCGGGACACGGGCATCCGCAACTGCATATCGTGTTGTTGTACTTGGCCGGTGCGGGGAGCACACGGCCGACGGCAAACCGGCACGGTTTCCCGCCGGCAGTTTATCGCCCGGCGCGTCGGCGCCCGTGTTGGACTTTTGTTAAATGGCGCCAAGGGCTTACGAGCAGCATCAGGCCGCCCCGGCGAGCACCTGCCGGACGAAGGGAACCGTCAGTCGCCGTTGCTGCACCAGCGCCACCCTGTCGAGCCGGTCCAGCAACTGGACCAGGTCCCCCAGGCGCCGGCTGACGCGGGACAGCAGGTAGTGCCCGGTGCTCTCGGGCAGCTCCAGGCCGCGACGGGCAGCCCGGAACCTCAGGACCTGCAGCCTGGCGTCGTCATCCATGTCGGGCAGGGCAACCGTCAGGCACAGCGACAGCCGTGATGCCAGGTCCGGCAGGCAGAACGGTGTTGCGCGCGGCGGCGCAGCAGCGCTCACCAGCAGGCGACCGCCGCTTTCGGCCTGGGCGTTGAAAAAATGGAACAGCGCCTCCTCCCAGTCACGCCGCCCGACAATGCCATCCATGTCATCCAGGCAGACCAGGGCCGCGTTTTCCGCAAGCCCGCCCAGCATGGCCGGGCCGGGCAATGCCGGATCCCCGAGGGCCAGGAACGCCACCGTGTCGCCGGCACCGGCGACGCTCCCGGCGGCAGCTTCGAGCAGATGGGTGCGCCCCGAGGATCCGGGGCCCCACAGCCAGACCAGCCGCTGGCGCCCGGCGACCAGTTCGCCCACTGCAGAACTGGCCTCCGGAGCCCGGGACGACAGGAAGTTGTCCATGGTGTTGCCGTCGCGCAAGCCGACCGGCAACGGCAGTTGGCCCTTCATCGGGATGTGTCGGCCTGCAGCCTCGCCTCGATCACCGGGAGCGCGGGATCACCCGGCACAACGAGGACAGCGCCGAGGCGCCCGTCGGAAACCAGCAAATGCTGCAGACCCTCGGTGTCGCCGGCAACAGCCAGCCGGTACTCGATGCGGGTTGCCTCGACGCCTTCGATCACCAGGTCGCGGACCAGCGGCAGGCTCCGCAGCCAGCGGGTCAGTTCTGCATGCCCCTGCAGGTCGCCAACCCCGGCCACCTGCAGCAACACGGATTGAAGACTGTCGGTCCGCGCAGCCACGGCATGGCGCGCACCCAACCGGTCCGCCGCCATCGCCACCAGTTCCCGCAACGCGGCATGCTCATCGACACCGGCCGCTTCGACGGGCTGTACTTCACCATCCACGGACAGGACGCCTGATGCTCGCCACCGGCTGCCCGATCCGGCGGTGGCCGCGGAGAGGATGACCCTCGCCCCGGCCCGGGTCGCCGCGTCAACAACCGGCCGGGATATCGTCGCCACGTCGGTACGCGCCAATTGATCGGCTGCCGTCAGCACCACCGGTAACCCGCGGACGCCGGCCATGTCGATCAGCGTCGTGCCCTGCGGGCTGGCCGGCCCGAATATCTGGCGACCTGCAGGCGTTTCACGACCAACCCAGAGATACACGACCGGCCGGCTGCTTCCCCATACCGGCAACCCCGCCCGGTTGATGGCTGCCATGACGCCTTTCGGGTCAAAACTCATGCGCAGGCGCAGAGCCGCCACGCCGACACCGGCATCGGCCTGCTGCCCGTTCTGGCGTGCCATGGCGGTCTCGTACCTGTACGAACCCAGCAGGACGCCGGCATTCGCCACCTCGGCCTGCACGCCCGCGCTGCCCAGGATGCTGCGCTGGCCACTGATCTTGACCAGCACCTGGCGAAAACCCTCCTCGACCACCTGCTGCCGCTCGCTCGCGGCCTGGCTGGAAACGGGCACGACCGCCTCGTAAAGCCCGCCAACCTCCGTCGCGGCGGCACCCACCGGCAGCAGCATCGAAAACAGCAACACCAGACGGTCAAGGCGTGTCGGCAGGCGAATCATCGTCAGGGCGGTTCCGGCGTCGGGCGGGGGGAATGGGCAGGCGGGATACAGTAGCGACGCCTCAGGCCACCCGCAACCGCGGCACCGACTGCCGCAAAGGCCGGCACAGGCATGCCGGCCTGCTAGAATGCGCGCCTTTTTCGCGCCTGCCGGGACCCCTTTCTCATGACCGACCCCCAGAAACCCTCCCTCAGTTACAAGGACGCCGGCGTGGACATCGATGCCGGCGACGCGCTGGTCGACCGCATCAAGC
>JBKHWN010000044.1:0-33442 GCA_046566505.1 Gammaproteobacteria bacterium
GCCCTGCGCCTCGATGCCCTGCGCGCGCCGCAACTCGCCGCGGCCAGACAGTTGCAGTCGATACCGACAGAAAGGCAGCAGCGGGACACCGCGTCGCGCACCCCGGCTGCCACGCACGATCACACCAACCCGGCCCTGCTCGACCGTCAGCAACTCGACGAGCTGGCTACTTTCGCGATAGGGGCGCGCGTGCAGTACGAAAGCCTCGGCCAGCGCATCCACGACCGTGTGACTCAGTCGTAACCCAGGCTCTTCAGGGCGCGCTCGTCATCGGCCCAGCCACCGCGCACCTTGACCCACAGTTCGAGCATGACCTTGCAGCCGAACAGTTTCTCCATGTCCTGGCGGGCCTGCGAACCGATCTTCTTCAGGCGCTCCCCGGCACGGCCGATCACGATGGCCTTCTGCCCGTCCTTCTCGACGAGGATGGCCGCGTGGATGTGGTACAGGTTGCCCTCTTCCTTGAACGACTCCACCTCCACCGCAAGCTGGTAAGGAATCTCGTCACCGATCTGCCGCATCACTTTTTCACGGATGAGTTCGGCGGCAAGGAAGCGCAACGAGCGGTCGGTCAGCTCATCGGGGCCGAACACGTGCTCCTGCCGGGGCAACCTTGCGGCGACCAGTTTCGCCAGCGTGTCGACATTGTGCCCGCCCCGTGCCGACAGCGGCACGATCTCGGCAAAGGCGAACTGCTGCGCAAGCCATTGCAGGTGCGGCAGCAATTTCTGCTTGTCGGCCATTTCATCGATCTTGTTGACCACCAGCAGCACCGGTGCCGTCGCACCGGCCAGCCGCTCCAGCACCAGCGCGTCGTCGTCGGTCCACTTCAGGCCTTCGACGACGAAGATGACGACGTCCACGCCCTCCAGCGAGGAAAACGCGGCGCGGTTCATGTAGCGGTTGATCGCGCGGTTCGCGGCGCGATGCATGCCGGGGGTATCCACGTAGATGGCCTGGACGTTGCCGTCGGTGGCAATCCCCAGTACCTGGTGGCGGGTGGTCTGTGGCCGTCGCGAGGTAATGGACAACTTCTGCCCGATCAGCCGGTTGAGCAGCGTGGACTTGCCGACGTTGGGACGGCCGACGATGGCGACGTATCCGCAGCGGGCAGTACTGTCTTCTGCGGCGACGACGCTATCGCTCATGCACTTTTTCTCCGGTCAATGATTCAAGGATGTATCCGGCGGCGACCTGTTCGGCAATGCGGCGACTGCCGCCCCAGGCGGACGCGGGCGCGGCCAGCCCGTCCACCGTGCAACTGACACGGAACTGCTGTGCGTGCGACTTGCCGGTGGTCTCCAGCACCTCGTAACGCGGCAACGGCAGGCCGCGCGCCTGCAGGTATTCCTGCAGGCGGGTCTTGGGATCCTTCTCGACATGCTCCAGGTCCAGGCTCGCAAGCCTCGGCGCGTACCATGCCAGCACGCAGCGGCGCGCGGCTTCCAGCCCGGCATCCAGGTAGATGGCGCCGATCAGGGCCTCGACACAGTCCGCCAGAATGGAAGTCCTGCGGAATGCCCCGCTCTTGAGCTCGCCCGGACCCAGCCGCACGTGGTTGCCGAGGTCCAGGTCCACGGCCATTTGCGACAGGGTTTCGCCGTTGACCAGCCGTGCCCTCGCCCGGGTCAGCTGCCCTTCGCTGGCAGCCGGGAAACGCGTGAAGAGATCAGCCGCGATCACGTGCCCCAGCACGGAATCGCCGAGGAATTCGAGACGCTCGTTGTTGCGGGAGCCGCTGACGCTGCGATGGGTGAGCGCCAGCAGCAGCAGGTCCCTGTTCTGGAAGGAGTGGCCAAGCGCCCGTTGCAGGGCGTCGAGATCACTCCCCGAGGGAGACCTCATGTGTCTTGTAGAACTGCATGTTGATGGTGATGGTGATGGAATCGCGCTCGAAAACCGGCTTCTCCACCAGGTAGTCGATGGTCGCAACCAGGCTGCCATCGTCGCGGGACAGCGTGATGGCATCCTTGCCAAGCGACTTTATTTCGATGTTATTGACGCTCAGCTGGCGATCAATCTTCTCCAGGATCTGGTCATTGCGCTGCAATCCCGCGCGCGGCTGGGAGATCACGGCATGGGTCGCCTCGCTGACCGTCCGGAAATCCATCCACGCGGGAAAAATCTTGATGGCTACCGAAGCGATACCGGCAATCATCGCCACCAGCAGAATCAATCCAAAAAACGAAAAACCTCGCTGACGCATCTTGTTATTCTCCTGCGGCCAGGGACGACTGCTTGTAGATGTTGCCGTTGCGGGTGAAGGACGGCAGGTTGAGCAGGCCGGGCTCCTTGTGCATCCAGATATAGAAGGCCTTGCCGATCACCAACCGGTCGGGCACGAAGCCCCACCGCCGGCTGTCGACACTATTATCACGGTTGTCACCCATCACGAAATAGTGGCCGGCCGGCACATCCACGCTCCACGCCGGCCCGAAGGGTTCCTGCCCCTCGATCCTGCGCATCACGAACGATTCGCCCGCCAGCGTCTCGCGATACAGCACCTCGGCACCCCCGAGTGTCAGCACGTGGCGCTCGAGCATCTGCTGGTCAACCGGGACGTTGTTCAGGTACAGCGTGCCGAACCGGTAGGCAATGTGGTCACCGGGCAGGCCGATAACCCGCTTGATGTAACTGGTGCTCGGCTGCTGCGGGTAGCGGAAGACCATGATGTCCCCGCGCCCGGGCTGCCCGATGTCGACCACGCGGGTGCCCAGCACCGGCAACCGCAGCCCGTAGGAGAACTTGTTGACGACGATGTAGTCGCCAACCTGCAGCGTCGGCAGCATCGACCCGGAGGGAATGGTGAACGGCTCTGCCAGGAAACTGCGTAGCACCAGCACCAGCGCCAGCACCGGGAAGAATGACCGGGAGTACTCGATGACCACCGGCTCGGCGGCATCCTCGGCCCTGCGCGCACGCAGCCAGAACCGGTCGAGCAGCACCACGATGCCGGTGACCAGCGTGGCCAGCACCAGCCAGAAGGAAAAGTCGATATCCATCAGTCCTTGCCCACCTTGAGCACGGCAAGGAAGGCTTCCTGAGGCACCTCGACACGACCCAGCTGCTTCATCCGCTTCTTGCCCTCTTTCTGCTTGTTCAGCAGCTTTTTCTTGCGCGACACGTCGCCGCCGTAGCACTTGGCGATCACGTTCTTGCGCAACGCCTTGACCGTGGTACGGGCGATGACGTGCGAGCCAATGGCAGCCTGGATCGCGATGTCGAACATCTGCCGGGGGATCAGCTCCTGCATCTTCTCGATCAACGCCCGGCCACGCCCGGCTGCAATGTCCGTATGGCAGATGATCGACAATGCATCGACCTTTTCGCTGTTGATGAGCACGTCGACCTTGACCAGCCGGCTGGCCTCGAAACGGACGAACCCGTAGTCAAGCGAGGCAAACCCGCGGCTGACCGATTTCAGGCGGTCGAAGAAATCCATGACGACTTCCGCCATCGGGATTTCATAGGTCAGCTGCACCTGGTTGCCATGGAAAACCATGTTCTTCTGTACGCCGCGACGCTCGACCGACAGCGTGATGACATTGCCGAGGTGCTCCTGGGGCACGAGGATATGGACTTCGGCGATCGGCTCACGCACTTCCTCGATCGAGGAAAGATCCGGCAGCTTGGAAGGGCTGTCCACGTAGATAAGTTCGTTCTTCTTGGTCAGCACCTCGTAGACCACCGTGGGCGCCGTGGTGATCAGGTCGAGGTCGTACTCGCGCTCCAGCCGCTCCTGGATGATTTCCATGTGCAACAGGCCGAGAAAGCCGATGCGGAAACCAAAGCCAAGCGCGTCCGACGATTCCGGCTCGAAGAACAGCGACGCATCATTCAGCGACAGCTTGTTGAGCGCCTCGCGGAAATCCTCGTAATCCTCGCCGTTCACCGGAAACAGGCCGGCATAGACCTGCGGCTTGACCTTCTTGAAACCCGGCAGTGCTGCGGTGTCCGGCGTCTTCGCGTGGGTGAGCGTGTCGCCCACCGGTGCGCCATGGATGTCCTTGATGCCGGCAACGACGTAGCCGACTTCGCCCGCCTCCAGAACGCCGGTCTCGGTGCGCTTCGGCGTGTGGATGCCGACGATGCCGGTCTCGTAGGACTGGCCGGTCGACTTGACGACAATCTTGTCGCCCTTCTTCAGCACGCCGTTCATCACGCGCACCAGCGACACCACGCCGAGGTAGTTGTCGAACCAGGAGTCGATGATCAGCGCCTGCAGCGGCGCGTTGCGCTCGCCGTTCGGCGCCGGGATGCGCAGCACCAGCTCTTCCAGCAGCTCATCCACGCCCAGGCCGGTCTTGGCGCTGACCAGGCAGGCGTCGGAAGCATCGACGCCAATGATGTCGGCGATCTCCTGCTTCACGCGCTCCGGCTCGGCCTGCGGCAGGTCGATCTTGTTGAGTACCGGCATCACCTCGAGATTCAGTTCGATGGCGGTGTAGCAATTGGCGACCGACTGCGCCTCCACGCCCTGCCCGGCATCGACCACCAGCAGCGCACCCTCGCAGGCCGACAGCGAGCGCGAGACTTCGTAGGAGAAGTCGACGTGCCCCGGCGTGTCGATGAAGTTGAGCTGGTAGGTCTTGCCGTCGCGCTTGCTGGTGAACGGCAGCGTGACGCTCTGCGCCTTGATGGTGATGCCGCGCTCGCGCTCGATATCCATGGAGTCCAGCACCTGGGCGCTCATCTCGCGCGCGGTCAGGCCGCCGCACACCTGGATGAAGCGGTCGGCCAGTGTCGACTTGCCGTGGTCGATGTGGGCAATGATGGAAAAGTTGCGGATGTTCGCGATGTCAGTCACAGGCAGGGGGAATGCGGCGGGGAGGAAGAAGGGCCGGGCATTCTAGCGGATTTGCGCCCCGCGGAACGCGGGTGGTTGCAACGCCCCGCCACCGGACCCCGCAGGGCCCGGTGGCGGCCGGGCGCAACCAGGTCACTTCACTTCGATGGGGATGTAGCGGGGGTTGCCGTTGCGGTTGACCAGCAGCGGAACCCACTTCCCGGCCGGCAGCGCCGAGACCGCCTGCCGGAACGCCTCGACGCCCGCCACCTCCTTGTTGTTGACCGCCACGATCACGTCACCGGGGCGCAATTCCGTGGCCGCCGCCGGTTCGCCGGCGATGCGGGCAACGATCACCCCGCCCTTGATGCCCAGGTCATTCGCCCGCGCTGGCGGCAGGGGCTCGACCAGCAGCCCCAGGCGGTCCGCCGCAGCCGGCCCCGGCTTGCCACCGGGCGCCGGGGATTCGGCGACGCCCTGCTGGTCCGCCGGCATCTCGCCGATGCGCACCTTCAGCGTTTTCTGTTTGCCTTCGCGCATCACCAGCACGGACACGTTCGACCCCGGCTTCTTGAGCCCGATCTGCTGTGGCAGGTCGGCTGCGGTACGGACGGGGCGGCCGTCCACGGCGATCACCACGTCACCTTCACGCATGCCGCCCTTCTCGGCAGGGCCGTCCGCCAGCACGCCGGTCACCAGTGCGCCCTCCGGCCGCGGCAGGCCGAAGGAAGTTGCCAGGTCACGGTCGACCTCCTGGTAGGACACGCCCAGCCAGCCACGCGTCACCTTCCCGTCCTGCTTGAGCTGCTCGACGATGTTCATCGCGTAGTCGATCGGAATGGCAAACGACAGACCCATGTAGCCGCCCGTCCCGGAGAAGATCTGCGAATTGATGCCGACCACCTCGCCACCCAGGTCGAACAGCGGGCCGCCGGAGTTGCCGGGATTGATCGCGACGTCGGTCTGGATGAACGGTACGTAGCTCTGGTTGGGCAGGCCGCGGCTGAGCGCGCTGACGATGCCCGCGGTCACCGAATAATCAAACCCGAACGGCATGCCGATGGCGAAGACCCAGGCGCCGGCCTTGAGGCCTTCCGAGCGGCCGATGCGCGATACCGGCAGGTCCTTCGCATCGATCTTCAGCAAGGCGACATCACTGCGCTCGTCGGTGCCGACGATTTCCGCCTGCAGTTCACGGCGGTCGCTCAGGCGCACCATGACCTTTTTCGCGTTGGCCACCACATGGTTGTTGCTGAGGATGTAGCCGTCGCTGGAGATGATGAAACCGGAGCCCAGCCCCTGCTGGGGCTGCCGCTGCTGCGGCGGGATTTCAAACTTGAACTGGTCCCCGAAGAAGCGCTTGAACAATTCCGGCACCTCTCCCTGGAAGCTGCCGCTCATCGCCGGGCGCTCGGCCTCGACGCTGATGCTCACGACGCTGGACTTGGTCTGTTCGACCAGCCCGGTGAAATCCGGCAGGCCGGAGACCACCGGCGGCGTGGCGGCCTGCCCGGTGGCGGGCGCGGCGGCAACGGGGGCCAGCATGGCCACACCGGGCACGGAAGCGGCGCCGGCCAGCCCGAGACCGGTCGCGAAGGAAGCGGCAACGGCAACCGCACTCAACAGCAAGGTACGCGTGGAGGTCATGTTCCAACTCCGGACAGCAGAATGACGAAAGAAAAAACAACCCGCTTCAGGTGTGGCGCGCGCAGCCCGCGGCATCAGCCGCCGCCAATCGCCGGATGACCACCGGCTGCACGGCCGGATCACGCGCCGCGCGGGACGACAGCACACGCACGGCGGCAAACCCCGCCAGCAGCCCGGCCAACAGGCCGAGCGCAGTGCCGGCATCACCCGGAAACACTGCGGCGCCCGCCACCGCACCGCCCACCAGGGACAGCACCGGCAGCACATAGATCAACAAGGTGCCGCGCAACATGGCCTGTTCGGGAACACCCACCAGCACCTCGTCGCCGACGGCCAGTGGCTGGTCGGTCAGCGCCAGGACGTGCCCGACCTTTTCACGGGCGCGACGCGCCAGCGCACCGTTGCCGCAACCGCCGGGTTCATCGCAACGGCCACAGCCACTGCGCCGAAGGGTCGCCACCCAGACGGCACCGGACTCCAGGGCAACCACACGCCCGGCCTCCTCGATCATGGTGCCGGACCCTCTTCCGGCACTTTCGCCGGCCCGGACGCGGCTTCCGCATCGCGATGACGCACGCTCTCGATGATCCTGACGGCAGTCCCGGCCGGCAGTTCGCCAACCAACGTGACGACGTAGCGCCCGGCGCCGGCAGCGTCCAGCACGCCACTCACGACCATGGTCGGGCCGATCTGCCGGCCTGCGGGACGCGCCCCGGCCGTGGCCTTCTCGACGAAGAAGGAAAATGCCGCCAGCCCGTCCGAGTAGGTCACGGCGGTCACCGGTTCAGCCTGCTCGCCAAAGCGTTGCAGTTCGCTGCCTGTCACCCGGAAGCCCGGGGGCAGCCAGGAGGGCTTCACGGCCGGCACCGCGGCTTCCTCGTTGTCGGTTTCGGCCAGTGCCTTGCCCTCGCGCGCCGGCGGCGACCTGAAGAGCTCCTCCGGTACGCGGATACCGGCTTCCAGTTCGACAAACTCCACCGATTCCAGCGGCACGCCCTTTCTGTTCACGATTTCATAGCGCAGGGGCAGCCGGTGCTCGCGATCCACCCACAGCCGGTAGCCGTAGCGGTGCCGGTCGCGCGGCCGGATCTTCAGCAGGTCCGCAGTTCGCCCCGCCACCCGCGACTCGCCAGCGTTGACCAGTTCATAGACCTGCGGGATGCCCTCATCGAGCGTGGCGAACTGGCGAAAGGGTGCGCCGCCGCCGGTGGTACCGAGCCGCGTCATGCGCGCATCGGGATGGATGTAGATGATTTCCTGGCCACGCCGGATCACCTCGGCGGACGAATTGTCCAGGTGCGAAAGCCGCTCGTGCTCGACGCCGTCGAACGTCGCATGCACGAGCTGCATGGAGTCCATCCGGTTGCCACGCACATAAACCAGCCGGCCACGGAAGGTCTGCTGCCGGTAGGCCTCGCTCACCTGCCGCAACAGTTCCATGCCGGACTCATCGGTGCCCGCGACGGCCTCCGCCGCCGTGGCCGGTTCTCCGGCCGGATCCCCGGCTAGCGCGGAAAAAGGCAACGCTGCCGCCAGCAGCAAGACGCAGCAAGCGTATCCCGCACGCATCACGGTTCCTGCTCGCCTTCGACGCTCACCACCCGGGCATAGGTCGCCACCCCGCGCGCGCTGGCCAGCGACCCGGCCGCACGCGCATGGCGGGCCAGATAGGTGTTCAGCCGGTCCTGGGCTGCGGTTGGTGCCGAGGCCGACGCCGTCATCAACAATTCCTCGCCGTCTTCACGCACGACCACCATCGGGTCCAGGGCAACAGTCTGCATTCGTGCCTGCACACCGCCATGGGCAAGCATTGGCGCTGTCGCTGCCATGCCCGGGGTATCCGGTCGCAGTGACTGCCAACTGAACACGGTGACCAGCGCCACCGAGGCAGCCACGGCCAGGCTGGCCAGAGCCTGCAGGCCGCGGCGATGCCGGAAGGCCTCGCGGCGGCTGGCGCCGGAATCGTCCTCGGCATCCAGCCGCGTGGCCAGTGACGTGCGCAGGTCGACCCCCGCCCAGACGCCGGCATCGCGACGCAGCGCCGACTGGATCAGGTGGTAACGCTTCCAGGTATCGACCAGCGCCGGGTCGTCCTCGGCCGCCTTGAGCACCTGTCGCAATTCGAGGTCACCGGCCTCGTTGTCCATCAGGGCCGACAGCCGCTCACGATCCCGCTCGTTCATGGATACACCCCGGTTACAGCACTACGGCAATTCAGATACGCGTTGGAGCATGGCCCGGCCGGATTGGTTCCCGTCATGGCCCCTCATCAGGTGTTGTCCAGCAACGGCCGCAGCGCCGTGTCGATGGCTTCCCGGCCACGGAAGATCCGCGAACGCACGGTGCCTACCGGGCAATCCATGACCTGGGCGATCTCCTCGTAGGACAGCCCGTCGAACTCGCGCAGCATCACGGCGGTGCGCATCTCGTCCGGCAGGGCCTCCAGCGCCCGGTGCACCGTCGCCTCGATCTCCGCAGTCAGCACATGGCCCAGCGGGGTGTCTGCATCGCGCAGGCCGTCGGCAGCGTCGAGGAACTGCGCGTCCTCGATGTCGATATCGGTGTCCGGCGGCCGGCGGTTGCGCGCCACCAGATGGTTCTTCGCCGTATTGATCGCGATCCGGTAGACCCAGGTGAAGAACGCACTGTCACCCCGAAACCTCGGCAGCGCCCGCCAGGCGCGGACAAAGGTGTCCTGCGCCACGTCCTGCACCTCGTCGGGGTTGCGGATGTAGCGGCTGATCACCGACATGATCTTGTGCTGGTACTTGCCGACCAACAGGTCGAAGGCGCGGCGATCGCCGCGCTGCACCCGCTCCACCAGCTGCTGGTCGATGTCTCTCTGGCTCACGGCGGACGGCAGATCCTGGATGGGTGCCGGCACCGGTGACGGCGTGCGGCGGCTGATGGATACAGGGCTCGCTTGCAGGGCAACTGGCATCGGTACGCGCCTCTCCGGCTGACGGGTGTGTCTGTTGTGACCCACCACCTCCCCCGGAGTTCTGCGCCCTTACGCAATGCAACGCGGAGTATACAGACTGCTACAAAGGGCCCGTGCCGCCGACGGGGCCGTCGCTATACTCCGGCATCCCCATGACCGCCCGGCCACCATGCAGCAGACCGACGACACCCCCTTCGACGTCCTCATCATCGGCAGCGGTGCCGCCGGGCTGACCACCGCCCTGCGCCTGTGCGGCCACGGCAGGATATGCGTGCTCAGCAAGGGCGAACTCAATGCCGCCAGCACCTACTACGCCCAGGGCGGCGTGGCGGCGGTGCTGGACGAAGCCGACTCGATCAACGACCACGTCGAGGACACGCTCGTCGCCGGCGCCGGGCTGTGCCGGCGCGAAGCCGTCGAGTTCACCGTGCGCAACGGGCCCTCGGCCATCCGCTGGCTGATCAAGCAGGGCGTTGCCTTCACCACCGAGGAGCAACCGGACGGCACCTGGGTCTACCACCTCACCCGCGAAGGCGGCCACAGCGCGCGACGGATCATCCACGCCGCCGACGCCACCGGGCTGGTCATCGAATCGACGCTGATCGACCGGTTGCGCGAGCATCCGGAAGTCGACGTGCGCGAGCACCAGATCGCCGTCGACCTGATCGTGAGGCCGGTCGCCGGGCGGCAGCGGGTGGTCGGCGCCTATGTGCTCGACAAGGAAAGCGGCCGCGTGACGGCCGTGCGCGCCCGCTATGTCGTGCTGGCAACGGGCGGTGCCAGCAAGGCGTACCTGTACACCAGCAACCCGGATATCGCGACCGGCGACGGCATCGCCATGGCCTGGCGCGCCGGCTGCCGGGTGGCGAACATGGAGTTCAACCAGTTCCACCCGACCTGCCTGTACCACCCGGACGCCAAGTCCTTCCTGATCACCGAGGCGCTGCGCGGCGAAGGTGGCGTGCTGAAGTTGCCGGACGGCACGCGCTTCATGCCGCGTTTCGATCCGCGCGCCGAACTCGCGCCGCGCGACATCGTCGCCCGCGCCATCGACCACGAGATGAAGCGACTCGGGCTCTCGCACGTGCTGCTCGACATTTCACACAAGGCCGACGACTTCATCATCCAGCACTTCCCGACGATCTACGCCAAGTGCCTGTCACTGGGCATCGACATCACGCGCGAACCGATACCGGTGGTGCCGGCCGCGCATTACACCTGCGGCGGGGTAGTGACGGATCTCAACGGGCAGACGGATGTCGACGGGCTCTACGCGATCGGCGAGACATCCTCCACCGGCCTGCACGGCGCCAACCGCATGGCCAGCAATTCGCTGCTGGAGTGCTTCGTGTTCGGACGCGCGGCGAGTGACGACATCATCCGGCGCCTGGCCGGCACGCCGGCGCTGCCGGCGGTGGAGCCCTGGGACGAAAGCCTGGTGACGGATTCCGACGAGGACGTGGTGATCGCCCACAACTGGGACGAGATCCGCCGCTTCATGTGGGACTACGTCGGCATCGTGCGCACCGACAAGCGCCTGCAGCGGGCGCTGAACCGCGTGCGCCTGCTGCGCCAGGAAATCCACGACTATTACAGCCACTACAAGGTGACGCCGGACCTGATCGAGTTGCGCAACCTGGCGCAGGTGGCGGAACTGATCATCCTCTGCGCGATGCAGCGCAAGGAAAGCCGCGGGCTGCACTACACGCTGGATTATCCCGGGCTGCTGCCGGAAGCGAAGGATTCGGTGCTGGTGCCGGAGAAAAGGCCCGCGTAGCGCGCCGGCACCGCCGGCTCATGAGGGCGGCGACGGCAGGCGCAACCGCAAGCGTGATCGCAAGCGCCGGAAACTGTCGGCATCGGTGGCATCGCAGAGTACGGCGATGCGCTCGGGTCTGACGGCAAACAGACGCTTCAGCAACGATCCAAGACCGGTCGCCCCTGAAGCTTTTTCCGGTGCGACGAAAACAAAAATCACCCACGAACCGAGCAACGCATAACCGGCGCAGTCGGCTTCACGTGCCGTTCCGTTGCGGTAACCAACCGTCAACCGCCCTTCCGGCGACAGCGCCAAGTAACGGGCGCCCTGCACCCGGCCATCGTGCCAGGCGCGATACAACAACCCGGCCACAGCGACCAGCAACAGGGACTTCAGCCACCACGCATGGTGCGATGCCAGCGCTGCGGCCAGCGCCGAGAGCATCAGCACGGCCAGCAACAGGCCGTACAGTGCTGACGACCGCAACTCAAGCGCGATGGCCGGCGTGCGCAAGGACAAGGTCGATGATCCGGACGAGTTGCGGTGCCGGTGGCCGTTCGTTGCTGGTGAACCAGGTGAACAGGTCGGCGTCGTTGCAGTCGAGCAGGTCGAGGAAGGCCTCCTGGTCCGCGCGCTCCAGGTGCGCGAAGCGGTCATGGCGGAACGGCAGGATCAGCACTTCCGACTCCATCATGCCCCGCCGGCAATCCCAGTCCAGCCGCTGCAGGCGGCGGGCAAATTCTTCGTCTGTACGCATGCGTTGGCACCTGTCCGGATCGGGCCCCGGCGGTCACCGGGAAAATCCCGGCCACCACGGCCGCCGCATTATGGGCATCCTGCCGCCCGCTGCGTAGAGTCCGTACGGCGCGCACGGCTGAATTCATCGCCCCGGCTTCGTATCATCCGCCCACCTTTTCTGACGTACGTTCCTGCCGACCACGCCATGACCGACAACAGTGTTTTCCCGCTCGACCACCTGGGCATCCTCGCCATCGAGGGTGCCGATGCCGCCACCTTCCTGCAGGGCCAGGCAACCTGCGACCTGCGGCAGGTGACGCCGACGCAAGGTGCGCTCGGCGCGCTGTGCAACCTGCAGGGACGGATGATCGTCTCCTTCTACGTGCTGGCGACGCCGGAAGGCCTCGCCCTGCTGATGCCGCGCGACCGCGTGCAGCCGGTACTGCAGCACCTGAAAAAATACGCGGTCTTTTCGAAGGTGACGCTGGCGGACGCCGGCGACCGCTCGCGCGTTGTTGGCGCACTGCAGCGGGACGGCGAAACATTCACCGTGCAGGACGCCGCCGGGTTGCCGCTGATGACGCTGCGCGGGGGACGTGGCATCGGGGTGCAGCGCATGGATGGGGGAATCGCCGGCGTGGCCGGCTCGCCACAGGGTGCAGGAATCGCCGGCGTGGCCGGCTCGCCACAGGGACGGGCGGTGGACTGGCTGGCGCGTGCGCTCGCCGCCGGCGAATGCCTGATCGATTCCGCCAACGCCGACCGCTTCCTGCCGCAGGCGCTCAACTACGACCTGATCGACGGCGTGAGTTTCAAAAAGGGTTGCTACACCGGGCAGGAAGTGGTCGCCCGCATGCATTTCAAGGGACGCATGAAGGAGCGGCTGTACGTCGCCACCACAACGGCCCGCGAGGCGCCGGCAGCGAATAGCGCCGTCGTTGATGCCGGTGGCAGGGCCGTTGGCGAAGTGGTCGCGGCAACGGTTGTCGACAACCAGTGTCAGTGTCTCGTCGCCGGGGTGATCCGCCACGAGGCGGTGCGTACCGGCGACCTGCACCTGGCCCAGGGCGGCGGACCCCTGCGGGTAATTGACGCACAACCCGTTGTTTTTGATCGTGGCGAGTGAACGGGCGCGGCAGCGATTGACCGCTGCCTGAGCAACCGGATCCTGCAGCATGTACTGCACGAAGACATGTTGTTTGCCCGGCACGCCGCACGCCGCACGCCTGCATCCGGAAACGGTGGTGCATATCCCGGCGCACAACGAAACGGCCTGACATCCCGGGTTGATGGCACCACCGGTTACCGTTGCCCGCCTGCCCACAATGAGTGGATCAGTGCGCGCGATTGATGCGCAGCGCACCATCCGTGGCGCCAACACAACGGAATGCGATTACGGCACGGTGACGAAACCGATCCGGGTGAGTCCCGTGCGCTGTGCCGCAGCGAGCGCCTGCGCCACCGCGTCGTAGGCCACCTGCCGGTCCGCGCGCACATGCACGGCCGGCTGCGGCTGGCTGGCGGCGACGGCAGCAAGACGCGCTTCGAGTTCGGCGGCGCCCAGCGCCACATCGTCCAGGCGATAGGAACCGTCGGCCGCGATGTCCAGCATCACCGACGTCGCCATGTCCTCTTCCGGCTGGCTGGCGGCCTGCGGCAGGTCCATCTTCACCGCATGGGTGAGCACCGGCATGGTGATCATGAAGATGATCAGCAACACCAGCATCACGTCGACCAACGGCGTCATGTTGATCTCGCTCATCACCTCGTCTTCGTCGCTGAAGTTGCCGAAAGACATCAGCGACCTCCCGCCGCCGGCGAGACAACCGTAGCGAGGCGCGCCGGCATGCCGTCCCGCGCGGCAACACGGGCGCCGGCGACAAAATAGGCATGCAGTTCGTGCGCGAAGCGGTTGATCTGTGACAGCAGCAACTTGTTGCTGCGCACCAGCGCGTTGTAGCCGAGCACGGCCGGGATGGCGACGAACAGGCCGAACGCCGTCATGATCAGCGCCTCGCCGACCGGGCCGGCGACCTGGTCGAGCGTCGCGCTGCCGCTGGCGCCGATACCGATCAGCGCGTGGTAGATCCCCCACACCGTGCCGAGCAAACCCAGGAACGGAGCCGTCGACCCGATCGAGGCGAGCAGCGTCAGGCCCGACTGCATGCGCTGCGCGCTGTCGTCGATCACCCGCTTGAGGTTGCTCGTTACCCAGTCGCTGATGTTCAGCGTGCCGTGCAGGTCGCTGCGGCATTCCGTGTGGTGGCGGACAGCCTCCTCGCCCTCGACAACCAGTTGCCGGAACGGGTTTTCATCCGGCCGGTGCGACAGCACGGCAATGCCCTCGGCAAACGAGCGCGCATGCCAGAAATCACGACGCGCCTGTCGTGCCATGCGCCGCACCTGCCAGTTGTCCCACGCACGCAGCGCGATCACCGTCCAGGAGGTGATCGACATCAGCAGCAGCGTGAGCGCCACGCCGCGACCGACCACGTCGCTTTGCGCCCAGAGCGAAGCCAGTCCGTATTCGTTCATTTTTTCCTCCTGCCGTATCGGCGGGTTTTCTAATGCAACCGGAACACAACCACCCACTCATGCCACAACGCCACCGGCTGCCCGCCCCGGCTCGCCGGCAGCAGGCGCCATCGGCGCGCAGCATCGATGGCGGCCCGGTCCAGCCGCGGGTGGCCACTGGACCTTCTCACTTCCACCTCGCCGATACGGCCATCGGCCAGCACATGCAGCCCGAGCACCACCTCGCCCTGCTCGCCGAGCCGCCGCGAGACGGCCGGGTACACCGTCGGCGGCCGGCTGCCCCAGGCCGGGTTGACCGTCGGCGGCAGGGTGTCGGGCAGTGCCGCGTCCTCCGCTGGGGCCGCCGCCGCGAGTGACGGAGCCGGTCCTCCTTCGGCCGGCACCGTTGGCACCGGCTCCGTCACGGCTGGCCCGGGAGCTGGCTGTGCCGGCTGTACGGGCACCGGCACGACCGGCTGCCGCCTGGCCTGACTCACGGCCGGCGCCGGGGGCGTTGGCACCGGTGCCGCGGGCGACGCATTCAACAGCTGCACATGCATCACCGGCGTCGCTGGCGGTGTTGGCAACGCCACCGGCATCTGCCCGACCAGCCACCAGCCCGCCAGCAGGTGCAGCAGTGCCACGAGCAGCCAGGCCAGCGGCAGCGTCCCGCCGTGCCGGCCACGAGTGGCCGGCGCCTGGCCGCTGCCGTCCGGACACGTCACGCCTGCCATCCACTCAGAACCGGTAACGCACACCCATGTCCAGGCTGCGCTCGGGGCCGACGTAGATGCCCTGGCGCAGGCTGGCGATGTAACGCTCGTCGGTCAGGTTTTTCACCGACCCGAACACCTCCAGTTGCGGGCTGACGGCATAGCGGGCACTTACATCCAGGGTCGTGTAGGCGTCGACCTGTCCGGTGAAGAAACCGGTCAGGTTTTCCTGGAGGGCTCGCGTGTTCATGACGTCGGTGAATTGCTTGCCGGTGTGGCTGAGCCCGAGCAGCGTCTTCAGGCCACCGGTGCGATACCCGAGCCCGAGGTTAGCCACCCACTCCGGCGTGTAGGGCACGCGGTTGCCATCCGGCGTGGTGAGGGTCACGCCGTCGGCCTTGTAGCGGTCACCGACGAACTCGGCGTCCGGCAGCCAGGTGGCGCTGGCCTCAACACTCAGCCCGCCGCCGAACTCCCAACCCAGGCCGCCTTCGACACCCTGGTGCAGCGTCTTGCCACCGTTGGTGGTCTGGAAGTTGGTGTTGCTGTTGGCAGGAACGATCTGGTTGTCGAAATCCATGCGGAACGCCGTCAGCTCATAACGCAGACTGCCATCGGCACCGCGCAACCCGATTTCCACGTTCAGCGAACGCTCTGCCTCAAGTTGCTGGTCGGCCATGCCGTCGAGCGCGTCGCCGTTGAGCGCCGGCGAGAAAGCACGGTGGACTCCGCCGAACACCTGCGCTGCCGGCGAAACCTGCCAGGTGGCGCCGACACCCGGAACCACCTCGGTGTTCGATGTCTTCACCTTGTTGCCGGCGGCCGGGGCAAGCCTCAGGTCCTGACGGCGCTGCTGGTAGTGCTCGACACGCACGCCCGGCGTGACAGCCAGGGTCTCGTTCAGCGCAAAACGGTTCTGGGCGAACAGCGCAACGCTGTCCGCGGTGTCGACCACATCCTTGTTGATGGTGCCGGTACGCGGGGTCAGGCGCGTGCCACGGATGGTCTTGTCCTGCATCTCCTCGTTCATGAAACGCAGGCCGAACTCCGCTTCGCCACCGGCGCCGAACAGCCCATGCGCCACGTTCAGGCGCGACTCGGCACCGACGCGCTCGAAAGCCCGGTTGTTGCCGTCGACCGTGTCGGTGTAGACCCAGCGGCCCGCCGCGCCGGAGGCGGCCGTGTTGACGCCGTAACGCCAGTAATCGCGATACATCGTGCTCCAGTAGAACAGCGTGTTCAGGCGGACATTGCCGCTGATGTCCCAGGCGTGGTTGACGTCCATCGACTTGCGGCCGGTGAGGAACCAGTCATCCGGCGCCGGGTTGTAATCCGCACCCTGCTGGTAGGCGCCGAGAAACAGTCCGCGATAGGAAATGTTGGCGTCGTTCTCGTAATGGGTGAACTTCACGCCGACCCACTGGTCGTCGTTGATCGCGGTGCCGGCCTTGATGACCGCGTCGGTCATCTCGTAGCCCTTGTCCATGAAGCCGTCGCTTTTCGCGGTGCTGATGACCGCGCCGAAGGCGCCGTCCTTCGACGGCGAGGTGCCGCCGAGTTCGAGCACGGTTTCCCGTGTGTTGTGCGACCCGCCGCTGACCTGGATCGACGCACCCTCCGGCTGCTTCGTGCGGTAGTTGATGACGCCGCCGATGGTGCTCGGACCGTAGCGCAGCGACGCGGCACCCTTCAGCACCTCGATGTCCTCGATGCGCTGCACGCGCGGGTTGTAGTAGCGGCCGTTGCCGACGAACAGACCAGGGGCGACCGGCACGCCGTCCTCCAGGATCAGCGTCTTGTAATCCGCGGAACTCAGCCCGCGGATGCCGATGTTGGCGACGATGGCGCTTTCCTCTTCCGGCTTGATGTACAGGCCGGGCACGCGCCGCAGCGCTTCTTCCGTCGAGTTCGGCTGGATCAGTTCCATCTGCTCCCGGGTGACCAGCGCTGCGGCGCCGGGCTGGTGCGCGGCATCAGTCTCGCTGCTGCCGATGACGTCGATCTGCGGCAGGCGGGCCGTCGCCTCGCCGGGGGCCGTCCCGGCAGCCTCCGCCTGAGCAACTGACGGTGCGCCCAGGAGTCCGCCCGTCGCCATGGCCAACGCAACGGCAACGGCAAGGCGGCGGGGGCTGGTCGGCAGGTATGGCAAGGCAAGCGAGTGGGTCTTCACGGCATGTCTCCAACAAGTGCGACAGGGGAAAGGGATGGCCCGGCGGCCACCTTGGGCGCGGTGCACCAGGCGGTGCCGGCGCGCATCCTATGCCAATCTCAAGCGCTAACGCAACCCATTCTCATTCCTATCTGTTGCCCAACATGCCATGAAGACTAGTTATTTGCCGGAATGCTTCAATCTTGATCTGGCGCAAATGATTCTCATTGACTGGCAGATAGCGACCATCGATGATCCCGCCACCCCGCCCCTTGCCGGGTAACCCACCGTCTTCTTGGAGCCACCGATGCGCCGCCAGCCCCTCCTGCTCGCCATGCTCTGCGCCTGCCAGCCCGCCCTTGCCGCCGAACCCTTGTTGCCGGGCCAGACCGTCACCGCCAAGGGCTATGCCGCCGACACCCAGCAAACACCGCAGATGACCGAAACCCTGGTTCCCGGCGAAGGTGCCCAGGCGGCCGTGGCCGGTGAGCTGTTCCGCGGCGAACCGGGCCTTGCCGTGCAGAGCGACGGCGCCTGGGGCCAGAACCCGGTGCTGCGCGGCCTGAAGAAGGAAAGCATCGTGCTGATGGTCGATGGCCTCCTTCTCGGACCTCGGCCTGATCGACCGCATCGAGGTGGTCAAGGGGCCGTCGTCGGTGCTCTACGGCAGTGGCGCGCTCGGCGGCGCGGTCAACCTGATGACGCCGGAGGCACGACTGCGCGCGGAAGCCGGCATCGACGGGCGTGCCGGTGTCAGCAGCGGCAGCTTCGACAGCGTGGAATCCGGCGCGCTGCTGCTCGATGCCGGCAATGCCGACCATGCCGTGGTCCTCGGCGTCGCGGCGCGTGATGTCGGCGACTACGACAGTGCGAACGGCACGGTCCCGGATACCGGCTACCAGTCCCGAAGCCTGCTTGCCAAATACAAGTACCGCGTCAGCGACGACACCAGCCTGCGCGTGAACATCCAGCGACACACGGACGAGGATGTCTGGTATCCCGGCTCCGCGCGCACGGGCGGCCAGCCGGGCGGCGCAGGCATCCCGCCGCCGCTCGGCACGGTCACCATCCACTCGCCCGAGCAGGAACGTGAACTGGTTGCCGGCGGGCTGGACACCAGGGTGGGTGAGGGTCGGTTGAGCCTCGATGTCTACCAGCAGGAAGTCTTCCGCCAGATCCGTGCCTGGTCCTCGACGCTGCAGCGCGACTACGTCCGCAACGACGTCACCTTCAGCACCGACGGCGCACGCACGCAGTACCAGTTCGCCGCCGGCGATACACACCTGCTGACGGTGGGCGCCGAAGGCTGGCGGATGACCGGCGACCCCGAGCGCTACATGGACAACAACCCGCCGTTGTTCAACAACAACGTCCGCAACGATCCGTTCAGCGACGGACGCGTGGCTGCGGCCGGCCTGTTCGTGCAGGACGAGATTGCACTCGGCGACAGCCAGTTGCTGCTCGGCGTGCGCCACGACCGGGTGAGCGGTACGGCCAAGCAGAAAGGCACCGGCCCGTCGGCCCAGACCACCGGGCTCGCACACGAGGACGAGATGCTGTCCTGGTCGCTGGGCTTCGTGCAGCCGCTGTCCGATACCGTCAACGCCTACGCGAACCTCGCGCAGGCGCACCGCGCCGCCGACATGCGCGAACGCTTCGAGGATTCTGCGCGCGGCGACGGCTACTACCACATGGGCAACCCGCAACTGGAACCGGAGCGCTCCACCGGCCTTGAACTGGGAATCAAGGCACGCGATGGCGAGCGTGAGTACCGGCTGGCCGCCTTCCACACCCGCATCGACGATTACATTGCCGGGCGGGTGACCGGCACCACGCACCCCGGCAGCGGCCTGCCGGTCAAGCGCACCGAAAATCTCGACGAGGTCGTTATCCACGGCGTCGAGGGCGCGCTGGCCATTCCGGTCGCCGCGTTCGTGGTCGATGCCGCCTTCACCTGGCTGCGCGGCGACAACGAGCAGGACAAGGAACCGCTCAACCAGATGCCGGCACCGGAACTGCGCCTCGGTATCGGCCAGCCGAACGAAGCAGGCTTCCACTGGCGCGCCCAGGTACGCGGCGTCGATCACCAGGATCGCGTGGCAACGATCTTCTCCGGCGGTGGCGAGGACGTCACGCCGGGCTTCATGACCGTCGATGCCGAACTGGGCTGGCGCTTCGGTGCCGTGGCGATGCTGGAGCGCGCCGATATCACGCTGGCGCTCGGCAACCTGCTCGACCGTGACTACCACGAGCATCTGACCGATGGCATCGCCGGTCGCGAACCGGCCGCGCCGGGCCGCAACTTCACGCTCGGCCTGGCGGGGCGGTTCTGAACATGGCCCGCACCACCGCCCCGAGCTGTCGAACCGCGCGAGCTTCATCGTGGCGGTCTTGCCTGGCACTGTGCTGCGCGCTGCTGGTCGCTGTGCCGGCCTGCCTTGCTGCGCCGGCAAACGGCAAGGCCGTCGCTTCTGCAAGCGTGCTGCCGAAACTCGTGCTGGCCGGGCCCTACGCGTCGGTGTCGAACCCGCTGATACACATGGTCGACAGCGGCGCACTGGCGGATGTCGCGCGCGAGGTGAGCTTTATCACCTGGCGCGATCCCGACCAGTTGCGCGTGCTCGCGTTGAAGGGCGGCGCCGACGTGCTGGCGATGCCGGTCAACGTCGCCGCGAATCTCTACAACCGCGGTGCCGAAGTGCAGTTGCTGAACGTCTCGACCTGGGGCGTGCTCTATCTCGTCTCGCGTGATGCGAACCTGAAGACGCTGGCCGACCTGCGCGGCAAGGAAGTCGCCATGCCGTTCCGCGGCGACATGCCGGACATCCTGTTCGGCCTGCTCGCCGATGCGCAAGGCATCGACACCCGCCGCGACCTGTCGCTGCGCTACGTCGCCACCCCGATCGACGCCATGCAGTTGCTGGTGATGCGCCGCGTGGACCACGCGCTGCTCGCCGAGCCGGCGGTGTCGATGGCACTGCGCAAGACCGGTTCCTTCCCGCTCAAGGTCATCGCGCCGGAACTGCATCGCAGCGTGAACCTGCAACAGGAATGGGGCCGCGTGTACCGGCGCGAGGCGCGCATCCCGCAGGCGGGTATCGCCGCGATGGGCAAACTGCGCGCGCAGCCGGCGCTGCTGGCGCGCATCGAAGCCGAATACGCACGCTCGCTCGCCTGGTGCAACAACAACCCGGATGACTGCGGCAAGCGCGTGGCGGCACGCATTGACCTGTTGATGCCCGAAGCCGTGGCCGACTCGGTGCGCGCGGGCGGCCTCGACGCCGTGCCGGCCGTGAAGGCGCGGCCCGAGGTCGAGTTCCTGTTCGACAAGCTGCTGGCAAAAAACCCCGCGCTGATCGGCGGAAAGAAGCC
Organism: Gammaproteobacteria bacterium; assembly: GCA_046566505.1. Taxonomy (GTDB): domain Bacteria; phylum Pseudomonadota; class Gammaproteobacteria; order Pseudomonadales; family JADFDG01; genus JADFDG01. Next base: position 20,620 of record JBKHWN010000044.1, read on the forward strand.
GGATGATGGCTTCTACGGTGGCCAGCGCCCGTGAAGGCTTTGTGGCGAACCCTGCTGGCGATGCCCGCCTATCTCTGGAGCGGCTGGGGCGCGATTGCCTCCCTGCTGCTGCTGGTCGCCGCCTGGGAAGGGGTGGCCGGGCTGTACGGCCCGCTGGTGTTGCCCGATCCGCGTGCTGCCTTCGCCACGCTCGGGGACTTCCTTGCCAGCGGCGCGGCCTGGCCGGAACTGGCAGTGACCGCGCGGCGCGCGCTCGCCGGTTTTGCGCTCTCGGTGCTGGCCGGCAGCACGCTGGGCTTGCTGGCCGGCATTTCACTGACCGCCTCGATGATGTCGCGGCCGCTGGTCACCGTGCTGATGGGCACGCCGCCGATCGCCTGGCTGGTGCTGGCGATGCTCTGGTTCGGCGCCAGCGACGGCACGCCGGTGTTCACCGTGTTCATCGCCGCGTTCCCGGTGATCTTCGTCGGCGCGCTGCAGGGCACGCGCACGCTCGACAACCGTTTGCGGACCATGGCACGTGCCTACCGGCTGCCACCGCGCATGCTGCTCACCGACCTGTACCTGCCACACGTTATTTCCTACCTGTTCCCGGCGTGGATCGCCGCGCTGGGCATGTCGTGGAAAGTGGTGGTGATGGCCGAACTGCTGGCCAGTCCGGACGGTGTCGGCGCAGCGCTGGCGGTCACCCGCTCACACCTCGACACCGCGGCGACGCTGGCGTGGATACTCGCCGTGGTCGGCCTGTTGCTGGCTGTCGAATACCTGCTGCTCGAACCGCTCAAGCGCGAAGTCGAACGCTGGCGGGAGGAACCGGCATGAGCGCCACGCTCGCCGCACAGGGCATCCGCCACACCTACGCACGCAGCGAGATACTCGCCGGCGTCGATTTCTCGCTGGCTGCGGGCGAGATCGTCGCGCTGGTCGGGCCATCGGGTTGCGGCAAGACCACCTTGCTGCACCTCTGCGCCGGGCTGCTCGCCGTCCAGCACGGTCGCATCGACAATTCGTTCGCCGAGCCGGCGTGCCTGTTCCAGCAACCGTGCCTGCTGCCGTGGCAAACCGCACGCGACAACATCGCGCTCGGGCTGAAGGCCCGCGGCGTGTCACGGCCTCTGCGCGAGGAACGGGCCACGGCGCTGGCGCTGCGCATCGGTCTCGCCGGCAACGACCTCGACAAGTTTCCGCACCAGTTGTCCGGCGGCATGCAAAGCCGAGTGGCACTGGCGCGCGCACTGGTGCTGGCGCCGGACCTGCTGCTGCTCGACGAGCCGTTCTCGGCGCTGGATGTCGGCCTCAAGGAAGACCTGTACCGCCTGCTGCTCGCCGAACAGGAAGCACGCGCACTCGGCGTGCTGATGATCACCCACGACCTGATGGAAGCCGTCCGCCTGTCGCACCGCGTGCTGGTGATGGCCGCGACGCCCGGCCGCATCGTGACCCGCATCGCCCTGACCCGGGCACCGGCGCTGCGCGACGAACGCTGGATCTACCGGCACACCGCGCAATTGCTGCAGATCCCGGCGGTGCGCGAAGCCTTCGGGCTTGCCCCGTTGATGCCCGGCAGCGCAACGGACACGCCAGCCGACGAACCGTCAGCAACCGACCTGCGCATCGTCGAAGCCGTCGTGGACACAGGCGGCGACGCGCCGGCCGCGCGGTGTGGCCTGTGAATTCCTTCTTCACCCACTGGCGCACGCGCATCGAAGCGCGTCCGGTCATGGTGTGCGGCTTCCGCCCGTTCTATCTCGCCAGTGCCGGCTGGGCGCTGCTGTCGGCACTGCTCTGGCTGTTGATGCTCGGCGGCGCCCTGCCCTGGCCGGCAACGCCCGGCGGCGCCGTTGTCTGGCACGCGCACGAATTGCTGGCGGGGTTCGTGCTCGCCGCCACGGCGGGTTTCCTGCTGACCGCCGTGCCGGAGTTCACGGCGACACCGGCCTGGCCACCGCGCACCGTGCTTGGCTTGCTGGCACTCTGGACCGGTGGACGGATCGCCTTCCTGCTCAGCGGCTTCATCGGCATCGGCGCGGCAGCCCTGTTCGATCTCGCGTTCATCGCGGCGCTGCTCGTGCTCGCGGCGCCCCGCCTGTGGCGCGATCCCGAGCGCCGGCATCGCTCCTTTATCACCGCTCTCGCCTTGCTGCTGTTCGTGTTCGCGGGCTTCCATGCCGACGCGCTGCGCGATGTGCCGCCCCTGCGCTGGCTGCACCTGGCGACGGGCGTGGTGATGATCCTGGTGATCCTTGCCATGAGCCGGATTTCCATGCGCATCGTCAACGACGCGCTGGACGAACGCCGCGCCGCCGGCTTCCCGGATATCGACGAATATCTCGCGCGCCCGCCGCGCCGCAACCTCGCCATGTTCCTGATCGGACTCTACAGCGTCGTGGAATTCGTGCTGCCGGGCGTGGCACTCGGCGGCTGGCTCGCACTGGCCACCGCCGCGGCACTGCTCAACCTGCTCAACGACTGGCACGTCGGGCGTGCGCTGCTGACACGCTGGCCATTGCTGCTCTACGCCTGCTACGTGCTGATGGCCGGCGGCTACACGCTGATCGGCCTGTCGCTGCTCGACGTGCCCGTCACGATCAGTGCCGGCCGGCACCTGCTCACCAGCGGCGTGATGGGCCTGTCGATTTTCGTCGTCTTCTGCATCGCGGGACGCCGCCATGCCGGGTATCCGCTCGATGAACGGCCCTGGGTCCGGCTCGCCGCGGGCCTGATCGTTGCTGCGGCGCTGCTGCGCGCGGCGGCCGGATTCCCGGGCGTGCCGGTCGTTGCCCTGCAACACGCGGCCGGCACGGCCTGGTGCCTTGCCTTCGCGCTGGTGCTGTACCGGCTTGGGCCGGTGTGGTGGGGGCCACGGCCGGATGGCGGCGTGGCCTGTGAAGAACTGATCGAGGCGCAACCGGAGCAACGCCGCACCTGAGCGCTCTCGGCCGCGCCTGAGCGCTTTCGGCCGCGCCTGAGCGCTTTCGGTTGTGCCGCCGCTTGTTCAAAGGGTCCGCACAGGGCCCCCCGATGGCTGTGCGGGTCTACGCCGTCCTCACCACAAACCGCTCGCGCGGAAAATGCACGTGCACGAGTCCCGTGTCCGCGTGCTCGCGCGCGAGGATGAAGCGCGAGGCCGTGGCGCCGACCAGCGTGCCGGTTGTCGGGTCCTGCCAGTAGTCTTCCGGGGCGATGGCGACGCGTTGGCCGATACGCGGATCGCCCTGTCGCTCGACGTCGCTCAGCGCACGCGGTGTGCTTGCATGCGCGGCGGCCAGCGCCTGCGCTGGCGACATCGGCTTTGGCCGGCCTTCACCGAAGGCGCTCATGCGATCCATCCAGGCCAGGGTGCGCGGGTACTTGCCCAGCATCGACGATTCAGCCAGGTCCCGGATGAACCAGAGGCCGTGCCAGGTGGAGAAGTCCGCATGCGTCGGCGTGTCGCCGAACAGGAAATCCTGCTTCAGTCGCGTTTCCAGTTCCGCGGCATGCGCGAGCACCATCGGCCTTGCCTGGCGCAAGCCGGCGATCGGCACCTTCGCCGTGCTGCCGACCTTGATGCGGTCCCAGAGGAAGCGTGTGAAATCAAGCGCGGACATCGAAGCCATCGCCTTGCGCCGCAACGTGCCGTTGCCGGCTGCCAGCACGCAGGCGAAGAACACCTTCACATCCACGTGCTCGACCCAGCGACGCTGCTCTTCCGGCAAGGATGCCAGCACGAGCTCCGGCTTGTTGCCGAGGCGGGCGATCTCCTCGGCAATGATCCGCGAGTCGCAGAACACGTCGGCACCGGCCTGCGCGACCGGAATGCGGCGATAACCGCCAGCCAGCGCCGCCAGCGCCGGTCGCGGCGGGAACTCGCGCACGATCACCGAGCGCCAGGGCAACCCGGCATAGCCGAGCATGCCGCGCACTTTCTGCGAGAACGGGGACATCGGGTAGTGGTGGAGGATCAGATCGGTCATGGGCTGCCTGCCAGGGTGTCTGTTGATCGGCCGGAACCAAGGCTCCCGGAACCGGTGCACTTTACACGCAGAAAAGTGGCTTCATCCGGGGTCTTCCTCTTGCATCGGGATGCGGCCGAGCACTTCGGTCAGCCGGCGCGACAACGTGGAGGCGCTTGGGTTTTCAACGAACAGGCATTGCTTGCCGGTGCGCTTGCAACTGTCCTTCACGCGCCAGTACGCGTTGTGGCTGATGCATCCGGTCTGGCAGATCACGAGGTCCGCGGCCGCGATGCTGGCTTCGAGGCGCGCGAGGTTCGTCTCCAGACCGCCATCGTGATGCAGGTATCGCGCGCCGAAACCCTCGATGACTTCCCGGTAATGCGACACCTGCCCGGTACGGCCGCCGACGCACAACACCGTCCGCTCACTCAAGACTCCCGGCACCGTCGACTCGACGGTATCCCGGGGCCCTTCGCCCACCGATGCCCCGTACCGATCGGCCGCCGCCGGGTGTTTTTCCACGGCCAGTCCTGCGGCGCGCGCCTCCTTCAACTCGGTACGCAGCGCACTGTTGATCCGTTCCTGATCGCGCAGTCGCAGCAACGTGTCTTCGAGTCGCGCCGACAATTGTTCCCGGGACTCGAGGTCCGGCAGCGTGGCGCGCAGCGACGCGAGGTCCTCGCGCAGGAACGACACCGCCGTCTCGCGCATCACCAGCGTCCTCCGGGCTAGCGTCAGGTCGGCGCGCAAGCGTTCCTGTTCGCGGGCATGGTCGGCCAGCACCCTGGCATACCGGTCCTGGAGTGCCGCGTAGGCATGCCGCAAGGCATCAAGGTCATGCTGCAGGGTGCGCAGTCTCGCGGCATCGACGCGCACCGCCGCGCCGGCCTGATGCTGGATCATGTGCACGTCGCGGCAGATCTGCTCGTGTACTGGCGACACGCAGCGGGGATGGGTCAACGCTGCCCACAACGCGCCGGCGATATCCCCGGCATCCACCGCAGCCCGCCAGTGGCGGATCACGTCCTCTTCGTCGCGGCATTCACGCAATCGGCGGATCGCCAGTGCGTGGCGCTCGTCAAGTTCGCGCTGGAGCTGTTCGGACACCCGGTTGCGTTCACCACAGCGGGCGACCATCCCCGCGTGCAGGGCATAGTCGTCTCCACCCGCCTCTCCCGCGGCTGTCCGCGAGGCGATCCTGCGCAGTGTGGCCAGCGGCAGGCAGACCCCGACAACCGGGCAATGGCTGGACGCCGGCAACTCCCACAACCGGCGCCGGCGTGAAGCCGACCTCCCCGGCGGAACACCCATGCCGTTACCGAGGGCGGGCAAGTGCGGCTGCGCTGGCGGTTCCCCGGCATCCGTCGCAGGGCTTCGTCTATTCATCGGACACCCCGCCGGCCACCGGTTGCGGTTGCGCGCCATAGGACAGGCGCATCAGCGCCATGGCCTGTGCGGCCGGCAGGAACAGCCGCAAGGAACCGGCACCCCCTTCGGGCGCTTGCGCAACGGCCGTTGCCGGACGCGGGTAGCGACCGGTTTCCATCGCGGCGCCGATTCCGGCCCGGGCCAGGACTTCACCCGGTTCTTGTCGTGGTATCGCAGTCGGCCTCATGACCCCCTCCGTGGCAGGGTTCTGGTCTTCTGGTGGCCCCCGCCCGTTGCCGACGGAGGCACCCGCCACCCGTGGATTGGCTCCGGGCGCCGGTACGACACCATCCTAAATGGGATTTATTCTCATATTCAAGCCAATTGAGAATCGTTCTCGGACAAGTGGAGCCCGGATCAGGGGTTCCCGTGACCGGTACAAGGACATTCCTCTTCAGGACAGCCCGACAATCCGCGGCACCACCATCAACGGAGACCGCCCATGAACGACAAGGACACCCAGGCCGCCATCTCGGCGCTCAACCGCATCATGGAAGCCGAACTCGCCGGCGTGGTGCGCTACACGCACTACTCGCTGATGGTCTACGGCTACAACCGCATCCCCATCGTCTCGTGGATGAAAAGCAACGCGAGCGAAGGCCTGAACCATGCCCACAAGGCCGGCGAGATGGTCACGCTGCTTGGCGGGCACCCATCGCTGAAGATCGGGCAGTTGCTGGAAACCGAGCAACACGATATTGGCGACATCCTGCGCGAGAGCCTGGAACACGAAAAAGCCGCGCTGCAGTGCTACTACGACCTGCTGAAGATCGTCGAGGGCAAGTCGGTGCTGCTGGAGGAATACGCGCGCGAAATGATCGTCAACGAGGAACTGCACCTCGACGAGGTCAACAAGATGCTGCGCCGCCCCGGCGAGATCAAACCGTTCAGCGAGTAATCCGGTTTATCCCGGATCGCGAACGACACCCGTCTGCCTGCCGGCAGGCGGGTGGACTCGACTCAGTCCGCTGCCCGCCCGAAGAACTGCTGGATGCTGGAGAAATCCAGGTCGTCCGCACCGGATTCGCCGTGCCGGCGATACAGCTCGCTGGCGAGGCTGCCCAGCGGCGTGGTCGAGGCCGAAGCCTGCGCCGCTTCCATCGCCAGCGAGAGATCCTTGTTCATCAGGCGCGTCTTGAAGCCGCCTTCGTAACCGCGTGACGCCGGCACGTTGTCCATCACGCCCGGGTACGGGTTGTACAGTTCCAGCGACCAGTTGCGGCCGGAACTCTTGAGCATGATCTCGCTGAGCGTTTTGGGGTCGAGGCCGTTGTCGACGCCCAGTTGCAGCGCCTCGGCGGTACCGATCATGTGGATCGCCAGCAGCATGTTGTTGCAGATCTTCGCGACCTGCCCGGCGCCGTGACCGCCGGCATGGAACACGTTCTTGCCCATCTGCAGCAGCACCGGGCGCGCACGCTCGACGTCCTGTGCCTCGCCGCCACAAATAAACGTGAGCGTGCCGGCGGCGGCGCCGGCGACACCGCCGGACACCGGCGCGTCGATAAAGGCGAGGCCCTTTTGTTTTGCCGCTTCGGCAACCTTGCGCGGCGCCTGCGGCGCGACGGTGGAGGAATCGATCAGCAGCGTGCCGGGCGCCACGCATTCAAGCAGGCTGCCGCTGCCGAGATAGAGATCTTCCATGGTCTGGGTGGTCGGCAGCATGGTAACCACCACCGACGCGCCGCGCACGGCGTCGGCAACCGTGGCACACGCGGTGCAGCCGCCGTCCTGCACCTTCTGCACGGCAGCGGGCATCACGTCGTACGCGCGTACGGCGTGGCCGGCCTTCACGAGGTTGAGCGCCATCGGGCCGCCCATCTGGCCAAGGCCGAGGAATGCAATCGTGGTCATCGGGATCTCCTGTGAGTCGTTTGTTTTCTGAAATCGCCCCTCACCCCAACCCCTCTCCCCAAAGGGGAGATGGGCTATCCGGGTTCCCGCGAACCTCACTTTCCCCGCAAGGGGGAGAGGGGCTATCCGGGACTCCAGCAAACTCCACATTCCCCGGAAGGGACCGGCGAACTCCACATTCCCCGGAAGGGACCAGCGAACTCCACCTTCCCCGGAAGGGACCAGTGCGCTCCCGTCTCCCCGTCGGGGAGAGGGGCCGGGGGTGAGGGCGCCGGAGGAACCCTACAAATCCGCCAGCGGGTGGGGGCTAAAAGGCGCCATGAAAAACTCGTCGAGGTAATTCAGCGGCACGGACGCGATGTCCTCGTGCTGCCACTTCGGCGCACCGTCCTTGTCGATCAACAATGCGCGCACACCCTCGGCAAAATCAGGATGACGCAGGCATTGCACGGCGATGACCAGTTCGAGGCGGAATACCCCGGCCAGCGACAGGTGTTTTGCCCGACGGATCTGCTCCCACACCAGCAACGCGGTGACCGGGCAGCCACCACGCAACGTCTTCTGCGCGCGCTGGATCCACGGATCGGCACTGTCGCAGGCGAGAATCTGCGCGACCACCGCATCGCAGTCATCGGCATCAGTCAGTTGCTGGATCAGCTCGAAATGCGAACGCACCTGCGACAGCGGGCGTTCAGCACCACCCGCCCGCTCGAAACGGCGCAACAGGTTGCCGACCACCGCCCGGTTGCGCGCGGTACTGTCCGTCCAGCCCGCGCCCTGCAGCGCATCAGGCACCGCCTGCCGGCGCTCGTTCGGAATGAACCGGTCGGCCAGCCCGAGGAACAACACATCCGCGGCATTGCAGTGCGCACCGGTCAGGCCGAGGAACAAACCTGTTCGTCCCGGCATCCGGTTCAGGAAAAAACTGCCGCCGACATCCGGGAACAGCCCGATGGTGATTTCCGGCATCGCAAAGCGCGTGCTCTCGGTCACCACCCGATGCGAAGCCCCGGCCAGCAGCCCGACACCGCCGCCCATCACCACCCCATGCCCCCAGACAATGACCGGCTTGGCACAGGTATGGATGCGGTGATCCAGCCGGTACTCACGCCCGAAGAACTCGCGCGCATAGTCGTTGGGCGTATGCGCCCCGCACTGCGTTGCCGACTCGTACAGCCGGCGCACATCCCCGCCGGCACAGAACCCCTTTTCGCCCGCGCCATCGAGGAACACACAGGCGACCTGCGGATCGTCCGCCCACGCCGCCAGCTTCGCGTCCAGCGCATCGATCATGTCCAGCGTCAGCGAATTGATCGACTTCTCCGCGTTCAGCGTCGCCCGCGCAACAACGTAGCCGTCGGGTGTCGGCATTTCGTCAAACACTACCTGCGTCGTCATGTCATCTCCCTGATTCAGCGTGCGTCGGTGCCGGGTGGTGTCCCGTGAAGCGCGACTTGAGCGCAGCGGCAGGCGCGTCACCCGCGCCTATCGTGAGGCAGCGGCAGCGACCGCGCCTGCCCAAGCGAACCGGAGCGCAGCGCGGGACACCACCCGGCACCGAACCGGCACCGGCACCGGCACCGGCATCAACACCCCGCAACCCAAACACGATCATCGCACCCGCCCCGCCGCCCCGGCCTCCGCCAGCAGCCGCCTGGCAATGATCAACCGCATGATCTCGTTTGTCCCTTCCAGTATCTGGTGCACCCGCACATCCCGCACATGCCGCTCCAGCGGCAGATCCCGGATGTAGCCGTAGCCTCCGTGCAGTTGCAACGCCTCGTTGCACACGGCAAAACCGGCATCCGTGGCAAACCGCTTGGCCATCGCACAGTACGTCGTCGCTTCCGGGTCGCCGTTGTCGAGTTTCCAGGCCGCCATGCGCACCATCTGTCGTGCAGCAACCAGTTCCGTCGCCATGTCCGCCAGCCTGAACTGCAACGCCTGGAACTCCGCCAGCGCCTTGCCGAACTGCCTGCGTTCGTTCAGGTACGCTGCCGCGCGCTCCAGTGCCGCCTGCGCCGTACCCACCGAACAGGTGGCGATGTTCAAGCGCCCCCCGTCCAGCCCCTTCATCGCAATGCGGAAGCCCTCGCCTTCACTGCCAATGCGGTAACGCGCCGGAATGCACACGTTGTCCAGCGTGACCAGCCGCGTCGGCCGCGTCTTCCAGCCCATCTTGTCCTCGTTGCGGCCGTAGCCGACGCCTTTCGCATCGGCCGGCACGAGGAAACAGGTGATGCCTTTCGGACCGGCCTCGCCGGTGCGCGCCATCAGCACCAGCGCGTCGGTGCTACCGGCGCCGGAGATGAAGGCCTTGCTGCCGCTGAGCACATAGTCGTCGCCGTCACGCACGGCGCGCGTCTTCAGCGACGCGGCATCGGAACCGGCACCCGGTTCGGTCAGGCAGTAGGAAGCCAGCTTCTCGCCGGTGACCAGTGCCGGCACCCATTCGGCGCGCACCGCCTCCGAGCCGAACGTGCTCGCCATCCAGGTCGCCATGTTGTGGATGGTGATGTAGGCCGTGGTCGAGGTGCAGGCGGCGGAGAGCTCCTCGAACACCAGCGTGGCATCAAGACGGGTCAGACCCATGCCGCCGTATTCCGGCGGACAGTACAGCGAACAGAAACCCAGTTCGCCGGCCTTGCGGATCACGTCGACCGGGAAATGGCTGTCGGCATCCCACTGCGCGGCAAACGGCGCCAGCTCCTTCTGCGCGAAGGCGCGTGCGGTGGCGATGATCGCGTGCTGGTCGTCGGTGAGGTCGAAATTCATGGTGTCTCGTTGCCCCCTCTCCCCAACCCCTCTCCCCGCAGGGGAGAGGGGCTCGTGCGACTTCAACAGCCCTTCTCCCGCAGGGGAAAGGGGCTCGTGCTGCTTCAAAAACCCCTCTCGCCGCGGCGCGGAGACAGTGCTGCTTCACCGCCCCCCTCCCGCCCGGGAGAGGAGATCGTGCTACTTCAACGCAATCGTCAGGTTCGGGCCGGTGACGATATCGCTGTCGAACCAGCGCGAGGTTACCGTCTTCGTCTCGGTGTAGAAGCGTACCGCCTGCTTGCCGTAGGCATGCAGGTCGCCCATGAACGACCCCTTCCAGCCGGTAAACGAGAAGAACGGCAGTGGCACCGGGATCGGCACGTTCACACCCACCTGCCCGACCGTGCACTCGTGCACGTACTTTCGCGCCGCCGCGCCGCTCGCCGTGAAGATCGATGTCCCGTTTCCGTAGGGGCTCGCGTTCACCAGCGCGATCGCCTCGTCCAGCGTCTCAACGCAGACCACGCATAGCACCGGCCCGAAGATTTCCTCGCGGTAGATCGCCATCGTCGGCTGCACGTCGGTGAACAGCGTGGGGCCAACCCAGTTGCCGTCGGGATAGCCCTCGACCGTGCACTGAGAGCCATCGAGCAGGCAGTTCGCGCCTTCCTTCCGGCCCTGCTCGATCAGCGACAGCACCCGCTCCTTGGCCCGCTTCGAAATCACCGGCCCGTAGGCCGCCGACGGATCGTTCCACACGCCCGGGCGCAGCGCCGAGAGTTGCTCGCGCAGTTCCGGGATGATCGCCTTCGCACCGCCGACCAGCACCGCCACCGAAATCGCCATGCAGCGCTGGCCCGCGGCGCCGCAGGACGCGCCGACCAGCGCGCTCACCACCTGCTTCGGGTTCGCGTCTGGCATCACCACCATATGATTCTTCGCACCGGCGAAGGCCTGCACGCGCTTCAGTGCGTTGGTGCCCGTGCGATAGATGTGCTGGCCGACCGGCACCGATCCCACGAAGGAAATCGCCTGCACGTCCGGATGGGTGAGCAACTGGTCGACCGCCTCGCGGTCACCGTGCACCACGTTGAGCACGCCTTTCGGGAAACCGGCTTCCACCGCCAGTTCCGCCAGCCGCGTCGGTGTCATCGGGTCCTGCTCGCTGGGCTTGAGCACGAAGGTGTTGCCGCAGGCGATGGCCAGCGGATACATCCACAACGGGATCATCGCCGGGAAATTGAACGGCGTGATGCCGACGCAAACGCCCAGCGGCTGGATCAGCGAATAGGTATCGATGCCGCCGGCCACGTTCTCGACCATCTCGCCCATCAGCAGCGACGGCACGTTGCACGCATGCTCGACGACCTCGATGCCGCGCCAGACATCGCCCTTCGCATCCGCGAAGGTCTTGCCGGTTTCCTGCGCGAGGATTTCGCCGAGTTCGTCGTGGTGCTGCTTGAGCAGGTGCTGGTAGCGCAGCATCAGCCGCGCGCGCTCCGGCACGGCCACGTCGCGCCAGGTGTGGAATGCGCTTTTCGCACTCGCCACCGCCGCCTCCACTTCGCTGCGCGTCGCCATCGGCACTTCCGCCAGCACCGCCTGCGTCGCCGGATTCACCACCGGCAGGGAACGAGTACTGCTGCCGGCGCTGAACTCGCCATTGATGAACTGGGGAATCTTGCGGGTCATCGTCGTTACTCCTTCTCTCGGAATTGGCAAACAGGCAGCACGTTGGCACGTGTCGGCGGTGGTCCGGGCGTCCTGCAAAGCGCGACTTGAGCGCAGCGGCAGGCGCGTCACCCATGCCTGTCGTGTGGCTTCGGCAGCAGGCGCGCCTGCCCAAGCGAACCGGAGCGCGGCGCAGGATGCCCGGACCGCCGCCGGCACACCCCGCCACCCTGAACTTCGCCAGCGAGCATGCCACCCGCATCCCTGGCATGGCGATTGATATTCTTGCCACAGGGATGGACTATCTTGCTCATGTCTCAGCCCTCCTCCTGGCCACTGGCCGGCGACGCCGTTCGCCTCGTCCTCCCCCGCTTCCTGGTCGACCAGCTGGCGGCGCATCCGCTTTCCGGCGACCTCTACCCGCTCGCCTTCGGCCATTACCCGAAGGCAGGCGGACACCGCATGGCGCGCGACGTGCACGACGATTGCCTGCTGCTCTACTGCACGGCCGGCAGCGGCTGGCTCGAAACCGACGGAAAACGGGAAACAATCGGTGCCGGCTCGCTGGTGTTGTTGCCGCCAGGCGTGGCGCACCGCTACGGCGCCGACGCGCGCCAGCCGTGGACGATCTGGTGGTGCCATTTCACCGGCGGCGCCCTGGCGGTGCTGCTCTCGCACCTGGGCCTCGGCGAACGACGCAGCCTGGACATCGGCCTGCAGCCGGAACTGGCCCGCCACTTCCGCGCCCTGCTCGCCGTGCAGCAGACCGGCTTTGCGCTGGAGGCCTACCTGCACGCCAGCGCGCAACTGCGCGTGCTGCTCACCTTCCTGGCACTGAAAATCCCGCGCGGCAACGAGGCACCGGCACGCGCCGCCGACATCGACCGCATCACCGCCTGGATGCGCGAACACATCGAGCGGCCCGTGGAACTGGCGGAACTCGCGGCCGCCACCAGCAATCTGTCGGTATTCCATTTCGCGCGCCGCTTCCGCGCCGCCACCGGCGTGGCGCCCATGCAGTATTTCATCCACCTGCGGATGGAACACGCCTGCCGCCTGCTGGACATGTCCGACGCGCCGGTACATCGCATCGCGCGCCAGCTCGGCTACGACGACCCGTATTACTTCTCGCGGCTGTTCCGCAAGGTGATCGGCATCGCGCCGAGCGATTACCG
>JBKHWN010000045.1:0-11116 GCA_046566505.1 Gammaproteobacteria bacterium
ATGCTCTACCTCGGCATCAGCCGTGATGATTTCATCGTGAAGATGGAAGAGGTCGACGAGCGGCCATAACGGGTCGCGACAAAAACGAGAAATGAAAAGGGTCGGCATTGCCGACCCTTTTTTGTTCCCGGTCCGTTTTTACTTCCAGCCCGCCGGCACATGCGGCGCGATGGTTTGCAGCAGCGCCTTCAGCACCTTGGGGTTGCCGCCGACGATGTGTCCCTTCTCCAGGTATTTCTCGCCGCCGGCGAAATCGCTGACCAGGCCGCCGGCCTCGTTGACCAGCAGGCAGCCTGCCGCGGTATCCCAGGGTTGCAGGCCGGATTCCCAGAAGCCGTCCATGCGCCCGGCGGCGACATAGGCGAGATCCAGTGCGGCCGAGCCGGGGCGGCGGATGCCGGCCGTCACCTGCGCGACGTCGCGGAACATGGCGAGGTAGGCCTCCAGGTGCGGCATCTGTTCCTTGCGGAACGGGAAGCCGGTGCCGATCAGCGCGCCTTCGAGCGACTTGCGCTCGCTGACGCGGATGCGCCGGTCGTTCAGCTGCGCGCCGCGACCACGGCTGGCGGTGAATTCCTCCTTGCGCATCGGGTCGTAGACCACTGCGTGTTCCAGCCGGTCGCGCACCATCACGGCGATCGACACCGCGAAATGCGGGAAGCCATGGATGAAGTTGGTGGTGCCGTCCAGCGGATCGATGATCCACAGCGTGTCGCTGTCGCCGCGACGGCCCTCGATGCGCCCGCTTTCCTCGCCGAGGATGGCGTGGTTCGGGTAGGCCTTGTGGATGGTGTCGATGATCGCCGCTTCCGCCGCGCGGTCGACGGCGGTGACGTAGTCGTTCTGCCCCTTGGACTCCACCGGCACCGTGTCGACGCGCGTGAAGGCCTGCTCGATGATCTTCCCGGCGGACTGCGCGGCACGCAGGGCGATGTTGACGATGGGTTGGTGCATGGCGGCAGCCTCGGGTGGAGTTCGGGGTGGGGAAGTGAAAGAGCGGACCCGGATTCGGGGGCGGCCATGCTAGCAGAAGGCGCTCGGGGCCGGGAGCGCCACGGGCGGCGGCGAGGGCCTATCCGCTATACTGCCGGCCCTTTTTTTCGCGGCCTGCCCATGCTCGATCGCATACGTGTGGTGATGGTCAACACCTCGCATGCCGGCAACATCGGCTCGGCGGCGCGCGCCATGAAGACCATGGGGCTGTCCTCGCTGTGGCTGGTCGATCCCGAAGACTACCCGAAGGGCCAGGCGAAGGCCGATGCCATGGCTTCCGGCGCCACCGACCTGCTGGCAGAGGCCCGTGTCGTGGCCACGCTCGACGAGGCACTGGCCGGCTGCGTGCTGGTGATCGGCGCCAGTGCGCGCTCACGTACCGTGCCCTGGCCCTGGCTCGACGCCGAGCGGGCTGCGGGCACCCTGCTGGCCCAGGCGCAGGCGAGCGGGCAGGACGTGGCCATCCTGTTCGGCCGCGAGAACAGCGGGCTGACCAACGAGGAGCTGGCGCGCTGCCATTTCCACACCGGCATCCCGGCGAACCCGGAGTACCCGGTGCTCAACGTCGCGTCGGCGATACAGGTGATCTGCTACGAGTTGCGCCGGCAGTGGCTGGCGCAACAGGATCGGCCTGTGGCCGCAACCGGAAACGCGGAGCCGCAGATGCAGGTGGAATCCGTCCGCTGGGACAAGCCGCCGGCGACTGCCGACGACCTGGAACGGTTTTTCGCCCACCTCGAACAGACCTTGCTCGACCTGCGTTTCTTCGTGGTGGATGATCCGCGGCAATTGCTGATCCGCCTGCGTCGTTTGTACCTGCGTGCGCGGCCGGACGAGGTGGAGTTGCGTATCCTGCGTGGCGTGCTGGCGGCCACGCAGCGCGCCGCGCGATCGGCCGGCGAGACGCCGACCAGAGGAGACTGAGGATGTTCGAACAACTGCGCGATGACATCCGTTCGGTATTCGCCCGTGATCCCGCGGCGCGCACCACGCTGGAGGTCGTGCTGACCTACCCGGGGCTGCACGCGCTGGTGCTCCACCGTGGCGCGTACTGGCTCTGGCAGCACGAGATGAAGTTGCTGGCGCGGCTGCTCAGCGCCTTCTCGCGCTGGCTGACCGGCATCGAAATCCACCCGGGCGCGCGTATCGGGCGCCGGTTGTTCATCGACCACGGCATGGGCGTGGTGATCGGCGAGACGGCCGAGGTCGGCGACGACGTCACGATTTACCACGGCGTCACGCTGGGCGGCACCACCTGGAACAAGGGCAAGCGGCACCCGACGCTGGAGGACGGCGTGGTCATTGGCGCCGGTGCCAAGGTGCTCGGGCCGATTGTCATCGGCGCCGGTGCGCGCGTGGGCTCCAACTCGGTGGTGACCAAGCCGGTGCCGGCCGGCGCCACGGCGGTCGGCATCCCCGGGCGCATCATCCTGCGCGAGGCCATGGAGGCGGTGGACGAGCGCAAGAAGGCCCTGGCCGAGAAAATCGGCTTCGATGCCTATGGTGTCGGCAGCGACATGCCCGACCCGGTGGCCCGGGCGATCCATGGCATCGTTGATCACCTGCATGCGGCGGACGAGCGCATGGATGGCATGTGCAAGGCGTTGCGCGAGTTGGGCAGTGATTACTGCGACCGCAAGCCTCCGGACATCAAGGATGACCTGATGGATCTGGAGGCGCCGCCTGTCGACAAACCCGGGCAATAAGTCCGGGCAAATAGTTGACAGAAATAGTAGGTCATTAGATGCTGTCTGCCGCACAAGTTACCAAGGGGCGGGGGGTGTTCCATGCGTCTGACCACCAAGGGGCGGTATGCCGTGACGGCGATGCTCGACCTGGCCATCAATACCGACAACGGGCCGGTCAGCCTCGCTGACATCTCGGAGCGGCAGGGCATTTCGATCTCGTACCTTGAGCAGTTGTTCGCCAAGTTGCGCAAGAACGACCTGGTCAGCAGCGTTCGTGGCCCCGGCGGCGGCTACCGTCTGGCGCACCCTGCCGATGAGGTGTTCATCGCCAGCATCATCGATGCGGTTGACGAACAGGTCGATGCCACCCGATGCGCCGGGGAAGCCAACTGCCACGAGGGCGACATGTGCCTGACGCACTACCTGTGGCAGGACCTGTCCGGCCAGATCCACGCCTTTCTCTCCAGCATCAGCCTGGGCGACCTGGTGCGACGCCAGGAGATCCGGGCGATCTCCGATCGCCAGCGTGACCGCCAGCGGCCGACGGGGATCGTATCCATGCGCTGATGTGCGCGCATCGATTCTGGCCTTCACGACGGCGGTGCCTGAAAATGCACCGCCGTTTTTGTTGTTGTGGAATGCCAACGTGAAACCCCGCGCCATCTATCTCGATTACGCCGCCACCACGCCGGTCGACCCGCGGGTGGTCGCGCGCATGGTTGCTTTCCTAGGGCCGGACGGTGACTTCGGCAACCCGGCGTCGCGCTCGCACGGCTACGGCTGGCTGGCCGAGGAGGCCGTCGAGGAAGCGCGTGCGCAGGTGGCCGAGCTGGTGAACTGCGACCCGCGGGAGATCGTCTGGACCTCCGGTGCCACCGAGAGCGACAACCTGGCGATCAAGGGTGCGGCGCAGTTCCATAGTGACGAAGGCCGCCACATCGTCACCAGCCGCATCGAGCACAAGGCCGTACTCGACAGCTGCAAATGGCTGGAGAAACAGGGCTGGGACATCACCTGGCTGTCACCGACCGCCGAGGGCGTGATCGAGCCGGAACAGCTGGCGGCTGCGCTGCGCGAGGACACGGTGCTGGTGTCGCTGATGCACGTGAACAACGAGATCGGCACCGTCAACGACATCGCCGCACTCGGCGCGCTGTGCCGCGAACGGGACGTGCTGTTCCATGTCGACGCCGCACAAGCCACCGGCAAGTTGCCGATTGACCTGGCGAGCTTGCCGGTCGACCTGATGAGTTTTTCTGCGCACAAGACGTACGGGCCAAAGGGCGTCGGCGCGCTCTATGTACGGCGTAGCCCGCGCGTGCGCATCGAGGCGCAGATGCATGGCGGGGGCCATGAGCGCGGCATGCGCTCGGGCACGCTGCCCACGCACCAGATCGTCGGAATGGGCGCGGCTTTCGCGCTGGCGCAACTGGAAATGGCAGATGAATCGGCGCGCATTTCTGCACTGCGCGATGCGTTCTGGCAGGGCGTGTCGGCCTTGCCGGGCGTGCAGTTGAACGGCAGCGCGACCCGGCGCATTCCGCACAACCTGAACATCGCCTTCGAAGGCATCAGCGGCGAAGTGCTGCTGAATGCGTTGAAAGGGCTGGCAGTGTCGACCGGTTCGGCGTGCAACTCGGCGACGGTGGAACCCAGCTATGTATTGACCGGGATTGGCCTGTCGCGCGCGCGTGCCGATTCTTCGTTGCGTTTCTCGTTCGGGCGTTACACCACCGAAGACGAAATCGAACAGGCCGGTGCACAAGTCCGAGGTGTGGTGGGCAGCCTGCGGCCAGCCTGATTCAGTTGATCGCCCGCGCCGTGTCCTGGATGCGCTTCACCATCGCATGCAGGCCGTTGCCCCGCGTCTGGCTCAGGTGGCGTATGAGGTCCAGCCGGGTGAACACGCCGTCGATGTCGAAGGCGAGGATCTCCGCCGGCGATTTGCCGTTGAACGCGGCGAGCACGATGGCGCCGAGGCCGCGCACGATCACCGCGTCCGAGTCGATGCCCAGCCAGAGTTTCCTGCTGTCCGGGTCGTAGCGTGTTTCCAGCCACACCTGGCTCTGGCATCCGCGCACCAGTCGTGCCTCGGTGCGCAGCGCCGCGGGCATGTCCGGCACCTGCTTGCCGAGGTCGATGATGTAGGTGTAGCGCGACTCCCAGTCGTCGAGGAAATCGAGCGCCTCGACAATGTCGTCGACCGTGATGCTGTTGCCGAACGGCTGTGCCGACAGGTCGTAGTCGTCGCTCACAGCGGCAGCCCCAGTTCTAGTTTCACTTCATCGGAGAGATCACTGCGGTCCCAGGGCGGATCGAATTCCAGCAGCACCTTCACCGTTTGCACGTTCGGCACCTTGCCGACGCGGTATTCGACGTCGCCGACCAGCACCGGGCCCATGCCGCAGGTCGGCGCGGTCAATGTCATGCGGATTTCGACGGTCTGCCCGTTGATGCGCATGCCGCGCACCAGGTGCAGGTCGACGATGTTCACCGGGATTTCCGGGTCGTAGATGGTGCGCAGCGCTTTCCACACGTCGTCTTCGCGCACGTGCTCGCCGTCGGGCGGGGCGAAGGAGAAATCGAGGTCGGCGGTGAGGCCGAGTGCATCGGCGTCGGTGCCGTCGACGCGGGCCATGTTGCCCTTGACGGTCACCGTGAAGGTGCCGCCCAGCGCCTGGCGCAGCGTGACGAAACTGTTGGCGGGAATGGTGATCGGAGTGCCTACCGGCACGAGGCGGGCCGGGCAGTCGCGGGTGGTGACGACGGTGCGTTGTTCGCTCATGCCGGCCGGTCAGTTGACGGTGAAACTTTCACCGCAGCCGCATTCGCCGGTGACGTTCGGGTTGCGGAACTTGAAGAAGGCATTCAGGCCTTCCTTTACATAGTCGATCTCGGTGCCGTTGATGACCCCCAGCGCAGCAGCATCAACGTAGATGTTCACATCGCCGCCGAAGGTGTAGCGACGGTCCGACGGCTGTTCCTCGCGCACCAGGTCCAGCACGTACATGTAGCCGGAGCAGCCGCTGGGCTTCACCGACAGGCGCAGGCCCAGTGCGCCCTCCCGGGCAAGCTGCGACCTGGCCTGGGCGATGGCGGACTCGGTCATCGACACCGATTCGTTGCCGGGAACGTAGTTCTGCACGCTCATGGCATGGCCTCGCAAGTCACAGCATGCGCCGCGCTTTTTCCAGCGCGGCGATGAAGCGCTCGACGTCGTCGAGCGTGTTGTAGAGGGAAAAAGACGCGCGCACCGTACCGGGGATGCCCAGCCGTTGCATCAGCGGCATGGTGCAGTGGTGGCCGGTACGCACCGCGACGCCCTGGTGGTCGAGCAGGGTGCCAATGTCGTGCGGGTGTGCACCGTCGACCAGGAAAGAGAAAACGGCGACCTTGTCGTGTGCGGTGCCGATGGCGCGCAGGCCGGGGATCGCCGTGGCGCGCGCGGTGACCGCGGCGAGCAGCGCGGCTTCGTGCGCGGCGATGGCGGCGCGGTCCTGGTGCATCAGCCAGTCGACGGCAGCGCCGAGTCCGATCACGCCGGCAATATGCGGCGTGCCCGCCTCGAACTTGTACGGCAACTGGTTCCAGGTCGCGGTCTCGAAGGTGACCATCTCGATCATCTCGCCACCGGTCTGCCAGGGTGGCATGGCTTCCAGCAACTCGCGTTTCGCCCACAGCACGCCGGTGCCGGTGGGGCCGAACAGCTTGTGGCCGGAGAAGGCATAGAAATCGCAACCCAGCGCCTGCACGTCGACCGGGAAGTGCGAAACCGCCTGCGCACCGTCGAGCAGCACGCGTGCCCCGACCCGCTTCGCGTCGGCAATCATCGTGGCGACCGGGTTCACCGTGCCGAGTGCGTTGGAAACCTGCGTGCAAGCCAGCAGTTTCGTGCGCTCGCCCAGCAGCGCCCGGAAGGCGTCGAGGTCCAGTTCGCCGGCGTCGTTGATCGGGATGACGCGCAGGCGTGCACCGGTCGCCGCGCAGGCCTGTTGCCAGGGCACGATGTTGGCGTGGTGCTCCAGCGACGAGATGATGATTTCGTCGCCGGCCCTGAGGGTGCTGCGCGCCCAGCACTGGGCAACCAGGTTGATCGACTCGGTGGTGCCGCGCGTCCAGATCACTTCCGCGCTTTCCGGCGCATTGATGAAGCGGGCCACCGAGCTGCGTGCCGCCTCGAAGACGGCGGTCGCACGATCGGCCAGCGTGTGCGCACCGCGGTGCACGTTGCTGTTGTAGTCGCGGTAATAGGTGTCGACTGACTCGATCACCACCTGCGGCTTCTGCGTGGTGGCCCCGTTGTCGAGGTAGACCAGCGGCTTGCCGTTGACGGATTGCGTAAGCAGCGGGAACTGTGCCCGTAGCGCCTGCACGTCGAACGCGCTCATGCGCGGCCCCCGCGGGCGGCGAACCAGCTGGCGAAGGAGGCACGCAGCCAGTCGGCCAGCGCCGGTGCCGGCAGGGCATCGACCAGCGCGTTGACGAAGCCGAGGCTGATCATCAGTTCGGCGTCGGCCTTCGCGATGCCGCGTGACTGCAGGTAGTAGATCGCGTTCGCGTTGATCTGGCCGACGGTGGCGCCGTGCGAACACTTCACGTCGTCGTTGTAGATTTCCAGTTCCGGCTTGGTGTCGACCTCGGCGTCCGGCGACAGCAGCAGGTTGTTGTTCACCAGTTCGGCGGAGGTCTGTTTCGCGCCGGGATGGATGTGGATGCGGCCGTTGAACACCGCGCGCCCGTTGCCGCCGACCACGCCCTTGAACACCTGGTTGCTGGTGGCGTGCGGCGCGGCGTGCTCGATGCAGACCTGGTTGTCGATGTGTTCGCCGGCGCCAGCGAGGAAAGCACCGGCCAGCGTCAGTTCCGCGCCGGGTTCGGCCAGTACGCAGGTGATGTCGTTGCGTTTCAGACGGGAGCCAGTCATCAGCAGGTGCGCCCGGCAGCGGCTGTTCGCCTGCTGCTGCACGTGCAGGCTGCCGGTGAACCACTGGCGGTGGTCTTCCTGCTGCACGCGCACCAGGTCGAGTTGCGCGTCGCGCCCGAGTTCGATGGTGGTCACCGCGTTGGTGTAGAGGTCGGCGCCATCGCCGCTGTACTGCTCGATGAGCGTCAGCGCCGCGCGCGGTTCAAGACGAACCAGCACGCGCAGCTGCACGGTAGCCGGCTGCGCGCCCGTGCTGTGCAGCACCATGTGCAGCGGCTTTGTCGGCGCCACACCGGCAGCCACCCGCACGTAAACACCATCGGCGAACGCCGCGCTGTTCAGCGCTGCGAAGGGCAGGCGTCCGGCTTCGCCAAGTGCCAGCAGCGTGCGGACGTGGGCCTGTTCGGCGGCGGGCAGTGACGACAACGTCGAGACGATCAGCGAGCTGTCATCGGGCAGTGTCGATTGCGTCGCATCAAGCACGCCGTTGACCACCACCAGCCGCCAGGCGTCGAGTGCCGGTACGGCATCGGCGGGCAGCTCCGCGGCGACGACCGGTGCGGGCGCAGCGAGCGCGCCGGAAGCGGCCAGTGCATGCGTGCTGCTGTACTTCCAGCTTTCGGTCTTGCGCTGCGGAAAGCGTGTCTGCGCCAACTGGCGGCGCGCCTCGGTGCGGTAATCCGCCAGCCAGGCCGGGCCCTGGGCGCGCCCGGCAAGCGTGTCGGCGAGGGTTGACAAGTTAGGCGTGGCGTTCATGCGTCAACGGCCCTCACGCATCGCTGCCGGCGTCGGTCAGCCAGGCATAGCCCTTTTCTTCCAGTTCCAGCGCCAGTTCCTTGCCGCCGGATTTCACGATGCGGCCGCCGGCCAGCACGTGCACCTGGTCGGGCACGATGTAGTCCAGCAGGCGCTGGTAGTGGGTGACCACCACGAACGAGCGGTCGGCCGCGCGCAGCGAGTTCACGCCCTGCGCGACCACCTGCAGCGCGTCGATGTCGAGGCCGGAGTCGGTCTCGTCGAGGATGCCGACGGAGGGTTCCAGCAGCAGCATCTGCATGATCTCGTTGCGCTTCTTCTCGCCGCCGGAGAAACCTTCGTTGACGCCGCGCTTGAGGAAGGCGTGGTCCAGGTTCACCTTCGTGCATGCCTCGCGCGCCTTCTTCATGAAGGTGACCGCGTCCCACACGTCCTTGCCCTGCGCCTTGCGCACCTGTTCGAGCGAGGCCTTCAGGAATTCGAGGTTGGACACGCCGGGGATTTCCACCGGGTACTGGAAGGCGAGGAAGACGCCCTTGCGTGCGCGTTCTTCCGGCGCGAGGCCGAGCAGGCTTTCGCCATTGAGCAGGATGTCGCCGCCGGTGACCTCGTAGCCGTCGCGGCCGGACAGCACCGCCGCCAGCGTGCTCTTGCCCGAGCCGTTCGGCCCCATGATCGCGTGTACCTCGCCGGTGCCGACTGACAGCGTCAGGCCCTTCAGGATCGGCTTGCCCTGGACGGTGGCATGCAGGTCGCGTATTTCCAGCATCGTGATTCTTCCGGTTGCGGGCGCGGTCAGCCGACCGAGCCTTCGAGACTGATTTCGAGAAGTTTCCCGGCTTCCACCGCAAACTCCATCGGCAGTTCCTTGAACACTTCCTTGCAGAAGCCGTTGACGATCATGCTCACGGCCTTCTCCGGGTCGATGCCGCGCTGGCGGCAGAGGAACATCTGGTCCTCGGAGACGCGCGACGTGGTCGCCTCGTGCTCGACGGTGGCCGTCGGGTTCTTGCTTTCGATGTACGGGAAGGTGTGCGCGCCGCAGGCATCGCCGATCAGCAGCGAATCGCACTGCGTGTAGTTGCGCGCGCCCTCGGCCCGCGGCGAGATGCGCACCAGCCCGCGGTAGGTGTTGCTGCTGTGCCCGGCCGAGATGCCCTTGGAGACGATGGTGCTCTTCGTGTTCTTCCCGAGGTGGATCATCTTGGTGCCGGTGTCGGCCTGCTGCCGGTTGCGCGTGAGCGCCACCGAATAGAACTCACCGATCGAGTTGTCGCCGCGCAGCACCACCGACGGGTACTTCCAGGTGATCGCCGAACCGGTTTCCACCTGGGTCCAGGAAATCTTTGCGTTCTCGTGGCAGACGCCGCGTTTGGTGACGAAGTTGTAGATGCCGCCACGGCCTTCCTCGTCGCCCGGATACCAGTTCTGCACCGTCGAGTACTTGATCTGGGCGCCGGGCAGCGCGATCAGCTCGACGACGGCGGCGTGCAACTGGTTCTCGTCGCGCATCGGCGCCGTGCAGCCTTCGAGGTAGCTCACGTAGCTGCCTTCGTCGGCGATGATCAGCGTGCGCTCGAACTGCCCGGTCTTCGCCTCGTTGATGCGGAAGTAGGTGGACAGCTCCATCGGGCAACGGGTGTTCTTCGGGATGTAGACGAAGGAGCCGTCGCTGAACACCGCGCTGTTGAGCGCCGCGTAGAAGTTGTCGCCCGGCGGCACGACGCTTCCGAGGTATTTCTGCACCAGCTCCGGGTGCTCGCGCACGGCTTCGGAGATCGGGCAGAAGATTACGCCGGCTTCGGCCAGTTTCTCGCGGAAGGTGGTGGTCACCGAGACCGAGTCGAACACCGCGTCCACGGCCACGCCGGCGAGCATTGCCTGCTCGGCCAGCGGGATGCCCAGCTTCTCGTAGGTGCGCAGCAGCTCCGGGTCGATCTCGTCCAGTGACTTGGGCTTGTCCTTGAGGTTCTTTGGCGACGAGTAATAGGACAGCGCCTTGAAGTCGATCGGCGGGTAGTGCACGTGGGCCCAGGTCGGTTCCGGCATGTCCTGCCAGTGGCGGAAGGCCTTCAGGCGCCATTCGGTCAGCCACTCGGGTTCGGCCTTCTTGCCGGAAATGACGCGGACGACGCCCTCGTCCAGCCCGGGCGGGATGGTCTCGGACTCGATATCGGTGACGAAGCCCGCCTCGTAGGTGGAGGCGATGGCCTTGTCGAGCGGGTCGTGCTGGCTGGGGTCGGTCATAAGGCCACGCATTCTATAGAGGAACGCCTCAGGCGGGCGCTCCGCGACGCCCGGCAATCACGCCAAAAAGTATGGATCTTGATGCCGGGCAATACCATAGTAAATTAGTCGGGTATTGCCCGTATGCCGGTGCCGACGCCGATTGTCAGGGCGCCGGTTTTCCCTTAATGTGCGCGCCCCGCGTGCCGGAATAGCTCAGTCGGTAGAGCAGCGCATTCGTAATGCGAAGGTCGGAGGTTCGATTCCTCTTTCCGGCACCACTTTCAAAGCCCAACCCTTTTCGGTTGGGCTTTTTCACATCTGTGCTTTCCCCACGCTGTGCGGGGATTCCGCCGATTTTGCGTGTGCCACAGGCCATATCGCGCCGGCCAGAAAGCGCCCACCGACCCGCCAAGTTTGACTCTTTTCTGGTCTCTGTTCTCAAAAAATCGGCCAGAACTTCGCCAGCCGAGCACACGCAGAAACCCTCTTGTGACAAGCAGTTGCCATTGATGCGCCGCATCGGGTT
>JBKHWN010000046.1:0-3259 GCA_046566505.1 Gammaproteobacteria bacterium
ATGTTCTGTGCTTCGTAATCGACGTGGTGTATCTCGGTGATGCCGCCGTTCTGTGCCGCCGTCTGGATGCTGGCATCGCCGGTGGCGATGGCGCCGAAGAAGGAGCGAACCGTGGCGCGGCCCACGCGGGTCGCCTCCTTTGCGCTGCCGGTTGCCGTCCAGGGGTACTTCGCGTTGGTGTACATGACGCCGGTAACGGGGCCTACGGTCATCGCGCAGCCGCCCAGCGCAAGGGCGAACAGCACGGCGGTAGCAAGGGTGGCGATGCGCTTCATGGGAGCGTTCCTGTTGTTGTTGTGTGGGCACCGTCGCCGGCGTCGAACCGGGGGGAGGATAGCGGAAGCAGCGGGACGGGCCAAGCCGCCCGTCCCGGCCCGTCAGAGGTGCTGCAGCAGTTTGCGCAGGCCGGCGACGTGTCGCCGGCTGACCGTCAGGCGCTCTTCGGTGTCCCGCAGGCGCACCTGGTAGTGGCCGGCCCCGACCTGCTCCAGCCCGTCGATGAACCGTCGGGCGATGAGCGAGTTGCGGTGGATGCGCACGAAACGCTCGCCGAACTCGTCTTCCAGGTCCTTGAGCGTTTCGTCGATCAGCACCTCGCCCCGCCCTGAGCGCACCGTGACGTATTTCTGGTCGGCCAGGAAATAGCGGATGTCGTCCACGGGGATCAATTCGATGCCGCGATGGGTCTTGGCGCTGATGTGGGTGCGCTGCTTGTCCCGGACCTGGTCGTTGGCCGCGTTGACCTGGGCGAGTGCGGACACCTGCACCCGGTTGAGGCTGCGGGCCTTCGCCAGTGCCTCGGCCAGTGCCTCCCGGCGGACCGGCTTGAGCAGGTAGCCGACGGCGTTGACGTTGAACGCCTGGAGGGCGTGGTCGTCATAGGCCGTGCAGAAGATGATCGCGGGGGGCGTCTTGTTGCGGCTGATCAGGCGGGCAGCCTCAAGGCCGTCCATCTGCGGCATGCGGATGTCCATGAGGATGATGTCCGCATCGGTTTCCGAAAGCTTCTGCACGGCTTCCGCACCGTTTACTGCCTCGGCAACCACCTCGTAGCCATCCATATCGCCGACGAGCCTGGACAGGCGCTCGCGCGCCAGTTGCTCGTCATCGCACACCAGTACCTTCATCGGTGTGTACCTGTTTGTTGTTCTTGTATTTTCCGGACCCGCACACCGTCCGCGTCCCCGATATTAAAAGGATAGTGGAGCGTCGTGCCATAGGTGTCGCCCTCCGGGTGCCCTTCGACCCCTGCGGTGGGGCCGTAAAGGGCCTGCAGCCGGTGGCGGATGTTCTCCAGCGCCATGCGGTTGCCCTGGTGCGAGGTGTCGGCCGGGGCGGTGGTGACCGGGTTTTCAATATGGATCCGTACCTGACCGTCTCGGTAGTCCATGGCCAGGCGGACCGTGCCGCCTTCGGCCAGCGGCTGTATCCCGTGGTAGATGGCGTTCTCCACCAGCGGCTGCAGGCTCAGCAACGGGATGCGGATCTCGTCCAGCGGCAACCCGTCCACGTCCCACTCCACCCTGAGGCGGTTGCCCAGCCGCAACTGCTCGATCCGGACGTAGCGCCGGCACAGGTTCACTTCCTCGGCCAGCGTCACCTGGGCGCCGGTATCGCGCAGGCTGGCCCGGAACAGGTCCGACAGATCCTCCACCACCGCCTCGGCGGTGTCCGGGTCGACGGCGATCAGGCTGGCGATGATGTTCATGCTGTTGAAGAGGAAGTGCGGGCGGATGCGCGACTGCAGTGCCTGGATGCGGGCCTGCAGTTCGGCCTGCTGCTGCAGCCGCAGTTGTTCCTGTACATAGAAATAGCGCAGCACCAGCCCGCCGATGATCGCGGCGATAAGGGCGTGGGCGGCGACGGTCGACCCGGAAACGGCAAGCCCGGGTTCGGCCGGGGCGAGCGCCCAGGTGTAGAGCAACTGCGCCAGCAGGCTGGACAGCAGGGCGTCGACCACGATCACGCCGAAGGCGATGCCGGCGGCAACGTGCCGCTGCAGGCGGGACAGCATGTCGCGCATCGGGCACAGCGCGGCCGCCGTCGTCAGTGCCACCCACTGGACGAACAGTGAGGTCACGCCGAGGTCTGCCCAGCCGCCGGCGCTGAAACCGCTGCGGGCCAGCACCAGCACGATGGCCAGCAGTTCCGCGACCAGCACCACCACGCCCACGGCGCGGCGCCCGCAAAGATCCGGCAGGAAGAAATGTGTGGGACGGCGGGTGGACGCCATGGCCGGCGCCTCGGGGTCATTCATGCCGGTCGAGTGTCGGCGGCGGCCCTGCGCTTGGCAAGCGCCGATGGCGCGTGCCGCCGCTGCTATACTTCGCGCCCTTTTGCGGCCCTGCCGCTGCCGCCTTACGGAATCCGCCATGAGCGAAAAAACCGACACCAACCAGTCCTGGGGTGGCCGCTTCACCGAGCCGGTAGATGCCTTCGTCGCCCGCTTCACCGCCAGTGTCGACTTCGACAAGCGCCTGTACCGCCACGACATCATGGGTTCGATCGCCCACGCGACCATGCTGGCGAAGGTCGGCGTGCTCACCGATGCCGAACGCGATGCCATCGTCGGCGGCCTGCGGCAGATCGAGGCGGAGATCGATGCCGGCAGCTTCGAGTGGTCGGTGGCGCTGGAAGACGTGCACATGAACATCGAGGCGCGGTTGACCGAGCGCATCGGCATTGCCGGCAAGAAACTGCACACCGGCCGTTCGCGCAATGACCAGGTTGCCACCGACGTGCGCCTCTGGCTGCGCGACGAGATCGACGCCGTGCTGGCCGAGATTCGCCGTCTGCAACGGGGCCTCGTCGACCTTGCCGGGCGCGAGGCCGATACGATCATGCCCGGCTTCACCCACCTGCAGACCGCACAACCGGTGACTTTCGGCCACCACCTCCTGGCCTGGTTCGAAAACCTCGACCGGGACCACGCGCGCTTCGTCGATTGCCGTCGCCGCGCCAACCGCCTGCCGCTGGGCAGTGCCGCGCTGGCTGGCACCACTTACCCGATCGACCGCGAGTACGTGCGCGAGCTGCTGGGCTTCGACGAGGTCTGCCGCAATTCGCTCGACGCGGTGAGTGACCGCGACTTCGCCATCGAGTTCTGTGCGGCGGCTGCCATCCTGCTGACGCACCTGTCCCGCTTTTCCGAGGAACTGGTGCTCTGGGCCAGCGCGCAGTTCAACTTCATCCACCTGCCCGACCGTTTCTGTACCGGCAGTTCGATCATGCCGCAGAAGAAGAACCCGGACGTGCCGGA
>JBKHWN010000047.1:0-3497 GCA_046566505.1 Gammaproteobacteria bacterium
GGCGTCTCCGTCAGACCGATCGGCAACAACGGTGCCGCCGGCCCGGCCTCTCTTGGCGCGTCGCTGACGCTGGACGTCGGCGCGGATTCCACCACGGCAATGCCGTTCCTCGGCCTCACGGGGCAATCGTCACGTGCACGCTTGGCATTTGACCGACTGGTCCATCAGTTCGACACGACCCGCTCTGTCGGCACCTTTGCTCTCGACATCCAACCGCAATTCAACCTGGTCAATGCCGGTGGTCCCCTGAATGCAACCGACGGCCGCACGGCGTTCCTGTTCGACATCGGTGACGGCGAGTTCTATTACCGGCAAGGCGCCGCCGGCCAGCCCGAGGCACTCTTCGACGAGTTGTCGTTCCGCCTTTCCTATACCGGTGGCAAGCTCGGCGCGGACAACAGCGGCCTGCTGCTGGAAGCGCCGCAGGTCGATATCAACGCGGGCTTCAGCCTGCGCTATGAGGCGGCACCCGCCGCCGCGGATGCATTCACTGCCCAGGCGGGCGATCTGCCGGTGCTGCACTGGAGCTGGGCCGGGAAACTCACCAACTTTCAGACGCGGATTCGGGGCGGCGGTGTCTGGTACGGCACCGATGGCGGCGGTGTGGAAAACATCGCCAACCGGAGCGAAGGCCTGAACTTCGGGTTGCGCTGGGACTACGACCCCGGTTTCGCCTGGTATGCCGGCGAGCCCGGCTCGCGCATGCGGGCCGTCTTCGGCAACTGGCAGAAACTGTCGGGTGCCCCCTATGCCTTCAATTTCCCCAACATCACACTCGACATCATCAAGGCCAACCAGGGTCCCGGCGGGCTGTGCTGGCGTGGCACCAGCAACGGCCCCACCTGTCCCGGTGGCGGACAGTTCATGGACGTCCCCGCCGAGGACAACGGCTATGCCCTGCTGGTCCGCGACGGCAATCTCCATGCCTATTCGACCAGCGTCCGCCTGCTCGATGACATCAACAACGACGGCGACTACGCCGATACGTCGGCCCTGGGCACCCCGGAGGACCAGTCGTTCCCCTGGGCGCTCATCTACACCCTGGGCGACGTGGATGTGAATCTCTATCTCTATCCCGGCACTACCGGCAGCAACACCACCGGGCTCAAGCTGGACGGGATCGTGAAGATCCAGTCCAACAGCAGCGCCTGGAACTCCGGCAGTCACTACATGATCGCCGACACCGCAACGCCGAAAGGGGCAGGCAGCACGACGCTGGGCATCGGCTTCCTGAGGTCCAACCTGTTGTTCGCGTTCAACGACTTGTACCTGCGGCTGCAGTCGGGCGGCATCAATCTGCAGTCGAGCCAGGTCAGGGCAGCCTTCAGCGGTCGATTCGGTGGCGGTGAAATCACCGGCGGCGATCTGGCGGCTGCCAACGAAGTCAAACTCACCGACGTGGATGCCAATCTGGAGTTCAGCAACTTCGACATCACCCTCTCGCCCGCGCCATCGGGACAATCCTTCATGGGTTATTCGGGACGGCTGCGTTTCGCCGACCTTGCAACCGCCAACTTCGCCGGCACGGACGCCGACGGCAGTTACGTCTCGGTTTCCGAACCCGGCCGACAGGACGTGAACCTGCGTCTGGCCCAGATCACGGGCGACATCGGTCTCGCCAACGGGCGCGTAGACCTGCTGCCCGAGGCGGAAACCGCAGCCGGCACGCCGGCACGCACGGCGCAGCTCAAAATCGGCAACGATCTGTTGTTCGGTACGACCCTGTCGTCCGGCCAGGTATTCCAGGTGGGCGCCATCAAGTTCGGCGGCAACAACATCGGCACGCTGGTGATCCCCTCCGGGCAATGGCACGCGGCGTTCGCCCTGAAGAAGCAAGGGCAGTGAGCAGGACCGTTGCATGACCGTTTCCCACGCAGCACTGTCAAGAATGCTGGGGGTAATGATGGAACGTCGCGCGGAGTTCGAAAGGGAGACCTTTCAAGAGTTGGCGGCGGTTGCAGCGGCCTGCTCTGGAATGTACGCAGCATATTCTGCGTGGCTCAACCACCCGGCTTCCAGCGGGTTCGCCGCGCTGATCGCCATTCTGCTTCTGGTGGTTCGCCAGGGAGTGCGTCCGGATCCCGGGAGCATTCATGCCCGGGTACACATTGCCCTGGGTGCCGCTCTGGTCGGCATCGTGGTTGCTGCCGTCACGGAAGATGCCGCGGCATCCCTGTTCCTCGCATGCCTGCCACTGATGGCGGCCATGGTGGCGGGATCCCGGGCAGGCATCGCGTGGGGATTGCTGTGCGGGGTCGTCCTCCTGTCGTTCGGTCTATCGGGGTTGTTCGATTTTCAAGGGCGCCCCCTCTGGTTCGATGCGTTTCTCCTGACGGGAATGGCGACCTTGTGCGGCCTGGCGGCGCGCAAATGCCACGATCATCAAAGCGAAGAGATCAACAGGCATTGCGAAATTGCCGAGCAGCACGCGAAAACCATTGAGCTTGGTCTTGCGGAAGCAGAGTCTGCACGAGCAGAAGCAGAGAGCTCCGCAAAGGAAAAAGCCGATTTTCTTGCAAC
Source organism: Gammaproteobacteria bacterium (assembly GCA_046566505.1). GTDB lineage: Bacteria > Pseudomonadota > Gammaproteobacteria > Pseudomonadales > JADFDG01 > JADFDG01. Next base: position 2,521 of record JBKHWN010000047.1, read on the forward strand.
GATGAGTCACGAAATACGCAATCCGCTCAACGGCGTCGTGGCCATCTCCGACATGCTGATCGCAACGCCGCTGAACGACACCCAGAAAGAGTACGTCACGGTGGCCAGGATTGCCTGCGACTCCTTGTTGGCCATCGTCAACGATGTGTTGGATTTCTCGAAAATGGAGGCCGGAAAGCTGGCACTCCAAAAGAGGATTTTCGATCCGCGGGAAACGTGCGAGCAAGCCCGCCATCTGCACGCCGGCCCTGCCGCACGGAAAGATCTCGTCTTCACCGTAGACATCGCAGAGTCCATCCCCTCCTTCGTGATCGGGGATTCAGGCAGGTTGCTCCAGATAATTACCAATCTGATTTCAAACTCGATCAAGTATACCGACCACGGCAGCATACGGTTCCGTTGCTATCCCATCGGCAGCGAAGCGAGAAATCAGGATGGCAATCCGTACCGGGTACTGCGGTTCGAAGTAATCGACACGGGGGCCGGCATCGATGACGCCACGATGAAAGACCTCTTCAAACCCTTCACGCAAGCCGGCAACCGAATGTCCGTGGAGGGAAGCACGGGCCTCGGGCTGACCATCTCGAAGCACATCGCCATCAGCATGGGTGGCATGATCGAGGTAGCCAGCCGGGTCAACATTGGAAGTACCTTCCGTGTTGATATTCCTTTTGACTTGCCAACCGCAATGAGCCTTGCCCAAGACGAGCAACAGGATATCCGCCCACACGTATCACTGAAGGGGCGCCACATTCTGGTCGTGGAAGACAATCCGATTAACAGGCTGTTGATTTTCTCCCGCGCCGATACTGGCTTCTGTAAGATTCGGAAGTCAAATCGTGTGGAGCAAAGCGATGCGTGGATCGGATGTGATGCAGGAGCCGCTGTTCACCAGTTTCACGCTTGAATCGTTCGTTCCGAAGAACCATCCGCTTCGCCCGATGCGGGATCTGTTCAACGAGGCTCTCAAGCGCGTA
>JBKHWN010000048.1:0-3583 GCA_046566505.1 Gammaproteobacteria bacterium
TAACGGCCTCCTTTGCCTGGTGGGAGGGATGAACCGGTGCGCCGCGTGGCGACATCGGGCCTATGCGCAGCAGCCACTCGGTATCGTGGTTGCCGTGGAAATGCCGGTCGCGCTCGAACAGCGGCGAACGGACCAGCGAGGTGCCGCGCTCGCGGGCGAGCGCAGTGAACAGGGCCATGGACGGTTTGTTGTCGGGCGTGACCGTCGTTTCCAGGAAGCGGACGGCGATGAGGCTGTCGCGCGCAAGCAGGTGGTTCAGCATCTGTCGGGCGAGGCCCTTGCCGCGCATGTCCGGATGGGTGGCGACCTGCCAGACGAACAGCGTGTCGTCACGCCCGGGCGGGCAGTAACCGGTGATGGCGCCCATCAATTTCCCGTCGCGCTCGGCGACCACGGCGGTGTCGCCGAAGTGCGCGCACTGCAGCAAATTGCAGTACATCGAGTTCTGGTCCAGTGGCGGGCAGATACGCACCAGCGCGTGCAGTGCGGCGCCGTCTTCGGCGGTGGCCGGGCGCAGCCGGACATCGCCCATGCCGGCGGGCAACTGCTCGGGGATATTGCCCAGCGTGAGCATTGGCGCCGCATCGATGTCGTGGGCGTCCATCATCGTCGCCACGTTGTCCAGCGCCTGCACGATCAGGTGCTGCTGTGCCGCCGGCAGGTTGTTGAAGCGGGCGCGGAACTCTTCCTGCAGAGGCTGCGGTGCGCCGGCCAGCAGGCGCCGCCCTTCGGCGCTGAGGCTGACGTTCACCATGCGCTTGTCGCGGTTGTTGCGCGTGCGGTGGATCAGGCCGCGCTCTTCCAGCCGGTCGAGGATGGTGGAAACCGTGGCCGGCGACAGGCTGACCTGGCTGGTGAGGAAGCCCTGGGTCGCCTCCGGGTGGCTGTCGATGGCGCGCAGCAGCACGATCTGCGGCACCGTCAGGCCGGTGGAACGGCCGAGGCGCTTGGAGTTCTGGTCGGTGGCGCGAATGATGCGCCGCAACGCCACGAGTACGGCGTCCTGGTCGGTCATGGTCGTCATTGCCGATAATGTTTCGATGTCGGCATTATCGCTCTGTAATCGTTCGACGTCAAACGAGATATGGTGTGCGGGGCGACGGGCCTGACCGGCGCAGGGCAATTTCTGGCAGTTCCGGCAACTGTCAGTCCCGGGCTGTCTCCGTATGCTCGTGACCCTCCAGTCACCTGAACCCGGGAGTTTCCCCATGGCCCAGTACAAGGCCCCCCTCGCCGACATCCAGTTCCTCATGAACGACGTCATCGACTTCCGTGGCCACTACGCCGGGCTGCCGGGCGTCGGCGAGATGGACGCGGACGTGCTGGCCATGGCGCTGGGCGAAGCGGCGAAATTCGCCGAGCAGGTGCTGCACCCGCTGTACCGCAGTGGTGACGAGGAAGGCTGCCATTTCGACAAGGGCGAGGTGCGTTTGCCGAAGGGCTACCGGGAAGCGCGCGACCTGTTCGTGCAGAACGGCTGGACGCGCATGGCCGCCGACCCGCGTTGGGGCGGGCAGGGCCTGCCCGGATCGCTGGGGCTGATCTCCAACGAGATGATGGGCGCGGTGAACCCGCCGTGGGTGATGCTGGTCGGCCTGCCGATGGCGGTGATGATGACCATCGACGCGCACGGCACCGAAGCGCAGCGCCAGCAATATTTCCCCGGCCTGGTCGATGGCCGCTACGGCGCGACGATGTGCCTGACCGAGCCGCACTGTGGCACCGACCTCGGCCTGATCAAGACGAAGGCCGAGCCGCAGGCCGACGGTTCGTACAACATCACCGGCACCAAGATCTTCATCTCGTACGGCGAGCAGGACGTCACCAACAACATCATCCATCTCGTGCTGGCGAAACTGCCGGGCGCGCCGGAAGGCACGGCGGGTATCTCGCTGTTCGTGGTGCCCAAGCGCATTTTGAATGCGGACGGCAGCGACGGTGCGAAAAACGCGGTGAGCTGCGGCTCCATCGAACACAAGATGGGCTACATGGCGTCGCCGACCTGCGTGATGAATTTCGACGGCGCCACCGGCTGGCTGGTCGGCCCGGAAAACGGCGGCCTGAACGCGATGTTCACGCTGATGAACAATGCGCGCATCGGTTCCGGCATCCAGGCGCTGGGCCTCGCGGATGCGTCGTTCCAGGGTGCGCTGCAGTACGCGAAGGATCGCCTGCAGATGCGCTCGCTCTCCGGCGCGAAATTCCCCAACCTGCCGGCCGACCCGATCATCGTGCACCCGGGCGTGCGCCAGTTGCTGCTGACGCAGAAGGCGATCACCGAAGGCTGCCGCGCGCTGGTGCATGACGGTGCGCGTCTTGCCGACCTGGTGTCGCGCGGCGAAACCGAGGAAATCCGCAAGCACGCCAACAGCGAACTGGGCTTCCTGACGCCGGTGATCAAGGGTTTCATCACCGAAGTCGGTTACGAGTGCACCAACCACGGCGTGCAGGTGATGGGCGGCCACGGCTACATGCGCGAGCACGGGATGGAGCAACTGGTGCGCGACTGCCGCATCTCGACCATCTACGAGGGCACGACGCAGGTGCAGGCGCTGGACCTGCTCGGCCGCAAGACGCTGATGGCGCAGGGCAAGCCGCTGGCGCGCTACGCGGAGCGGCTGCTGGCGTTCTGCGCGGAGCATGCCGGCAACGAGCGCCTGAAAGGCCACGTCGCCGCGCTGGAAGCGAAGGTGAAGGAGTGGCAGCAGATCACCCGGCAGGTGATGGGCAAGGCGATGATGGGCTTCGATGAAGTCGGCGCCGCCAGCGTCGATTACCTGATGTATTCCGGCTACGTGATCGTGTCGTACTGGTGGCTGCGCATGGCTGTCGCCGCGCAGGCGAAGCTGGCGGCCGGCGAAGGCGATGCGAAGTTTTACGAGGCGAAACTGCACACCTGTGATTTCTGGTTCGCACGCATCCTGCCGCGGACGCTGGGTCATCGCGAGAACGTGCTGGCGGGTGCTGCGAGCCTGCTGGAATTGCCGGCGGACGATTTCCGGTTTTGAAGCGGGCCCCTCACCCCGGCCCTCTCCCCGGAGGGGAGAGGGGGAAAGGCCTGGTACGGAGGGGAGAGGGGGAAAGGCCTGGTACGGAGGGGAGAGGGGAAACGCGGCCGGAACTGGATGCGGGCCGGTTAATTGCCGGGCGGTTGCAGGCGGAAGCGCACGGGCAGGTAGATGTCCTCGATCACGGCGAACGGCAGGCCCGCCGGTGGCGGCGGGAACGGGGCGGCGCGACGGATGGTTTCCAGTGCGGCCTCGTCGAGCACCGGCACGCCCGAGGATTTGCCCAGGCGCAGCGACAGGATCCGGCCGTCGCGATCCAGCGAGAACACGGCGAGCGCGTTGCCCTCCAGCCCCTGTTCGCGCGCTTCCGGCGGGTAGACCGTGCCGCGTTCGCGCAGCCAGCGGTTGAGGTCGTGTTCGTAGTTCTCGCGCACGTACTCGTAGAACATCACGTCCATGCCGTCGATGGCCGGCGCGATGCCCTGTTGCGTGCCGGTGGTGTCCTGCACGGTCGCGGCTGCCGGTGCCGGCTGCTCGGCAACAACGGCCGGCTGGTTCACCGTGGCCTGTTCGCG
>JBKHWN010000049.1:0-10124 GCA_046566505.1 Gammaproteobacteria bacterium
GTCAGGCCCAGGCCCGTACCGCCGTACTTGCGCGACGTCGTGCCGTCTGCCTGCTGGAACGCCTCGAAGATCACCGCCTGCTTGTCCTTCGGGATGCCGATGCCGGTATCACGCACCTCGAAGGCCAGCGTTGTCTCGGGGTCTATGGCGAGGTTTGCCTGCATGAACTTGTCGGGATCAGCGCGCCGGATGGTCAGCGTGACACCGCCGTTGTGCGTGAACTTGAAGGCATTGGAGAACATGTTGCGCAGCACCTGCTCCAGGCGCTGGCGATCCGTGAACACGCTGTCCGCCGGCAGCGGATCGACGACTTCGACATCGAACGTCAGGCCGCGGTTCTCGGCGACGTGGCGGAACGAGCGGACCATGTGCTGCGACAGCTCGCGCAGGTCGATCTCGTCGATCACCACGCTCATCTTGCCGGACTCAACCTTGGCCAGGTCGAGGATGTCGTTGATCAGCGAGAGCAGATCGGAACCCGCGGAGTGGATGACCTTCGCATGCTCGACCTGCTTGTCTTCCAGGTTGCCCCTCTTGTTTTCGGCCAGCGCATTGGAAAGGATCAGGATGGAGTTCAGCGGCGTACGCAACTCGTGCGACATGGTGGACAGGAACTCGGACTTGTACTGGCTCGATGCCTCGAGCGCCGCATTCTTGTCCTCGAGGATCGTCCTGGCCTGTTCAAGCTGCTCGTTCTTGCGCAGCATCTCCTGCTTCTGCTCGGCCAGCAGACGGGCCTGCTCCTCCAGTTCCTCGTTGGTAACGCGCAGTTCTTCCTGCTGCGCCTGCAGGCTTTCCTCGGACGCACGCAGCGCCTGGGCCTGGGCCTCCAGCTCTTCGTTGGTCGCCCTCAGTTCTTCCTGCTGCGCCTGCAACTTGGCTTCCGATGCCGCCAGCTCCATGGCCTGCCGCTCAAGATCCTCGTTGACCCTGTGCAGCGACTCCTTCTGGTTTTCCAGCTCGTCGGTCTTGGTCTGGAGTTCATCCGTCTTGGCCTGCAACTCGTCGACAAAGGTTGCCAGCTTCACCCGTGACTGCGCGGTGTTCAGCGAAATGGCAATCGCGTCGACGGCACCTTCCAGGAACGTCATTTCGTCATCGCCCATCGGCCGCAACGACGCGATCTCGATGACGGCCTTCAACTCGCGTTCATGGGCGATCGGGGTCACCACGATGGTGCGCGGCACCGACTCGCCCAGACCCGAGCTGACCACCAGGTAGTCGCCGGGAACACTGGTCAGCAGGATCTGCTTCTGCTCCAGCGCCGCCTGGCCAACCAGCGACTCGCCCAGCGCATATTCGTTGGAAACGCTCTTGCGGCGGGTGAACGCGTAACTGCTGATCAATCGGAGCCTGGTCGAAGCCTCGTCATACAGGTAGAACGCGCCGACCTGCGCCTCCAGCGCCTCGACCAGGTAAGTGAGCACGTTGTTGGCCAGGTGCTCGGTGCCGAGGTCGCCGCGCATGCGGTTGTTGAGCTCGGCCAGTTGCGCCTTCCGGCGATCATTGCGCCGGTCCTCTTCACGCTTGCTGCGCAGTGCCTCACGCATCTGGTCCATGGCCGACAGCAGCGTGCCGGTTTCATCCGTCTGCGTGATCCTGACCTCAAAGTCCCAGTCGCCTCCGGCAATCCGCTCGGCGGTGCCGATGGCATTTGCCAGCGCGGCATTGATGCCCCGGACGGTCACGAACGAGAGCCACAGCAGGATCAGGATGCCCAGTGCGCCGATGGCCAGCCCGACGACCCTTGTGCGGTCGGCATAGGAGACTGCCGCCTCCAGATTGGCGTAGAACTCTTCTTCCTGGCGCTGGCGCAGGTCCGCGTGTGCCGTCTGGAAGGCATCGAGCATCTCCCGCGTGCGGGTGATTTCCGCGTACAGCTGGTCGGACGATATGGTGCCCTCCACCATGCCCCGCGCCAGTGTCTCGTTGGCGCCGGCGTAGGCATCGAAACGCGTCACCAGGCCATCGGCGTCGACCTTCTTGTCCGGATCAATGGTGCCAATGGAAACGATGCGGTCCCGCATCGCTTTCGCCAGCTCCAGCGCCTCCTCCAGCGTCAGCTCATCTTCCTCGTTGATCGCGGCGATGAACCGCTCGCGCATGGGGCCGATTTCCAGGTCGTTGCGGGCCAATGCGTCCAGGACCGCAAAATCCATCTTCTGGATGTGCGTCACCGTGTTCGAGGTGTAGGTCGTGGCCGCGAAGGTAAAGAGGTAGAAGACCGCAAAGAGGGTGACACCCGTCAGCGCGATGCTGGTCACCTTGGCGCGGATGGAAAGGTTCTGCAGCCACTGCAGCATGGGGGAAGCTCCGTAGAGACGTTGCCCCGCCACCCGGGGAGGGACAGGGTATGAAGTCGTTATTGTGGAGACGTTGTTGTTGTCGCGGCTAACCTACCAACTCCCGCCTGTAGGGACAATAACTTAGGCGTTTTGATTACGGTAATTCCCAAGGCTGAGCCATGGAAATGGCAGGTGCCGGGTCAGAGCAGGATGTTGGTCAGTGGTATGCGGCTGGTCGGTGCCTCGCTGCCGGTCAACATGAACCGGTCGAAATCGAACAGGCTGCGGTCGGCCAGCTGGGAGGGCGCGACGTTCGAAATCGCCGCGAATATCGATTCGACCCGCCCCGGGAATTGCCGGTCCCAGTCCGCCAGCATTCGCTTGATCACCTTGCGCTGGGCATTTTCCTGCGAGCCGCACAGGTTGCAGGGGATGATCGGGAAGGCCTTGGCCCGGGCGAACTCGATGATGTCGGCCTCGGCGCAATAGGCCAGCGGGCGGATCAGCACGTGCTTGCCGTCATCCGAGCGCAACTTGGGCGGCATCGCCTTGAGCGCGCCGCCGTTGAACAGGTTCAGGAACAGGGTCTCGATGATGTCCTCGCGGTGGTGGCCCAGCGCGATCCTGGTCGCGCCGATCTCCTCCGCGTAGCCGTACAACGTCCCGCGGCGCAGCCTCGAACAGAGCGAACAGGTCGTCTTCCCCTCGGGCGTCTTCTCCTGGACGATGGAATAAGTGTCCCGTTCGATGATGTGAAACGGGATGCCCAGCCCCTTCAGGTACTCCGGAAGCACGTGCTCGGGAAACCCCGGCTGCTTCTGGTCGAGGTTCACGGCGACCAGGTCGAAGTGGATGGGCGCATGCCGCTGCAGGCTCATCAGGATATCCAGCAGCGTGTAACTGTCCTTGCCGCCGGACAGGCAGACCATGACCTTGTCGCCGGCCTCGATCATGTTGAAATCCATGATCGCCTTGCCGGTGGCGCTGCGCAGGCGCTTCTGCAGTTTGTTGAACTCGGTCTTTTCCTTCCTGGAACGATCCGGCGGCACGAACATCTCGACGGCTTGCATGATCCGGACGAACCTCAGGTGACTTTCAGGCGGCGCACCAGGCGCCGGTAGGCCCCGGGGAAGAGCTTGTACAGCGGGATGGCCAGCCGCTCACGGCCGGCCACGACGAGTTGTTCCTGTCCGCCCTCAAGGGCATCAAGGATGCGCCGGGCGCAGGCTTCCGCCGGCATGCCGGCGGCTTGCAGCGGGTCCATCACGCCATGCTCGGAACCGTCGGCCGCCAGCGCGTGCAGCGAGACGTCGGTGGCAATGGCCCCCGGGCACACCATCAGCACCCGCACGCCGGTGTCGTACTCTTCGGCCCGCAGCGCTTCGAAGAACCCGTGCAGCGCGTGTTTGGAAGCCGCGTAGGTCGAGCGCATGGGCGTACTGACCAGGCCAACGACGCTGGAGATGACAACGATGCGTCCCCCGCGCTGGCGTTTGAATACCGGCAACACCGCCTTGGTCAGGCCGACCACGCCAAAATAATTGACTTCCATGATCCGGCGATCCACCGCCAGGCTGGTCTCGGCAACGCGCGAACGCTGGGAGATGCCGGCGTTGTTGACCAGCACGTCGATGCGGCCGAAACGGGCGAGCACATCGGCGGTCGCCCGCTCGAAATCGCCGCCAGCCATGTCCAGTGGCAGCACGAAGTGATCTTCCGGTCGCTCGCAGCGGGCGCGCACCTGCTCCAGTTCATCGACGCGGCGGGCACTCAGCACCACCCGGGCGCCGGCACGGCTGAACGCCTCGGCCAGTGCCGCACCGATCCCCGACGACGCGCCGGTGACCCAGACGACCTGTTGGGAAAAAGACGGGCGATCCATGACGGAGGAACCCACGACAACAAAAAGGGCGGCAAGGATATCACCCTGCCGCCCCTGCAGACTTCCGGTGGCTGTCGCCCTCATCGCCCTGGCCCTCATCGCCGGCATGGCCGGCTCACCACGGCGCTTCCAGCCCTTGTGGCGAGGGGGCCGCGCCCCCGATCTGGCTCTTTGATGAGGGGCCCACCCATGCCCCCGATCTGGCTCTTGTGGCGAGGGGGCCATGCCCCCGATCCGCCGTGCCGGTTACTTCAACTCCCTTGAGCTCAGCCCCAGCACGGAGCGCGCCACGATCAACTGCTGGATCTGCTGCGTGCCCTCGAAGATGTCGATGATCTTCGAATCGCGCGCGAACTTCTCCACCAGGTACTGCTCGCTGTAGCCCAGGTTGCCCAGGATCTCCACACAGCGCAGCGTCACGTAGTTGCCCGTGCGCCCGGCCTTCGCCTTGCAGATCGCGGCCTCCTTCGAGTTCGGCTGGCCGTTGTCGGCCATCCACGCCGCCTTCAGCGACAGCAGCAGCGACGCCTCCAGGTCAGCCTCCATCCGGTACAGCTCCGCCTCGATGGACGGCACGCTCCAGATGTTGCCGGCATAGGACGGCTCGACACCTTCCTTCTTCAGCACCTCGTAGGTGATATCCAGCGCCGCGCGGGCGACGCCGATGCCCATCGCCGCCACCTGCGGACGAGTGTTGTCGAAGGTCTGCATCACGCCGCCGAAGGCCTTCTTGCGCGCCTCCTCGGTATCGGCGATTTCCGGCGAACCCAGGATGTTTTCCTTCGGGATGCGGCAGTTGTCGAACAGCAGCGCGGCGGTGTCGGAGATGCGCAGGCCCATCTTGTGCTCGACACGCACCAGCTGCAGGCCCGGAGCGCCCTGCTCGACGATGAACGACTTGATCGCCGCCTTGCCCTTGCTCTTGTCCAGCGTCGCCCAGACCACGATGGCATCGCCACGCTGGCCGGCGGTACAGAAAATCTTCTCGCCGTTCAGCACCCAGTGGTCGCCGTCCAGCTTCGCGGTGGTCTGCACGTTGGCCGAGTCCGAACCGGTGCCCGGTTCGGTGATCGCCATGGCGCAATACTTCTTGCCCCACTTTTCCTTCTGCTCCGGCGTGCCGACCGCAGCGATCGCCGCATTGCCCAGGCCGACACCGGGAATCGACAGCATCAGGCCACAGCAGCCACCGGCCATTTCGGCCGTGCTGACGATGCCCATCATGTTGCTGCCGTTCTTGACCGACTCGTCCCTGGCGGCGCCGGCGGTGACCGAGGCCATCGCGTTGCCACTGCGCCCGGAAATCATCGCCGCCAGCGGCTTCAGTTCCGGCACGTCATCGGCATGCTCGAGCTTGTCGTACTTGCGGGCGATCGGACGCAACATGCCCTGCGCCGCGGCGCGGGTCATCTGCTGCATGGTCAGGACTTTTTGCGGCAGTTCGAGATTGATCATGTTCGTATGCTCCTTCGTTCCGCCGTCAGATCGCGGCCGCGCCTTCGAGGATGCCCACCGCACGCAGGTTGCGGTACCACTGTTCGACCGGGTGCTCGCGGGTGAAGCCATGGCCACCCAGCAACTGCACGCCATTGGTGCCGATTTCCATCGCCTTCTCCGCGCACAGCACGCGCGCAAGATAAGTCTCCTTGTGGAAATCCAGACCCTGTTCGGCACGCGAGGCCGCGCGCCAGACCATCAGGCGCATGCCGTCGAGTTCGATCGCGATGTTGGCGACCATGAACGCCACCGCCTGGCGGTGCGAAATCGGCTCGCCGAAGGCCACGCGCTCGTTCACGTACGGCGCAACGTAATCCAGCATCGCCTGGCAGGTGCCTACCGCCAGTGCGCAGGTGCCCAGCCGCGACAGATCGACCAGCCGCTGCAGGTTGAACGCCTTCTCGCCTTCGCCCAGCTTCGCCGACGCTGGCACTTTCACATCCGCCAGCGTCATGCGGCTGACCTGGATGGGCTTGAGGCCCATGTATTCCTCTTTCGTCCAGCTGACGCCATTGGCGCCCTGCTCGACGATGAACGCCTGCGCGCCCTCGGCGCCGGCATCGGCCACCACCAGCACGAACTTCGCCGACTCGCCGAGAATGACCATCGACTTGACGCCGTTCAGCACGTAGTCGCCGCCCTGCTTCGTCGCCGTGGTCTGCAGTTTCTCCGGCACGAAGGTCGCGCGCGGCTCGACCAGCGCCACGGTAGCCGGCACGAACTCCTCGCTCGCCAGCTGGCCGAGGTACTTCTCCTGCTGCGCGGCAGAACCCTGGTCGACCAGCGTGTTCACGAACGCCAGTGGCGTCAGCGTCGCCAGGGCGATCGAGAAATCGCCATAGGCCAGGTCTTCTGCGGTCAGCACGTTCGAGATCGGCGAGCGCGGCATGCCGGCGCCGCCGAAATCCTCGGGGATCGGCATCAGCGAGAGACCGAGGTCGGCCGTCTTGCGCAGGAAGCCTGTCGGCAGCGCGGCGTCGAGATCCGCCTTCTTGGCAATGCTGCGGATTTCCGACTGGGCGAAACGGCGCATGCTTTCACGCGTGATGCGCTGTTCCTCGGTGAGGGTCAGGTCAAACAACTGTTCGCCGGCCATAGGGGTCCTCGTCCGGGGTGGTGAAGGGAAAAGCGGCAACGCGCCAAGGGAAATCAAACGCGCGTTTGAAGGACGCCGATGCTGGCACGCGGCACCAGCGGTTCAAATGTCCGATTGGACCAACCGGCTGGGCGTTTTGGTCAACCCTGATCGCCGGCATGGCCGGCTCGCCACTGTTCGCTTGACTGGAGAAGGGCCAGGGCGCTGGCGTAGAGAATGGTCCACCCCGTTGAGGACGATCGGAGCGTTTGCTTTCGTGGCGAGGGGGCCATGCCCCCGATAAGCCATGTGGTGGCGAGGGGGCCATGCCCCCGATAAGCCGCCGGGAGCATCGCCCCCAACCCCCGTCAAGGCGACAGTGCTACCCCTCCCTGATCGGCAACAACCACCTCGACCACTGCTTCAGTTCGGCATCGTGCGCCCGCCAGTCGGGATTCAGTTGCTCCAGTCGCCGGTAGAACCCGGCGCCATGGTTCATGTGCTCCACATGCGCCAGTTCGTGCAGCAGGATGGCATCGCACAAGTGCGGCGGCAGCGATGCCAACCAGGGATTCAGCCGGAGTTTCACTTCGCGTCGCCCGTCTGCGGCGCGGCGCCCGCCGCAAGTGCCCCAGGTCGCCCGCATCCAGCGCAACTCGACCGCATGCAGGCGATGCCCATCACAATGCAGCCCGAACAGCTCCTCTGCCCGCTCCACCAGCAGCCGCGCCGCCGCACGCCGATGCCAGCCGAGCACCTGCTGGCGCCACGATCCTTCCTCATCAACAGCGTCCAGCGGCAGGTGCAGCGCGAGGCCGCGCAACTCGCCGCCGCGCCTTCCGCCGGCGCGCAATACCAGCCGGTCGCCCCGCCAGAACCACTCCCCGCCCTCCGACCAGCGCGGCTGCCATGACGGCCGGCGCGCCGCCTCGTCGAGTTTGCGCAGAATCCAGTCCCGGTGCCGGTCGACGAACCCGGCGATATCAGCCGGCGAGACCCGCATCGGCGCCCGCACCTGCACCCGACCCTGCGCGCTCACGGTCACGACCAGCGTGCGTCGGCGTGCCGAGCGCACCACGTCCACCGCCAGTTGCCGTGGCACGGCAACGGCGGTTGTGCCTGCGACGACCGCGTCAGCCATCGCTTCGATGGGCGACTCCGTCAGGGGCAGATCGAGTTGCACAGGCGATGCTCCACACGGACTGGTAGACTGGCGCGACCGAAACCGGGAAGGCGCCATGAAGGAATTTACCGACGAAGACGAGCAGGCCCTCATGCTGCTGCTCGACGAACTGGCCGGCGAGGACACGCTGGACTATGCCGCCGCGCACGGGTTGCTCTGCGCGATTGTCGCAGGCCCGGAGGTGGACGCGGAAGACTGGCTGGAGACGGTCTTCGACGGCGAGCCGGACTTCCCGGAGGCCGGCCAGGGCGAGCGCTGCACGGAACTGCTGCGCCAGCTGCACGCCGATCTCGGGCACCGCTTCTACGGCAACGAACGCCTGCGCCTGCCCTGCCCGCTGCGCCCGGGCCACGAACGGCTCGAATCCTGGTGCGTCGGGTTCATGGAAGGCGTGTTCCTCGCCGAGGACGCCTGGCTCGGCGAGGACACCGACCCGGAGATTGCCCACCTGCTGCTGCCGGTCATGGTCGAGTCCGGGCTGATCGAGGCACCGGAAACCGAGGAAATCCGCCGCAACCGCAACCTGCGCGAGGCGATGGTCAAGGAACTGCCGGAGAACCTGACGGATCTCTACCTGCTGTTCCATGGCGGCAACAGCGACACAGCGGTATAACAAATTCATGCGCACAAAACTGCTCTGCGCCGTACTCCTGCTCGGATTCGCCGGCGACGCACTGGCGGACAAGGTGCAGGTTTACCGCAAGCAGGATGGCACCTACCTCTTCACCAACCGGCCGCCCGCCGCCGTCCGCGAGCCCGGCATGCTCCTGCTGGAAACCCGCGTCTACGGCGACACCCACTACACGCGGCCGCCGTCCCGGCTCACCGCGCAACGCCGCGACGCCTACGACGACATCATTGCCCGCGCCGCGAGCCGCACCGGGCTGGAATTCGCGCTGGTGAAGGCCGTCGTCCATGCCGAGTCCGCCTTCGATCCAGCCGCGGTGTCACGTGCCGGCGCCCGCGGCCTCATGCAACTCATGCCGACGACTGCAAACCTGCTCAAGGTGCGCGACATCCATGACCCCGAGGACAACATCGCCGCGGGCTCGCGCTATCTGCGCATGATGATGGACCGGTTCAAGGGCAATCTCGAACACGCGCTGGCAGCCTACAACGCCGGACCGGGCAACGTGCAGAAATACGGCGGCATCCCGCCGTTCGAGGAAACGAAGCACTACGTCAGGAAGGTCGTGGAATTGTCCGGGCGATACCGGGAACTCGCACTGGCGCAGCGTTAACCGTACTGATCGCCGCCGGCATGCTTGCCTGGCCGGCACGAAACCACCCCTGCAGCTAGAAGCCGCTCTCCCGGACCAGCACGCCAAGCAGGCCGCGCAGCAGTCGTCCCAGCAGCGTCTTGCGCTCTCCTTCGAAATGCACCCATCCGCGCAACCGGTTTTCCGGCAGCGATTCCGGCGGTATCGGCTCTTCCGGTTCCAGATGCACGCGGTAAACGGAAACGTCCGGCACCATCTCATCACCCTTCGAGCCCTTGCTGGCCGGAATGTCGCCACCAAACTGCACGGCGAAGGAAGGACTGTCCAGCGCGGTCACGGCCGAGCGCTCTATGCCGGTCACCCTCAGCCGTACCGCCCTCGGATTGCCTCCCCGCTCCCTGTAGAAACTCCCCGCTCCACCCTCTTTAAGTGCGCCCAGCTCCTTCTCCGGCACCAGCGCCGTAACCTTGAATGCCGCCGCCTGCCGCACCATCAGCAACTGCTGGCCGATGGACACCCACCGGCCCGGGTGCAGGTCCTGCATGACGTCTTCGACTCGACCGGAAAACGGCGCGACCATGGTGAGTTGTTCTTGCACACGATCCAGCGCAGCGACTTCCGCTTCGGATCGCTGCAGTGCCTGGTGCAGTCACCCTGTCATGGACACCCGGAGGGCCGATCGACCAGTGGTCATTCGAGCACTGATGAACCCCACGACAGAGAGGATGGGGTGAGGGGTTCCTCCCGCCTTAGCCCCTCTCCCCCCCGGGGGAGAGGGGTTGGGGTGAGGGGCCCCGCTCCTACTTCTTCCCCACCGACTCCGCCAGATAGAACCAGGTATCCATCACCGAATCCGGATTCAGTGAAATCGACTCGATGCCCTGGTCCATCAGCCACTTGGCCAGGTCCGGGTGGTCCGAGGGGCCCTGGCCGCAGATGCCGATGTACTTGCCGGCCTTCTTGCAGGCCTGGATGGCGCGGG
>JBKHWN010000050.1:0-2412 GCA_046566505.1 Gammaproteobacteria bacterium
CGTGCAGGAAAAGCAGCAGATCACCCCCTGCCGCCACAAGTACTGCCGGCATTACGCCGGGTACGGCGACTATCACGGCCGATGAGCGTGCACGGTCGCTGAGCGCGCACGACTCGGCTTGACCCTCTGGACCACCGGCGAGTAGCGTCCGGGGAACAACAAGAAACCGCCGTCCGGCAGGTGTATCGCCATGGGAAGGCCAGGCCACGGATTCATCGACAGCCTGCGGCGCACGATGCCGCTGCTGCTCGCCTTGCTCGCGCTGCCCGCTTTTACCGCCGCGGCCCAACAGGCCATCCGGGTTGGCGTCTACGACAACAGCCCGAAAGTCGCCATGGGTGCCGACGGCCGGCCGGAAGGCATTTTTCCCGATGTCCTGGCCGCCATCGCCGCCCGCGAAGGCTGGGTCATCACCTACGTGCCCGGCACCTGGCAGCAGGGACTTGAACGGCTGGCGAGCGGCGACATCGACATCATGCCCGACGTCGCCCTGACGCCCGAACGCGCACAAAGTTATGCCTTCCACCGCGAACCCGTATTGCTCAGCTGGAGCCAGGTCTACGCGCGCCGCGGCAACAGCATCCGCTCCGTACTCGATCTCCAGGGATTGCGCATCGCCACCCTCGCCGGCTCCATCCAGCACGACCAGTTCGTGGAACTGGCGACCAGTTTTCGTCTCGACGTGGCGATACAGCCCTACCCCGGCTTTGAAGAAGCCTTCCTCGCGGTGGAAAGCGGGCATGCCGACGCGGTCGTCGGCAACCGGTTCTTCGGCGTGCGCAATGCGGGCCGCTTCGGCCTCGTCGACACCGGCATCCTGTTCAGCCCCGCAGAACTGTATTTCGCCATCTCACCGCACAGGACCGGCGCACTGCCGGACACCATCGACCGGCAACTGCGCGCGCTGAAGAACGAGCCGGACTCGGCCTACCACCGCAGCCTCGCCTACTGGACGACCGACGAATCGGCTCCGGTACTTCCCGAGTGGTTCACCTGGGTCGCGCTGGCCACCGCGTTGCTGCTGCTGGCCGGCGCACTGTGGATTTATACCCTGCGACGCACGGCACACCGGCTGCGTGCCAGTGATGCGCGCCAGCAACTGCTGCTGCATGAACTGGCCGTCGCCCGCGACGCGGCCGAGGCCGCCGACCGTGCGAAGTCGGCGTTCCTGGCAACGATGTCACACGAACTGCGCACGCCGCTCAATTCGATCATCGGCTTCACCGGCATCATCCTGCAGGGGCTTGCCGGACCGCTCAACGACGAACAGCGCACCCAGCTCGGCATGGTCAACGACAGCGCCCACCACCTGCTGGCGCTGATCAACGATGTCCTCGACATCTCGAAAATCGAGTCGGAACAACTGGCAATCGCCCATGAATCTTTCGACCTGGTGACATCTCTCGACAAGGCAGCCGGTATCGTCCGGCCACTGGCCGAGAAAAAAGGTCTCGCCTTCAAGATGCTGACGACAGGCAACATCGGCAGCATGACCGGTGACGCACGCCGGCTCGAACAGATCCTGGTCAACCTGCTCGGCAACGCCGTCAAGTTCACCGACCGCGGCAGCGTGACGATTTCCGCCGAGCGGATCGCCGGACGTGAACGGGGGGACATCGTGCACTTTCGTGTCGTGGACACCGGCATCGGCATTCGCCAGGAAGACATCCCGACCCTGTTCCAGCCGTTTCACCAACTGGACTCGACACTGACGCGCCAACGCGAAGGCTCCGGCCTGGGCCTGGCCATTTCCCGACGCCTCGCGGAACGGATGGGTGGCAGCATCACGGTCGAGAGTGAACCCGGTAACGGCAGCGTCTTCACGCTCACGCTCCCCGCCAGCAACATCGTGCGCGAGGTTGCGTCATGAACAGGCGCGTCCTGCTGGTAGAGGACAACGACCAGAACAGCTACCTGGTGACCTTCCTGATGCAGGCGCGCGGCTGGCAAGTGACCCGCGCGAAGGACGGCCCATCGGGGCTGGCGCTGGCACAAACCACCGACCCGGCGCTGATCCTGCTGGACATCCAGTTGCCGGGCATGGACGGCTACACCGTTGCCCGCGCGCTGCGCGCCGATGCCCGGACCCGCACCATCCCGGTGGTGGCGGTGACCTCCTACGCCATGGCCGGCGACCGTGAACGTTGCCTCGCCGCCGGCTGCAACGGTTACCTGGAAAAGCCCATCGACCCGCTGACCTTCGCCGCGGAGGTGGAGCGCCACCTGAAGAGGCCTGCGTGAAGCACCGGCAGTCGGGCGCCGCCCGTGCCCGGCATTGTCCTTGACACCCCTGCGGGTGCCGCCGAAAATGCGCGCCCTCGTTTTACCGATTTATGGCTAGGTAGCTCAGACGGTTAGAGCACGGCACTCATAATGCCGGGGTCCCCGGTTCGATTCCGGGCCTAGCCACCA
>JBKHWN010000051.1:0-9701 GCA_046566505.1 Gammaproteobacteria bacterium
CCAATATGCCCACTCTGATCACTCCATCCACCCCTGCTCAAAAAATGCGCAGGGTATCGTTTGGGGTGGGTCAGTTTTGGATGGAAATCAGCCCCGGAAGTGGGTCAGTTTTGGGTGGACATCAACAGGATATGGGGGCAAACGGGCCGGCCACGCCGCCGGCAGGTGAGGCCCCGGCCGGACCTGTCATGCCACCGGCGCCCGGACACCGGCCGAAGCCGGACCTGCGCACCGCCCATCCGGTAGAATGCGCGCCCACATTCCCTCCCCCGAGATACCGGTATCCCGATGGCCCAGTACATCTACACCATGCACAAGCTCGGCAAGGTCGTTCAGCCGAAGCGAGAGATCCTCAAGGACATCAGCCTGTCCTTTTTCCCGGGCGCCAAGATCGGCGTGCTGGGCCTGAACGGCTCGGGCAAGTCGACCCTGCTGCGCATCATGGCCGGCGTGGACAAGGAATTTAACGGCGAGGCCCGGCCGCAACCGGGCATCAACATCGGCTACCTGCCGCAGGAGCCGCAGCTCGACCCGGAGAAGACCGTCCGCGAAGTCGTGGAAGAGGCTGTTGCCGACATCAAGAACGCGCAGGCACGACTGGACGAGGTCTATGCCGCCTACGCCGAGCCGGACGCCGACTTCGACAAGCTGGCCGCGGAGCAGGCGAAACTCGAAGCGATCCTGGCCAGCAGCGACGCCCACACGCTCGACAACAAGCTGGAGATTGCCGCCGACGCGCTGCGCCTGCCGCCGTGGGACGCGAAGATCGGCCCGCTGTCCGGCGGCGAGAAGCGCCGCGTCGCCCTGTGCCGCCTGCTGCTGTCGAATCCCGACATGCTGCTGCTGGACGAACCGACCAACCACCTCGACGCCGAATCCGTCGGCTGGCTGGAGCGCTTCCTGCACGAGTTCCCCGGCACCGTGGTCGCCGTGACGCACGACCGCTACTTCCTCGACAACTCCTGCCAGTGGATCCTCGAACTCGACCGCGGCCGCGGCATTCCGTGGGAAGGCAACTACACGAGCTGGCTGGAGCAGAAGGACACGCGCCTCAAGCAGGAGCAGAAGCAGGAAGAAGCGCACAGCAAGGCGATGGCGCGCGAGCTGGAATGGGTCCGCTCGAACCCCAAGGCCCGCCAGGCGAAATCCAAATCCCGCCTGAAGCAGTACGACGAGCTGGCGAGCAAGGAATTCCAGAAGCGCAACGAGACGCAGGAAATCTACATCCCGCCGGGCCCGCGCCTCGGCGACAAGGTCATCGAGGTGAAAGGCCTCGCCAAGCACTTCGGTGACCGCGTGCTGTACGAGAACCTGTCGTTCAACGTGCCGCCGGGCGCCATCGTCGGCATCATCGGCCCCAACGGCGCGGGCAAGACCACGCTGTTCCGCATGATCACCGGCGAGGAACAGCCGAATGCCGGCGAAGTCGTGCTGGGCGACACGGTCAAGGTGGCCTATGTCGGCCAGATCCGCGACAACCTGGACGACAGGAAGACCGTCTGGGAGGAAGTCTCCGGCGGCCTGGACATCCTGAAGATCGGCGACTACGAGATGCCCTCCCGTGCCTGGTGCGGTCGCTTCAACTTCAAGGGCGCCGACCAGCAGAAGCGGGTCGGCGAACTGTCCGGTGGCGAGCGCAACCGCCTGCAACTGGCCAAGGTGCTGCAGGCCGGCGCCAACGTCATCCTGCTGGACGAGCCCTCCAACGACCTGGACGTGGAGACCCTGCGCGCCCTGGAGGACGCCCTGCTCACCTTCCCGGGCGTGGCGATGGTCATCTCGCACGACCGCTGGTTCCTCGACCGCATCGCCACCCATATACTGGCCTTCGAGGACGACGGCTCCATCGAGTGGTTCGAGGGCAACTACCACGAGTTCGAGGAGTACCGGCGCAAGAAGTTCGGCGATGCCGCCCTGCAGCCGAAACGCATGAAGTACAAGCGGCTGGCGTAACGGGCCGGCCTGCGGCAGCGGCAACCGCCGTCACTGCAGGCCTGCTTCCGCTGCAACACCCGCCGCGACCCGCCAGAAGGCACCGGAGGCCCAGGATGAACGACAAGCGACGATTCACGCGCGTGCCCTTCGATGCCGAGGTGATCCTGCACCACGGCGCGAGAGCCTGGCCTTCCGACCTGGTCGACCTGTCGATCAAGGGCATGCTGGTGGTCTCGCCGGAGGGTTTCGATGTCGATACCGGCGAAATGCTGGATGTCGACCTCATCCTCAACGAGGAGATCTCCATCGACACGCACTGCACACTGGTTCATCGCACCGGCGAGCGCCTCGGCCTGCGCATTGACCGGATCGGCATGGAATCGCTGATGCACCTGCGCCGCCTGCTGGAACTCAACCTCGGCGACCCGGAACTGTTCGAGCGGGAATTGTCCGGCCTGAGCGGCTGAGACGGTGGCAACACTGTCTGTGCTGAACGAAGAAGGGCGCCACCAGGCGCCCTTCTTCGTTCACTCCGCGATCACTTTGCCGACTTGGCCCGTGCGTAGGCCATGTCGATAAAACCAAACGCGTATTTCTTCACCTCGGTACCGTACTGCACCGGATCGACATTCACGCCGTAGACGGTGATGTCACTGCTGCGCCCACCCTTGACGCCGGACATCGCCGCCGCAAGCGCAAGACCCTTGGTGACACCGCTGGCCATTTTCTGCCCGGTCGTCGTCTGGTCAACCACTTCCCGGTAGAACTTGTCTCCGGACACCACCGGCACTGCCGTCGAGAACGCGGGGCCGTCCTTGTGGATGTTGATGGCGCAGTCACGGCCACCCTTCAGGCTCTTCCAGCAGTCATAGGCTCCGGCCGGGCGCAGCACCAGCTCGCCGGACACCGAGAGGCGCACGTCAGCCTTCACTTCCGCCGAATCCTTGCTGGCCAGACCGCCAAGCGCCTTGTGCCCGTCACCCTGTACCTCGGCGAAGTCCACCAGCAGGTTCAGGCGCACCGGCGTCACCTTCTGGCCCAGCTCATGCACCAACCGGCCCTCGTGCTGTTCCGGCGTCTGCCCCTTGGCGGCTGCGAACGCGCCGCCCAGCGTCGCGTAACGCGGGTCTACCAGTTGCTGGCCTTGCGGCGCATACACCAGATACTTCGTCGAACCCGGCATCTTGTATTCGTGCGACGACGGCTTGCCGTTCGCGTGCATCGCCTTGAAATGCTCGTTGTTCGCCAGTTCTGCCACCGGCATCACGTCGAAACCGGCGCTCGCCAGCCGCGTCTCCGCCTCGGCGCAGATCTCGTTGGTGAGTTGCTGCATCGCGGCATCGTCCATGCCGTTCAGGTTGTACTCCACGCGGACACTGGCCTCGGCGCGCGTCACGCCGCCCGCCTCCGAAAACAGGCCACCCGAGGTGCTGGCCGTCGCATTCGACTTGAATGCGAACATCACGCTACAGGCAGTCAGCGCGACCTTGCCGACATCCTTCATCTTGCCCTTCTCGGCCGGCTTGTTCAGGGCGACGAATACGCTGGCCTGGCTCTCGGCGCCCGCTGCCGGATCGAAAACCGGCGGCGGTGCGTCCTTCTTACCGAAACCGAAACCGGTGGTGAACACGAAGGCCGAGGCGACAGCCATGGCCAGCAGCGCGCGCTGGGGACGGGATCTCATGGGGGGATGCTCCTTGTTGGTCGTTCTGGCGTGATGATGCGCCGGACTCCGGCGCACCAAGCCCACAAACGTAAGGGAAAATACCTAGGGCCACCCTCCCCGGTTCCGGGGGGTATCCGTCAGGCTCAGAGCGCGTCCAGCGCCTCCGCCAGTTTCTGCACGGCGATGATCTCGACGCCGGGTATCCCTTCCTTCGGCGCATTCGCCTTCGGCACGATGGCCCGGCGGAACCCGTGCTTGGCCGCCTCGCGCAGGCGCTCCTGACCCGACGGCACCGGGCGGATCTCGCCGGACAATCCCACCTCGCCGAACACCACCAGATCCTGCGGCAACGTGCGGTCGCGCAGCGAGGAAACCACCGCCGCGAGCAATGCCAGGTCGGCACTGGTTTCACTGACGCGCACACCGCCAACCACGTTGGCGAACACATCCTGGTCGCCAACCACAATGCCGCCATGCCGGTGCAGCACGGCCAGCAGCATCGCCAACCGGTTCTGCTCCAAACCAACGGCAACGCGCCGCGGATTGCCGAAAGGGGAGGCATCGACCAGCGCCTGGATTTCCACCAGCAGCGGCCGTGTGCCCTCCCACAACACCATCACCACCGAGCCAGGGGCCGGCTCGCCGCGCGACAGGAAGATTGCCGACGGGTTCTTCACTTCCTTGAGCCCTTCACCGGTCATGGCGAACACACCCAGCTCGTTCACCGCACCAAAGCGGTTCTTGATGCCGCGCAGCGTGCGGAAGCGCGAATCCGATTCGCCCTCGATCATGATCGAGCAGTCGATCATGTGTTCGAGCACCTTTGGCCCGGCCAGCGAGCCATCCTTGGTGACATGGCCGACCAGCACCAGCACCGTCCCGGTCTGCTTGGCAAAGCGCGTGAGATAGGCCGCCGCCTCGCGCACCTGCGACACGCTGCCTGGTGCGCTCTCAAGACCCGGCAAGTGCACGGTCTGGATGGAATCGACCACCAGCAACGCCGGCTGCAGACGTGCCGCTTCCGTGCAGATCGATTCCGCATTGGTTTCGGCCAGAACGCTCAGCCGGTCGACCGGCAACTGCAGCCGGTGCGCGCGCATCGCCACCTGCTGCAGCGACTCCTCGCCGGTGACGTACAGCACCGGGTGCCGCGCGGCCAGATGGCAAGCGGTCTGCAGCAACAAGGTGCTCTTGCCGGCGCCGGGATTGCCGCCAAGCAATACCGCGGAGCCGGGCACGAACCCGCCGCCGAGCACGCGATCGAACTCGACAAGATCCGTGGCCATGCGCGGCACGGTGGCGAGATCGACATCACGCAGCACCTGCACGCCGGTTCGTGCGCCGGCATAGCCAGTACGCGCTTCCGCAAAACTGGCGTCACGCGCGGTACCGGCTTCCTTCGCCAGCACAACTTCCGACAAGGTGTTCCAGGCACCGCAGGACACGCACTGGCCCTGCCACTTGTTGTGCTCGGCACCGCAGTCGGTACAGACGTAGGCAGTTTTCCGCTTGGCCACCCTGCTCTCCGGACGCGCCCGCATGGCGGGCATCTGTTGTGCGTGCTGTGCTTGTGTTTTGTGTGTATTGCTAGCGGGCGTACACGAACCGCACGCGTGATGTCAGGCGACAGAAAAGTTCATAACTGATGGTGCCGACATTTCGCGCCACCTCGTCTGCCGGCAACCCTTCACCCCAGAGCACCACCGGGTCACCGACGCCGACGCCAGGCAACCCGGTCACGTCCACGGTGATCATGTCCATCGACACGCGGCCCGCAAGCGGACGGCGGTGGCCGCCGACCAGCACCGGCGTGCCCGACGGCGCATGGCGCGGGTAACCGTCGCCGTAACCGATGCCGACCACCGCGATGCGCGAATCGCGCGCAGCGCGCCAGGTGCAGCCATAACCGACAGCCTCGCCTTCTGGTACGTCATTCACCGCGATCACCCGCGCCGACAGGGTCATCACCGGCTGCAGCCCGAACGCGGCGGCATCCTGCCCGATGACCGGCGCGCCGCCATAGAGCATGATGCCCGGCCGCACGTCATCCAGTCGCGCTGCCGGGCAGGCGACGATGGCCCCGGAATTGGCGGCACTGGCGGGCAAGGCATGGCGCTGCGCAAAGCGCTTGAGCAGATCGAGTTGCACCGGCGTCAGCGGATGGCCCGCCTCGTCGGCGCAGGCGAAGTGCGTCATCACCCCGAGCCTGCGCACGCGTGACCGCAGCTTTTCCACCGCCACGTCAGCCTGCGCGGCCGGCAGCCCGAGTCGATGCATGCCCGTTTCGATCTTCAGCCAGACTTCGAGCCCCGAGACGTCAGCACCGCCATCACACAGCATGGCCACCTGCTCATCCCGGTAGACCACCAGCGCAATGTCCCGTGCGGCGGCAGCAGCCACCTCGTCCGTCGAGAACGCGCCCTCCATCACGATCACCGGCGCCGAAATGCCGGCTGCACGCAGCGCCAGCGCCTCGTCGATCACCGCTACGCCCAGCGCATCGACACCCGCCGCTGAAAGCGCCTCTGCGACCGGCAGCAGACCGTGCCCGTAGGCGTTGGCCTTGACCATCGCCACGATGCGACTCGACGGGCAAAGACGGCGCACGACGCCAAGGTTGTGACGCAGCGCATCCAGCCGGATGCCCGCCACCACCTCGCGCTTCATCCCTGGTATTCCTCGTACCCGGCGTTCGCCAGGTTCTCGAAGCGCGTGTACTTGCCGAGGAAGGCAAGACGCACCGTGCCGATAGGGCCGTTACGCTGCTTGCCGATGATGATTTCCGCCGTGCCGCGCACCTGCTCCAGGCGATCCTTGTCCTTGGGGTTCTCGTCCTTCAGGTACACCTCTTCGCGGAACACGAACATGATGATGTCTGCGTCCTGCTCGATCGCGCCCGATTCACGCAGGTCGCTCATCACCGGCCGCTTGTCCGGGCGCTGCTCCAGCGACCGGTTCAACTGCGAAAGCGCCACCACCGGCACGCCAAGCTCCTTCGCCACCGCCTTCAACGAGCGGGAAATCGCCGAGATTTCCGTGGCCCGGTTTTCCTGGCTGCCAGGCACCTGCATCAACTGCAGGTAGTCGATGATGATCATCCCGAGTTCACCGCCACTCTCGCGGGCCACGCGCCGCGCCCGCGCGCGCAGTTCGGTCGGCGACAGGGCCGGCGTGTCATCAACGTAAAGCTTCTGCTCCCGCAGCAATGCGAAGGCGCTGACCAGACGATCCCAGTCCTCCGGGTCGAGGTTGCCGGTGCGAAGACGACCCTGGTCGATGCGACCGAAGGACGACAGCATGCGCAACACGATCTGGTCGCGCGGCATTTCCATCGAGAACACCAGCACCGGCTTGCCGCTCTTGAGCATCGCGTTCTCGGCGATGTTCATCGCGAACGTCGTCTTGCCCATCGACGGGCGGCCGGCCACGATCACCAGGTCGCCCTTGTGCAGGCCGGATGTCTTGTCATCCAGCAGGTCAAACCCGGTGGGAATGCCGGTGACGGACCCGGGGTTCGCGGCGAGATCGCGAATGCGGTCGACCACTGCCGGCGCGATGTCCTTGAGCGCCACCGGGCCGCTGCCGCGCTGGCGGCCTTCGGCAATCTGGAACACGCGCGTTTCCGCGTCGTCCAGTAACTCCGGCACCGAGCGTCCTTCCGGATTGAAGGCGTTGCCGGCGATCTCGTTGGCCACACGGATCAGCTGCCGCATCACCGAGCGCTCACGCACGATATCCGCATACGCCACGATGTTGGCCGCACTCGGCGTGTTGCGCGCCAGCTCGCCCAGGTACGCAAGGCCGCCGGCGTCGGCCAGCAAATGCTTGCGTGCGAGCGACTCGGAGACGGTCACCACATCGAAGGGCTGGCCACGCTCGTGCAACTCGCCCAGGACGGTGAACACCAGCCGGTGGTCATGGCGATAAAAATCTTCCGGCGCGACCCGGTCGACAACATCGTCCATGGCCCGGTTGTTGAGCATGAGGCCGCCCAGCACCGACTGCTCCGCCTCGATCGAGTGCGGCGGCACTTTCAGGTTTTCGATGCTTGCCAGGCCGGCAGGCATCGGTAGGGGCTCAGCCATGGGACATGTCTCGGCGACCGGGGATTGAAAAAGAGAAGCCCCGCCTTTCGGCAGGGCTTCGATTCTGCACCGGCCCGACAGGAGCGGCAACGCATCATCGGCCATGACGGCCCGACTGCGACACCGCCTGTCGCGACGATTACTCGGCGACGACTGCCAACTTGATGACGCCTTCGACGTCGCTGTGCACACGCACCGTGATGTCGTACTCGCCGCAGTTGCGCAGCGGCCCGTTCGGCAGCAGCACTTCACTCTTGTTCACTTCAACGCCGGCTGCGGTGATGGCGTCGGCGATGTCGCGGGTACCGATGGAACCGAACAACTTGCCCTCGTCGCCGGCCTTGGCGGCCACGGTGACGGCCAGGCCGTTCAGTTTCTCGGCACGCGCCTGTGCGGCAGCCAGTTGCGCCGCGAACTGCGCTTCCAGTTCGGCACGACGCTTCTCGACCTCGGCGATGTTCTCCGGGGTGGCGGGCTTGGCCTTGCCGTAGGGAATCAGGAAGTTGCGGCCGAAACCGGCCTTGACCTTCACGACTTCGCCCAGGGTGCCCAGGTTGGCAATGCGTTCAAGCAGGATGACTTGCATGGTGTATTCCTCCTCGCGACCGGGCGATTACTGCTGCTGGCTGTCGGAATACGGCAGCAGGGCGAGGAAACGCGCCTGCTTGATCGCCGTCGACAGTTGGCGCTGGTAGCGCGCGCGGGTGCCGGTGATGCGGCTGGGAACGATCTTGCCCGTCTCGCTGACGTACTGCTTCAGCGTCTCGAGGTCCTTGTAATCAATGTACTCGACGCCTTCGGCCGTGAAACGGCAGAACTTGCGACGACGATAAAAACGCGCCATGGCTCTTCTCTCCTGTCACGACCCGCGTGGTTTCGCGGCCGTGCCTTTTTCGTGATGTTCTGTATCGATCGCGCCGTCCAGCATCCTGACCCGCGTGGCGTGTACCACGATGCCGACGTCACTACCCTTGTATCCTTCCCGCGTGAGGAAACCCTCGATCCCGACCCGCTGCCCGACGGCGATCCCGCGGACAACGCTGACCAGATCCTCACCTGCCACCTTGACGTCGATCCGGCAGCGCGCCTCGCGCGCCATCCCTGCCTCGACCTGTCGCGACCGGTGTTCGACGCTGATGCGCTGCTGGGGAATCCCGGCGGGACTCACCCGGCCACGACCTACGTCGACAACCAGGCCGGTGAGGGTCAGATGATTGGTTTCCACTCCGACCGGTCAGGCCTCGCCGCCCTCGTCTTCCTCGGTGGCAACCGGCTCGGCATCACGGTCGCGACGACCGCGACCACGCTCGCCATCACCTTCGCCTTCACCGCGACGACGCTCGCCGGCGCTCTTGGCCATCGGCGACTGTTCGGTGACGGCGTTGTCGCGACGGATCACGAGGCTGCGCAGCACGGCATCGTTGAAGCGGAACGCGCCGTTGAGTTCGTCGAGTGCGTTCTGGTCGCACTCGATGTTCATCAGCACATAGTGGGCCTTGTGGATCTTGTTGATCGGGTAGGCGAGTTGGCGACGGCCCCAGTCCTCAAGGCGGTGGACTTGGCCCTTAGCCTCCTTGATGGACGAGGTGTAGCGTTCGATCATCCCGGGCACCTGCTCGCTCTGGTCAGGGTGCACCAGGAACACCACTTCGTAGTGACGCATCTGGGGGTAGCTCCTTACGGTCTGTGTCGGCCTCCCCGCAGCGGGGTGAGGCAAGGTTCCCTGCGCAGCATTTGCCGGGCAAGGTCCGCCGCCAGGGGCGGCGGGCGGGCGATTCTATAGAACCGCGGTCCGCGGCTCAACCGGGGACTGGGCACCGCCGGTCCCTCCCGACGTTGCGACGGACAGAGGGGGTCGGTTAGCATGCTGGAGCGTTCGTCACAGATTCAACGCCAAAAACAATAAATATCAACAGGTTGGCGACTCCATGTCCGGCAGAATCGCACTCCCGCTCGTCCTGGCAAGCGCGGCACTCGGCCTTGGTGCGCCGACGCTCGTCTGCGCCGCCGACAAC
>JBKHWN010000052.1:0-3130 GCA_046566505.1 Gammaproteobacteria bacterium
CGCTGAAACTGTTCTTCGGCCAGACCGACTACGAACCGCTGGAAGACCTGGCCCGGCAACTGTTCGAGCAGTACCCCTGCCCCATCCTGGTCGTCGAGTTCCGCAAGACCGATGTCTGGCTGATCGAGTCGATCAAGGCCGGTGCCCTGAACAGCCTGTCCGACACCGAGGAAGACCGGTTCGCCGATGCGCTGAACGGCTTTTCCCGCAAGATCTGGCGCAAGCCGCGCAGCCGCAAGAAGTATCGCTACGACCTCGCGATGCTCATCAACCGGCAGGAAGCGTTGCCGCCCTCGAACGCCAAGGCCATCGCCAGCTTCATGCGGGTCGGCCGCTCGCTGGGCATCGACGTCGACCTGGTCGAGAAGAAGGATTTCGCCCGGCTGGCCGAGTACGACGCGCTGTTCATCCGCGAGACGACCGCGATCAGCAACCACACCTACCGCTTCGCCAAGAAGGCCGAGAGCGAGGACATGGTGGTGATCGACGATCCGGAGTCGATCCTCAAGTGCACCAACAAGGTCTATCTGGCCGACCTGCTCAAGACCAACGGCGTGCCGACGCCCAGGACGGTAATCATCAGCCGCGACCGGCGGCGGGACCTGGAGGCGCTGTCCCAGACGCTCGGTTTCCCGATCGTGCTGAAAATTCCGGACGGCTCCTTCTCCCGGGGCATCGTCAAGGTGAACAGCCAGCAGGAGTTGCTGGACCAGGCGGACATCCTGTTCCGCCAATCGTCCCTGCTGCTGGCCCAGGAGTTCTTCTATACCGAATACGACTGGCGCATCGGCGTGCTCAACCAGAAGCCGGTGTTCGCCTGCCAGTACCAGATGGCCCGTGGCCACTGGCAGATCTACAGCCACGACACCAGCAGCGGCAAAACGGTAAGCGGCGGCTTTCTCACCATGCCGGTGCGCGATGCGCCGGTGCAGGTGGTCAAGGCGGCGGTCAAGGCAGCCAACCTGATCGGCAACAGCCTGTACGGGGTGGACATCAAGCAGGCCGAGAACAAGGTCGCGGTGATCGAGGTGAACGACAACCCGAACATCGACTACGGCGTCGAGGACGCCTACCTCGGCGAGGACCTCTACCGGATCGTGCTGGAGGAGTTCATCCGCCGCCTGGAACGCAAGCGGATGGGCTTCTGACCGGCAGTCAGTCCTTGTGCTTGCCGGCAAGCAATCGCCGCCACAGCGGCAGTGGCTCGGCAGCGCGTATTTCCTTGAGCTCCCCGATCATGCGTTCGATCGAATCGGCAACCTGCTCGCGCAGTTCCCACTGCGCCGACTTGTTGTGTTCCTTGCCGGCGAATTGCTCGGTGGAAATCGGCTCGCCGAGCTTGAAGTAGAAACGTTCCGGCCGCGGTATCCCGGTCAGGCCGATACCGCGCGCGATCGGCATGAAAAGGTCGCCGTCGCGCAGGAAATTCGCCACCTTTTCGTTCTGCAGCAGGCGACGGCCGATAAATGACTCCCGAAAATCCTCGCCGTCGAACAGGATGGTGAAGGAGTCATCCGGGCCCAGCGAGGCAAAGGGCTGGATCGGGTACTGGTAGCGGATCGCCATCGCGGCGAAGCCGGTACGGTTTTTCCAGGTCAGGCTGTTCTCCTCGCCCTTGCGCTTGGCGACCTCGCGCGCGCCGCCGGGGAACACCAGCACGTTCTGCCCGGCCTCCATCAGCGCCGCGCAGTTCTCGCGCGAACCGGGCACCGAGCCGTACTTGCGCAGCATGTCGCCCCAGCCGGGCACGCTGAAGTGGTAGTCGTCACCGAGTGAACGCGGATAGACACCGGTCTTCTCGTACAGGCCGGCATAGAACAGCGGCGAATCGATCACGCCGTAGATCGTGTGGTTGCCGACGAACAGCGATGGCACGTCCGGGCGCACGTTTTCCAGGCCATAAAAACGCGGGTCGAACCAGCGCCGCAGCCCGCGCAGCCGGCGGGACAGTTCCGCAGCCGGCGGCGGCGTGAAATCGGTGAAATCCTCAGCGTGCGTGGCCATTTCGGGTCGACTCCGGTATCGGTGATGCGCCGGTCAGCGCTTCTTCTTGCGTTTGCCTTTCTTGCCGGCCTTCCCGCCCGGCGCATCCGGCGTGCCCTTCCAGCCCATGGCGCGGTGGAAACGCGTCGCCAGTTCGGCGGCCGCGCGCTCCTGCCGCAACCGCTTCGCGCGATCGCGCGACTTGTCCATGTCCAGCACCTCGGCGCCGGCGTCGGGCTCGCGCTTGTCGTTCATGAGCGGCCGGCAGTGCGGCGGGCGTAAAAAATCAGGGGGGTGAAGGATACCGCAACGAACAGGTACGGCCAGTGCGGATCGAGCTGGTATAGCGCGGTGCCGGCCAGCGGCCCGACGATATAGCCCAGCGCCGGCGCCGCGCTCACCAGCCCGGCCACCGCGCCCTGTTCGTGTGCCTCGACGGCACGGCTCGCGGCCGCCATGTAGCCCGGCCCCGTAAGCCCGGCGCCCACCCCGACACACACCATCGACAGCGCCACCAGCCAGGGGCCCTCGGCCACCAGTAACAGCACGCTGCCCGCCAGCATCGCCGGCAGCCCGACGCCCATCAGGCGCGACGAAGACCACCCCAGCCGCACCGCCAACCCCTGCGCCGCCAGCGATGCCACGGCGCCAATCATCATGGCCAGGCCGGTGTATTTCGCCGTCTCGCGGCCGTCGATCTGCAGGCGGTCCTGGATGTAGAAACCGAGCGTCTGCTGGATCACCGAAAACCCGATGTACAGGCAGATTCCGATCAGCAGGAACGGGAACACGCGCGGATCGAAATAGCCCGGCCCCTCACTGCGGGTGGCCACGCTGCCGGCGGGCTGCACGGCCGGCGGCGCTTCCGGCAGCCAGCGCCAGACGAAAAAGGCCGTCACCAGGGTCACGCCCGCAGCCATGTACAGCGGCGCCAGCAGGCTGATCATCGCCAGCGCGCCGCCGATGGCCGGGCCGGCGATCGTGCCCAGGTTGTGCGCCGCACCGAGCCGGCTCATGCCCGCGGTGCGCTGGTCGAGACTGGTGATGTCGGCGATGTAGGCCGTCGCCGCCGGCGCCGTCGCCGCCATCACCGTCGACTGCACCATGCGCGCCACCATGCAGGCGGCCAGCAGCATGCCGCCGACCA
>JBKHWN010000053.1:0-9438 GCA_046566505.1 Gammaproteobacteria bacterium
GCCGTGCCGGCAATTTCCTCCAGCGAGCACTGGTCGTAGCCCAGGCGGGCGAAGCCTTCGGCTGCGGCATGGATGATGGCCTCGCGGGTAGCCAGCCGCTGCGCCTCGCGCGCGGTCACCGGCTCGGCAGGATGGTCATTTGCAGCGGCTGCCGACGCTGCCGGCGCCGCGCTCCCGAGTACGGCCGGCACCGGCGCCGTTGCCCTCGAAGCCCCGGCCTTCACGCGCGCGTTCGGGCGGGTCGGCGCCAAGGTGCGCACCGGCGTCGCCTTCTTGCTGCTGCTTTTGCTGGTTGCAGTCATATCACCGACGCCGCCCTTGTTCTTTGCCACTCTTGCCACTCTTGCCACTCTTGCCACTCTTGCTGCCACCGGTCCCGCTCCGTGCGCCGGCGGCCAACTTTCGCTGACCGACCGGTTAGTAAGTGGAGTTAAGGTTACATTTTTCGAACCGCGCCTCAAGGTCAACCGCAGGCCCAAACTTGACCTTGATCAAGCAGAGACGTCGTGATCGGTGACTAATGGGAACGGTTTGCAACGATGACAAAAATCGCCGCTTTTGCGCGCAAAAGTCGTCATTTCACGACGCGCAACTATGGATTTGCGACGCGCACGTCGGGAAGTTACAGAAATCAAAGAGTTGAGAGGTGTACACCATGCATCGTCGGGAATTTCTTGGCGTTTCCACTGCCGGTTTTGTTGCTGCGGCGCTGCTGCCAAACGGATTGCTCCGCGGCAACGACGCCATCGCCGCCGTGCTCGACGAGCCGCCGTCGTTCACCTCGGTCGAGGAAATCTATCGCCGCCAGTGGCGCTGGGACCGCATCGTCAAGGCCAGTCACGGCCGGTCGAACTGCCTGAGCGCCTGCAGCTGGGACATCTATGTGCGCGACGGCGTGGTGTGGCGCGAGGAACAGAACCGCGTTTACTCGGCACAGGAGGAAGGCGTGCCGGATTTCAACCCGCGCGGCTGCCAGAAGGGTGCGTGCTATTCCGAGCAGACCTATTCGCCGATGCGCGTCCTGCACCCGATGAAGCGCGTCGGACCGCGCGGATCCGGCCGCTGGGAGCGCATCAGCTGGGACGAGGCCTACACCACGATCGCCGACAAGATCATCGACACGTTGGCAGAGAACAAGCCGCAACGCGTGGTGTACGACTACGGCACCAGCAACATGGATTTCGGGCCGGACCAGGCGTGGGAAACGCGGCTATTTTCTCTGCTGGGCTGCACCGAGGTCGATTCCTACGGGCTGCTCGGCGACCAGATGATGGGCACCATCCAGACTTTCGGTACGCAGAGTGTCGAAGGCTCCAGCGACGACTGGTTCCATTCGGATTACATCGTCATCTGGATGGGCAACCCGGTCACCACACGCATACCGGATGCGCACTTCCTCACGGAGGCGCGCTACAACGGCGCGCAACTGGTGTGCATCTCGCCGGATTACTCGCCAACGGCCACCAAGGCCGATCTGTGGATGCCGATCGAGCCGCGCACCGATGCAGCGCTCGCCATGGCGGCGGCGCATGTCATCATCAACGAGAAGCTGTACAAGGAAGACTACCTGCGCCAGTACACCGACCTGAGCTTCCTCATCCGCGAAGACAACGGCCGCTTCCTGCGCGCACGCGACCTCGACGCTTCCGCTGACGGTGAACACCGCTATTACGGCTGGGATCGAAAGCGCAGTGCGCCGTTCGAGATGCCGGGTTGCGGCGACCACGACGCAGGCACCACGAAGTTGCCGGACGATGTCGATATCGCGCTGGACGGGCGCTTCGAAGTGAAGCTCGCTGACGGCAGCACGGTGAAGGTGCGCACCAACTGGAACCTGCTGGCGGAGCGCGTGCAGAAGTGGTCGCCAGAGGCCGTGTCGGAAGAGACGAAACTGAACCCGGCGCTGATCCGGCAGTTTGCCCGCGGCTTTGCCGGCGCGAAGGCGCCGATGATCTTTGCCAGCTACGGTGCCGCCAAGGGTTACCACTCCGACCTGGAGCAGCGCCTGCAAGCCCTGCTCTGCGCACTGGTCGGCAGCCACGGCAAGCCCGGTGGCGGCATCCGCACCGTGTCGTTCAACCTGCCGGAAGCGTTTCCGATCATCGCCTATGGGCAGGCAGAAAACTTCGGTGACGAGTACGCGCCAATCCGCAGCGCGATGGAAGCCCTGGAATCCGCCGACCTCAACGGCAATGCCGGTGTACTGCGGCTGCTGTTCAACCTCAATGGCGAGGATTCGGTGCAGCAGGAACACATCCTGCAGACGATGCGCAGCGGCGCAGTGCCGGGCATTCCGTTCTTTTATGAACTCGAACCCGAGTGGAAGAAGGTGATGGAGGACGCCCACGACAAGAGCTACCCGCGTTCACTGGCCGACTACATGGGTGATGCGCTCAACAGCGAGGGTTACGCGAAAAACCCGCACATGAAGCAGGCGGAGATCCCGGACCTGTACATCTTCACCGGCTCCAACCCGCTACGGCGGCTTTGGCGCCACGACGCCATCGAGAAAAGCCTGTGGGACAAGATTGGCCTGGTGGTCGGCATCACGCCGCAACTGAACTACACGTCGCTGCATTCGGACATCCTGCTGCCGGCCGCCGGCTGGTACGAAAAACTCGGGCTGAAGTACACGCCCAGCTACATTCCCTACCTGATCATCAACGACAAGGCGATCGAGCCGCAGGGCCAGAGCAAGTGCGAGTACATCATGATGGGCGAGCTCGCGCAGAAGATCAGCGAGCGTGCCGTGGCAAAGGGCAAACTCCAGTACACGGATCTGTTCGGGCGCACCCTGCGGCTGGACAACACCTATGAGCGCTGGTCGTACAACGGCCGGTTCCCGGCCACTGAGGAAGGCAAGGAAGAAGCGTTCCGGTTCATGCTGAAGATTTCCGGCATGTCCAATCCGTACTTCCTGTGCACGATGCGTGAACACGGCATCGTGCGGGCGCTGGAAGAGCTGTTCGAGGATGACATCACGCTCGACCAGTTGCGCCGGGACGGCGCGGTGGAGATTCATTCCACCGGCAAGTATTCACCAATGAACGCGATGGGAACCGCCAAGCACAAGGGCAAAACAATCACGCCGCACCAGCGGTTCATTCACGAACACAAGCGCTACCCGACGGCAACCGGGCGCATGCAGTTCTACATCGACCACCCCTGGTTCATCGAGGCCGACGAGGCTTCGCCGACCTACAAGCCGACACCGTCACTCACCGGTACGCCGCAGCCGTTTTTCCTGAGCGGCGGGCACACGCGCTGGTCGATCCACTCGCAGTGGCGGGAAAACCCGACGATGCTGCGGCTGCAGCGCGGCGAGCCGGCGTTGTGGGTGTCGGTGGAGGACGCGCAGGAACTGGGCATCAGCGACGGCGAGCTGATCGAGATGTACAACGACCTGGGCTCTTGCCAGTGCAAGGCCAAGGTGGCTGCAGCCATGCGCCCGGGCACGGTGCTGATGTACCACGCCTGGCAACCGTGGCAGTTCAGGAACGGCGTTTCCGACAAGACCCTGTACGGCAGCCCGATCAAGCCGCTGCACATCGCCGGCAACTATCCGCAACTGAACTTCCGGCTGGCCGGTGCCCAGCCCTGCCACTCACCGCGCGACACACGCATCGGTTTGCGCCGCATCGAAAGCTGATCGGCAGGCAGCGCGTCAAGGCAGCGCGAACGGCACCACGTGCAGCGGCTGCGCGGAGAAATCCCGTTCCGCCAGCAAATCCCGATAGGGGCGCTGCAGCGCCGGGTGCTGTTCGCCCGGCGCGACGTCGGCCAGCGGCCGCAACACGAAGGCATGGCGCAGGATCTCCCCGCGCGGCAGCGTGATGCCGTCGACCACGCCGCAGAAATCGCCCCAGGTGAGGATGTCGATATCGAGCGTGCGATCGTTGAATGAAGGACCGGCTTCACGCGTGCGGCCGCTGGCCGCTTCCAGCGCGCGCAGCCACTGCGCGAGTTCGCCCACCGGCAGGTCAGTGTCGATACCGACCACGAGGTTCAGGAACGGCTGCCCGTCGAAGCCGACGGCGGCGCTGTCGTACACCGGTGAAATCACCAGCTCGCCGAATCGCGTGCGCAACGCGTTGATGGCGGAACGGATGTGCCGCTCGCGATCGACGTTGCTGCCCACGCCCAGCCAGGCGCGCGTCACGGCTTCGTGCCCCGCTCGATCACCAGCCCGACATCCTTCGCACCGCGCAACGCGCCGGGCTTGGACAGCCTGAGCTTCAACCAGGGCACGGCGAACTCTGCGAGCACGATCTGCGCAATTTCTTCCGCAAGACGTTCGACCAGCAACGCCTCGCTCTGCTGCACATGGGCGATCACCCGTTTGCCGACCGCCTTGTAGTCAAGCGTGTCCTCGATGCGGTCGCTGGCTGCGGCGCGACGGATGTCGAAGGCCATTTCCAGGTCGAGGCTGATGGTCTGGCGGATGCGGCGCTCCCAGTCGTAGATGCCGATCACGGTGTCGACCCGCAGGTCGTTGATGTAGACGATGTCCATGGCTGGTGCGGCTCGGCGGGTTCCGGGGCGGCCACCGATCCGCCGGAAGGCGGGGACAGCGGCAAGGTGGGCGACTAGAATGCGGCGTTTTCGGCTCGCTGCAACGGGGAACGCGCGTGGAATTCTCAACAGTCTTCGGGCTGCTCGCAACGGAACAGGCCACGGTTGCCGACTTTGCCATCGCCTTCGGCTTCTGTCTGATGGCCTACCTGCTCGGCTCGGTGTCGACCGCGATCCTGGTCTGCCGGGTACTGGGCTTTCCCGACCCGCGCAGCGAAGGCTCGCACAACCCGGGCGCCACCAACGTGCTGCGCATCGCGGGCAAGCCGGCGGCGGCGATGACGCTGGCCGGCGACGTGCTCAAAGGCGTGGTGCCCGTGCTGCTGGCGCGGCTGGCCGGCGTCGATGCGCCGATGCTGGCGTGGATTGGCTTCTTCGCGTTCCTCGGCCACCTCTACCCGCTGTTCTTCCGCTTCGAGGGCGGCAAGGGCGTGGCTACAGCGCTCGGCGTGGTCAACACGCTGGACTGGGCCAGCGGCCTGGCCGTGATGCTGGCCTGGCTGTTCGTGTTCCTGCCGTCACGCATTTCCTCGCTGGCGGCGGTCATCAGCTGGGCACTGGCGCCCTTTATCGTCTGGCATCTGGCGCCGCCCTATTTCGCGGCGATGGTCCCAATGTCGCTGCTGCTGCTGTGGCGTCACCGGCAAAACCTGCGCGACCTGGTCGCCGGCAACGAACGCTCGTTCAAGAAGACACCGTAGGCCCGGCCCGTGCCCCGCCTGGCCGTCGCCTCGCTCAACCTGCTGCGCGCCTTCGAGGCCGCCGCCCGACTGGGCAGTTTCCGGCTGGCTGCCGACGAACTCTGCGTCACCGCGTCCGCCATCAGCCAGCAGGTGAAAGCGCTGGAGGAACAGCTCGGCGTCGCGCTGTTCGAGCGGCTGCCGCGCGGCCTTGCGCTCACCGACGCCGGCCGCCGCTACGCGACCGATATCCGCCCGCACCTGAATGCCATCGACGCTGCCGGCCTGCGCCTGCGCGGCGACGGCCGGCAACTGCCGCTGCGCGTGACATTGATGCCGCCGCTGGCCAACCGCGTGGTGCTGCCGCGGCTGGCTGATTTCCGCCAGCGCCACCCGGACATCGAACTGCGGATCGACACCAGCGTGCGCAGTCTGGACCTGCGCCACCGGAAGATCGACCTCGCCGTGCGCTACGGCAACCCGCCCTGGCCCGGCTGCGTGCACGAGAAACTCGCCGACCTGTTCGTGCAGCCGATCTGCCCGCCGGCGGTGGCCGCCGCCTTCGACCTGGTCGCCCGTCCGCTCAACCTGGTGCAGGCGCCGCTGGTGCACATGACCGAGCGACCGGACAGCTGGCCGCAGTTCTTCGCCCGGCTCGGCCTCGGCAAGCCGACACCGGCGCAGGAGTACCACGTCGACGATTACCCGGCCGCCATCGAGGCGGCGCAGACACTGGGGGTCGCGCTGGCGGTGATGCCGCTGGAAAAGCCGCTGATCGCCAGCGGCCGGGTCACCGCCATCGGCCCGGCGCTCGGCCCGCTGCCGGAGGCCATGTATGCGGTCATCCCCGATGACCGGCAGGACGACCCTGCCATCCACGCCTTCCTCGACTGGCTGCGCGAGCAATTGGGTTCGCTCTGAGGCCATCGCCGGCAGGGCCGGCTCCCCACAGGAGCACCGCGCCCCTGTGGTGAGGGGGCCATGCCCCCGATATGCCACCCGCCTTGTAGAGAGGGGACCATGCCCCCGATAAGTCCTGCACAAGCCACATCCTCATCATCGCCGGCATGGCCGGCTCGCCACAGGGGTGTTCCCGACTCGCCGTCCCGTGGACCCACTGTCACCCAACAGTTCGCCTTGCCCTGCATGCATCAGGTTTTCTGGGTCTTGGCCCGTGAAAAACTCGGTTGTCGCCCGCCTTGGCCGGGGTGAGAGTACGCACACCCGCATTGCCTGACGGAGCCGTCATGACCGCCTTCCAGCCCGTTGCCCGCCCCACCTCCGCCGACCTGCTCGGCCAGACGCAGGAAGAACTCGACCAGTTGTTCGCCCTGCTGCCACCGGTATCCATCGAACAGGCCGGCGGCGTCCACCGCGGCACGCTGATGGCGATCCTCGGCCTGAACTGGCTGCCGCGCCCACTGGCACGCGGCCTGTACCGCCTGCTCGCGCTGCCGATCAACCCCTGGCGCGGCAAGAGTTTCGAGGCCGGCGCCGGCGCCAACCGCTGGTTCACCGCACACGGCCCGTCGTTCGGCCGCTACCGCGTCGAAACGCGCGACAGCCCGGTCGACGGCCAGCCGTCGCTGTGGCTCGACTACGACGTGCCGGAAAACATCGGCCTGCTGCGCCCGATCCGCGGCGAAGCACGCGTGCTCGGCGACGGCCTGGTGCTCGCGCGCATGAACTGGCAGGGCAAGGCCGGCCTGCACCGCGTTCTCTATTTCACGCTGACGCCGGCGGACTGATCCCGCCATGCAGTACGACGCCCTCATCATCGGCAGCGGTTTCGGCGGCGCCTTTGCCGCCGACGCGCTGCTCAAGGCCGGCCTGCGCGTGGCGCTGGTCGAACGCGGCCCCTGGCGCGACACGGTGCCGGTGCGCGCCGCCGGCATCGGTCGTCGCAGCCCGCTGCCGCACGGCCGCCACTCACTCACGCACTTGCTGCGACGCATCGATGCGCCGTTCTTGGCACCGTTCCTGGCACGCGGCGGCCTGTCGCTGCACAACCACGGCCTGTTCGACCTGCACCTCGATGGCGACATGAGCGTGCTGTGCAGCAGCGGTGTCGGCGGCGGCAGCCACGTCTACACCGCGATGAACACGCGCCCGGCCGTCGAAAACTACTGGGACAACCGCGCCGACGGCATCGGCGACGCGTCGATGGCCGCGCATTACGACCACGCCATTGCACGCATGCAGGCGCGTGCGCCCCGGCACGGCGAGGGCATCCCGAATTTCACCGGCGACCGGTTGGCCAACGATCCGCTGCTGCACGCTGATCCGTCGCTGCCGCAGCCGGAGATGGGTTTCCGCTTCGAACAGCGCGCCTTCGCCGACAACGCGTATTTCGGCGATGCCAACGGCGGCAAGGTCACGCTGGACGAACTGCTCGTCGCGCCGGCACTGCAACGCGGCCTCACCGTACTCGACCTGCACGAGGCCGTGGACATCGGCCGCAGCACGAACGGCTGGCGCGTCAGCCTGCGCAACCACCACGACGGCCGTTATCGCCACATCGAGACGCCAAGGTTGCTGCTGGCCGCCGGCACGCTCAACACGCTGCGTCTGCTGTTCAGTGCGCGTGAACGTGGCGCGCTCGGCGCATTGCCGGCACTGGGACTCGGTTTTGGCGGCAACGGCGATTCGGTCGGCTGGTGGGCCTGCAACGACACCGGCGCCGATTACAGCTGCGGCGCGCCCTGCCACGGCCGCTTCGTTATCCGCGGGCGAGAGAACGACCCGTACCTGACGTTTTTCGGCGCCAACGGCATCGACGGCTTGCCGCTGCCGAACGCATTGCGCGCGCGGCTCAAGCGCGACCTGGTCCTCGTCGCCATGGGCGCCGACGAAGCGAACGGTTTTGCCAGCTGGCGTAACGGCCGCCTGCGTTTCCACTATGTTGCCGAGGCCAATCCGGTGCTCGCGCGGATCAGCGACGCCTTCCGGCATCTCGAACGCATTTCCGGCAAGCGCGTGCACACCTTGCCGGCGCTGCCGATCACCGTGCATCCGCTGGGCGGCGCGCGGGTCGACGACAACGCAGCGCGCGGCCTGCTGAACGGGCGCGGTGAGATCCACGGGTTGCCGGGATTGTTTGTCGTTGACGGCAGCGCGCTGCCAGGCGCGCCAGGTGCGCCGCCGTCGATGAGCATCGCCGCCTGGGCGCTGCATGTGGCTCAGGGGATTGGTTCCGGATGAGCCCCTCTCCCCGGATTCCGGATACCCCCCTCTCCCCCAACCCCTCCCCCCGAGGGGGAGGGGAGTCGCCACCCACACCCCTTTCGCCCCATTTCCGACTCGTCACCCGGCAGATCTACCGCTCTTCGCCTGGCCGCTCTCCCGCTTTTTGTTCAGCCCCTCTCCCGCTTGCGGGAGAGGGGTTGGGGAGAGGGGCTACAAGCAGGAGAGAACTCCCGCACCACCCCGAGGAACCCGCACCGTGACCCAATCTTCCAGCCCGACCTTCGCCAGGCGCACCTTCACCCTGCCGCTGCTCGCCCGCAGTGCCGCTGCGGCACTGAAGTCGTCACCGACCCTGCTCAAGGCACTGCGCCAACCCGCCACATCGCCCGCGCTGCGCGAAAAGGTGATGCTCGCCGTCACCGCAGTGAACGACTGCCGCTACTGCAGCTGGGTGCACACCGGGCTCGCGCTGCAGAACGATGTCGATCTCGATGACCTGCAGCATGTGCTGGACGCCGGCACCTTCGGCCAGCTCGACGAGCGCGAGGCGGTGGCGATCCTTTACGGCAAGCATTTCGCCGACACCGTGCGCGAACCGGACGCCGAGGCCGAGCGCGCGTTGGCGCGCGCATGGAGCCCGGAAGAACGCGCAGAAATCATGGCCTACATCCACGCCATCTATTTCGCAAACCTCGCCGGCAACAGCGCGGATGCCTGGCTCGCACGGCTGCGCGGCGCGCAGGTGGAAGGCGGCAACCCGCTGGCCGAGGCCGTCGCTGCCGTGGTCGCCGCACCGGTACTGGGTGGCATCGCCATCGCCAGTCGCCGCTCACACCGGCAGATGGTCGCGCTGTAACCAGTTCCCTGCACGACAGGCAACAGCTGTGGCCCGTGGTGAGGCCGCGAGGTGTCCGGTGAGTCATCGCCGGCATGGCCGGCTCGCCACGGGAAGGGGTTGATCGCCGGCATGGCCGGCTCGCTACAAGGTCGGCCCAGCCTG
>JBKHWN010000054.1:0-5066 GCA_046566505.1 Gammaproteobacteria bacterium
TCGCGCGGGTCGATCGGCAGGTAGGCCACTTGCCAGTGCTCGCCGGCCTGCTGCTGCGAGAGCGACTTGCGGATCGCGTCCTGGTGGCTGCCGCTGAACGCGGTGTAGACGAGTTCGCCGGCCCACGCGTGGCGCGGGTGCGTGCGGATCTCGGTGCAGGCCTCGACGGTGTCGATGATGCGTCGCATGTCCGAGAGGTCGAGTTTCGGGTCGACTCCCTGCGAGTAGAGATTCATCGCCAGCGTGACGATGTCCATGTTGCCGGTGCGCTCGCCGTTGCCGAGCAACGTGCCCTCGACGCGGTCGGCGCCGGCCATGAGGCCGAGTTCCGCCGCCGCCACCGCGCAGCCGCGGTCGTTGTGCGTGTGCAGGCTGATGCGCACCCGGTCGCGGTGCCGGATGTGATCGGCCATCCACTCGATCTGGTCGGCGTAGACGTTGGGCGTCGCCGATTCCACCGTCGCCGGGAGGTTGATCACCACCTTCTGTCCGTCCTGCGGGCGCCAGACGTCGATGACGGCGTTCACCACGTCGGCTGCGAAATCGAGTTCGGTGCCAGTGAAGCTTTCTGGCGAGTACTGGAACTCCCATTCGGTTTCCGGGGCGCGGGCGGCGTATTGCTTCACCCAGGTCGCGCCCTGCGCGGCGATGGCGGTGATCGCCGCGCGATCCATGCCGAACACGCGCTCGCGCTGGATCGTTGATGTCGAGTTGTAGATGTGCACGTTCGCGCGTTTCACGCCGCGCAAGGCCTCGAAGGAGCGCGCGATCAACTCTTCGCGGCACTGGCAGAGCACCTGGATGCGCACGTCGTCGGGCACGAGGCCTTCGTCGATTATCCTGCGCACGAAATCGAAATCCGGCTGCGAGGCGGCGGGGAAGCCGACCTCGATTTCCTTGATGCCGATGTCCACGAGCAGGCGGAACAGGCGCGTCTTCTGCTCGACGGTCATCGGCTTGACCAGCGCCTGGTTGCCGTCGCGCAGGTCGACGGCGCACCAGTCGGGGGCCTTGTCGATGACGCGGTCCGGCCAGCGGCGTTGGGGCCGCGGCACGGGGGTGCAGGGACGGTACTGGCGATGGTCGTAACGCATGGGTCGGGTCTCCGGGGTGGTTGGGCAGATCGCCGGCATGGCCGGCTCGCTACAAGGAAATCGCCGGTGGGGGTTATCGCCGGCATGGCCGGCTCACCACAAAGGTATTGGCGGCTCGCTACAGGGTGGGGCGCCCTTGTGGGGAGTCGGCCATGCCGGCGATCTGCTCATCTGCAACGGAAGCAACAATAGCCGGCAGTCCGCGAAATCGGGTTGCGGAATTGGCCTTTAATCGGTCAAATCGGCAATAATATTGCTCATAAAAAGCAATTCGAGGTCGCCAATGCCTGCCTTCACCCCCGACCGCACCGACCGCCGTATCCTGGCCGAGCTCCAGCAGGACGGTGGCCTTACCAACCAGGAACTGGCCGAACGGGTCGGCCTCTCCCCGTCCCCGTGCCTGCGGCGGGTGAAGGCCATGGAGGAGGCGGGCGTCATCCGGAAACGGGTGACGCTGCTCGACCGCAAGGCGCTGGGCCTGTCGCTCACCGCGCTGATCCAGATTTCCATGGACCGGCACACTCCTGAGCGGTTCGCGCATTTCGAGCAGGCGGTACAGCAGTTCCCGGAAGTGCAGTCCTGCTTCCTGATCACCGGTTCGGACGCGGATTACCAGCTGATGGTCACGGTGCCCGATATGGACGCCTACCAGGAATTCCTGCTCAACAAGATCACGCGCATTGAGGGCGTGTCCGGCGTGCATTCGAGTTTCGTGATGCGCCGGGTGGTGGATACCACGGCGCTGCCGCTGGGTTACCTTGGGTAGACGGCAGCCCTCACCCCCGACCCCTCTCCCGCAAGCGGGCGAGGGGAGCAATGCGGCGTTTCCCCTCTCCTGCAAGTGGGCGAGGGGAGCCATGCGGCGTTTCCCCTCTCCCGCAAGTGGGCGAGGAGAGCAATGCGGCGTTTCCCCTCGCCCGCTTGCGGGAGAGGGTGGCGCGCAGCGCCGGGTGAGGGGCTCTTCACCTCGCCGGGCGACACCAGCAACACACGGGAGACACCACCATGAAACGCCTGCTGCTCGTCTCGCACGCGCCGTCGCCGAACACGCGACAATTGCGCGAGGCAATCCTGCGCGGCGCGCGCCACCCGGACGTGGCGGCAAGCGTCGAGGTCGTGGACCGCGCGGCGCAGGAAGCATCCGCCGACGACATCCGGGCCTGCGACGCGATCATCCTGCTGATGACCGAGAACCTGGCCAGCATGAGCGGCGGCATGAAGGATTTCTTCGACCGCAACTACTACCCGGTGCTGGAGGAAAAACAGGGACTGCCCTGTGCCGCGGTGATCCGCGCCGGGCACGACGGCACCGGCACGCGCCGCCAGCTCGAGACGATCCTCACCGGCCTGCGCTGGAAAAACGCGCGCGAGCCGCTCGTGCTGCGCGGCGAGTGGCGAGAGGAATTTCTCGCGCAGGCGGAAGAACTCGGCCTGACGATCGCGGCATCGCTCGACGCGGGGATCCTCTAGCCGCCAGTGCCCAGTACCAGTGCTCAGCCGCGCACGTGCCGCGCATACCAGTGCCGGCCGGCGAGGCGCTGCTGGTGCCACGCGAATGCCGGCATGACGCCACGGTCGCGCAGCCAGTAGCGCTGCGGCACGGCCGGCAAGCGCGTGTCCGCGCGGGCGGCGACCGGCACGTCGGCGATCACCAGCCCTTCGCCCTGCGCGGGGTCGCGATGGGCGAGCCGTTGCCCGTCGGCACCGATGATCGCGGCGTGGCCTTCGTAATGCCCGCGGTAGCGCAGCAGCGGCAGCCCGGGCATGGCGCACCGCGTGTCGCCGCAGTGCGCGGCATGCAGGACCGGCACGCCGAGCAGTCGCGCCGTGTCCTGCACGCAGCCGAGTGCGTTCGCCGCGTTCCGCGCTTCCCAGCGCATGCGCAGCGGCGCGGGGATCCAGTCGGGAATGCTCCACCAGCACGAGCCGCCGATGAGGAGGTCGACCCGGCCCTGCAGGCGTCGTGCCGTCTGCGTGCGCATGAACTCCCAGCACACGGCAGTGCCCACGCGCAGGCCGTCCTGCACGCCGAGCACGCCGTCGTCGCCCGGTTCGCCGCCTTCGTAAAAGGCGTTCTCCCACATCGTCGGCAGATCCTTGTCGTGCCGCCCGAGCAGGGCGCCGTCAGCCCAGCACTGGTAGCGGTTGCGCACGCTGCCGCCGGGCAGCCGGCAAAGGAATGAACCGCCGATCACCACGTTGTGCCGTGCCGAAAAGTCACGCAGGAAGCGTGAAGGTTCGCCGTCGTCCGTCGCGATGGCGTCGCGCAGTGCCGGCTCGAAACTGACGCCGGTGTTGAAGAACTCCGGCAGCGCGATCCAGCGCGCGCCTTCGCGGACGGCTGTTTCCGCCAGCCGCGCGCAGGCGGCGAGGTTGTGCGCGGTATCGGCGACGCGGACCGCCAGCTGGATGGCCGCAACGCGCGTGGTGTCGCTCACGCCACGGCGTCTCGCCGGCCGAGGGCCATGCCCAGGCCGCGCTGCTGCAGCACGCGCGCCAGGTGCGACTGGATGACGGCGGCGTTGTCCATCGTCATCACCTCGTTCAGCAGCGCGCGCGCATCGGCCAGGGTGGCATTGCGCACGACCCACTTCACCTTCATCAGCGCGCTGGGGTTCATCGACAGCGAGTCGAAGCCCATCGCCATCAGCAGCAAGGTTGCCGCCGGGTCACCGGCCAGTTCGCCGCAGATGCCGACTGGCTTGCCTTCGGCGTGTCCCGCTTCCACCACTGCCTGCAGTGCACCGAGCACTGCCGGGTGGAAGCCGTTGAACAGCGAGGACACGCGCGGGTTGTTGCGGTCGACGGCGAGGATGTACTGGGTGAGATCGTTGGAGCCGACCGACAGGAAGTCCACGCGCTGCGCCAGCTCGCGTGCCTGGTAGACGGCGGCCGGCACCTCGACCATCACGCCGACCGGCGGCATGTCGATGTCGATGCCTTCCTCGCGAACCTCCAGCCAGGCGCGGTGCACCAGGTGCATCGCTTCCTCGGCCTCGAACACAGTGGTGATCATCGGCACCAGGATGCGCAGGTTGTTCAGTTTTTCCGCGGCCTTGAGCATCGCCCGCACCTGCACCAGGAAGATTTCCGGGTGGTCCAGCGTGACGCGCATGCCGCGCCAGCCGAGGAACGGGTTCAACTCCTCGATCGGGAAGTACGACAGCATCTTGTCGCCGCCGATATCCAGCGTGCGCATCACCACCGGGTGCGGATGGAACGCCTTCAATTGCGTGTGGTAGATCTGCCGCTGCTCTTCCTCGGAGGGAAAAGTGTCGCGCACCATGAACGGGATCTCGGTGCGGTAGAGGCCCACGCCTTCCGCGCCGCGGCCGAGCGAGCGCTGCACGTCGGCGAGCAGGCCGGTGTTCACCATCAGTGACACGTGGTGGCCGTCCTGCGTCGACGCAGGCAGGTTGCGCAGCGGCTCCAGTTCCTGCACCAGGCCGAGTTCATCGCGGATCAACTGTTCGTATTGCTGCCGGAACGCGCGGCCGGGCTGCACGATGACGCGGCCACGGAAGCCGTCGACGATGATCTGTTCGCCGTCGATACGCGTGAGCGGCAGGTCGCCGAGCCCGAGCACCACCGGGATGCCCATCGTGCGCGCGACGATCGCCATGTGCGAGGTGCCGGAACCCTCGACGGTGGCGATGGCGCGGATCTTCTCGCGCGGCAGGTCCATCAGCGTCGTGGCGCTCATTTCCTCGGCGACGATGATGGCGTCGTCCGGGAAGTCCGCCTGTGCAGCCGTCTGCCGTGCCTGCAACTGCACCAGTACCCGCAGGCCGAGGTCGCGCACGTCGGCAGCACGCTCGCGCAGGTAGGAATCGTCCATGCGCCGGAACGACTCGATGTGCGCCGTGATCACCTGGCGCAGCGCGCCCGGTGCCCAGTTGCCTTCGCGCACGCGGTTCGCGATCTCGCCGCCGAGCGCGCTCTTGTCCAGCATGCGCAGCCAGACGTCGAACA
>JBKHWN010000055.1:0-5819 GCA_046566505.1 Gammaproteobacteria bacterium
GCGAGGTCAACATCGAGACGACGCCACCGACGAGGCTGTTCATGATGATCGCGGTGAAGGCGGCCGTGTGCCAGTTGGTGGTGTTGGGCTGGAAATCGATGCCCAGGAACGGGATGTGGAAGCCCGAGACCGGGGTGATGGTCGGCAGCAGCAGGGCGAAGAACCA
Organism: Gammaproteobacteria bacterium; assembly: GCA_046566505.1. Classification (GTDB taxonomy): domain Bacteria; phylum Pseudomonadota; class Gammaproteobacteria; order Pseudomonadales; family JADFDG01; genus JADFDG01. Next base: position 167 of record JBKHWN010000055.1, read on the forward strand.
GACGGTGAAGCCGGTGACGAGGCCGGCGAGGAAGCCGGTGCGGTTGGCGGCCGGCCAGAACAGCACGCCGATCAGTCCGGGCACGAATTGCAGCGTGGCGATGAACGCCAGCATGCCCAGTTCGGTGAGCGTGTTCCGGTTGTCCAGGAAAAAATAGAACAGGTAGGCGGCGGCGATGATGGCTGCGATCAGGATGCGCTTGGCCCACAACAGCCAGCGGTAGAGATCCTGGTTTTGCCGCGGCTTGTGCAGCGGCAGCGCGAGGTGGTTCAGGCACATGCCGGCGAGGGCCAGCGTCGACACGATGATCACGCCGCTGGCGGCGGACAGGCCGCCGATGTACACCAGCAGCGCCATCAGTGGCGAGCCGGCGTGCAGCGGGACGCCCAGCGCGAAGTATTCGGGATCCGTGCCCGGCACCAGTTCCAGCGCGGCCCAGAGCACAAAGGGAACCGACAGGCTCATCACCAGCAGCAGCAACGGCAGGCCCCAGCTGGCGGTGAGCAGTGCGCGCGGGTTGAGGTTCTCGGTGAAGGCCATGTGGTACATGTGCGGCATCACCACCGCCGACACGAAGAACGCCAGGATCAGGCTGTGCCAGGTGCCGTCGGCCAGCGGCGCGTAGAGCATGGTCAGTGCTTCGGGATGCTGGTTCAGCCAGCCGTGCAGGTGCACCGGGCCGTCGAACACGCTGAACAGGCAGAACAGTGTCAGCGCTACCAGCGAGAACAGTTTCACCAGCGATTCGGCGGCAATGGCCACCACCAGCCCTTCGTGTTTTTCGCGCGGCGTGATGTGTCGCGCGCCGAACAGGACGGCGAAGGCGGTGATGATCACGCAGAACCAGAATGCCAGGTTGTTGCGGCTGCCCTCGGTGCTCAGGATGAGGATGGAGTCGGCAACCGCCTGTATCTGCAGCGCGAGCAGCGGCAGCACGCCGAGCAGCATGAAAACCGTGACCAGCCCGCCGGCAACGGCGCTGCGGTAGCGGTAGGCGAACAGGTCGGCCAGCGACGACAGCTGGTAGGCGCGCGACAGGCGCAGGATCGGCGCCAGCAGGATGGGCGCGAGCAGGAAGACGCCGGAGATGCCGACGTAGAACGCCAGGAAGTTGTAGCCGTGGTGGAAGGCGAAGCCGACGGCGCCGTACATCGCCCAGGCGCTGGCCCAGACGCCAAGCGACAGCACGTACACCGCCGGGTGGCGCACCAGTTTCGCCGGCAGCCAGCCGCGGTCGGTGGCCCAGGCGATGGCGAACAGCCCGAGCAGGTAGCCGATGCCGATGACGAAAAGCTGGGCGAGGTCAAACGTCATCGAGGTCGCGACTCTTGCCGATCCAGTAACTGAAGAAGATGAGGAACAGCCAGATCAGGTACGGCCGGTACCAGGCCGTGCCGCCGTCGCTCCACCACTCGATGAGTGCCGGCGACAGCAGGTAGCCGCCGAGGATGAACAGCAGGAGCAGGCGGTCGGTGTACATGGTGAGGGTCCGCAGGCTGGAACCGGGAGGATACGGGAGGCGCCGACGGCTGCGGAAGGGAATCGCGGCATCGTCGCGCAAACAGGCAAGCCGGACGCAGGCTGATCGTGTGTGCAGGAGCAGCGTCCGGAAAGGTCGCCGTCAACAGAGCGCGGCCACCGGGATGGATATGCGTCGTGGCACGGCATCGATCGACCAGTTGCGTGCGGCGACTGCCAGCAACGCTTCCGGCGTGTCGGCATCCGTTTCCCGGGAAACAACCCGCTGGCCCAGCGCCGACAGGACCAGCCGCAGGTTTTCCATGCGTCTTGCCGGCGTCACCGGTGCCGCGCCGTACTGCTTGCCAAGCTTGTTGCCCTGCGGATCGACCAGCACCGGGATGTGCGCGTGCCGGGGTGCGGGCAGGCCCAGGCGGCGCTGCAGCAACAATTGCCGTGGCGTCGAATCGAGCAGGTCCGAGCCGCGCACGATGTCGGTGACGCCCTGGGCAGCGTCGTCGACCGTCACCGCCAGCTGGTAGGCGAACAGGCCGTCGCGCCGGCGGATCACGAAGGGGCCGCCGTCCCGGGCGAGGTTGAACCGGCAGCAGCCCTGGATGCGGTCGTCGAAAACGATGTCCTCGTCCGGCACGTCGAGCCGCCAGGCGAAGTCCTGCCCGCCGTCGTCATGCGCCTCGCTGTAGCGCCGTCCCGGGTGGTTGCTGCCCAGGGCGTCCAGTTGCGCACGCGAGAGCGTGCAGCGGAAGGCATGGCCATCCCGTGCCAGTTGTCCGAGGGCTTCGTGATAGAGCGCCAGCCGCTGCGACTGGTAGGCGACCGCGCCGTCCCAGTGCAGGCCATGGGCTTCGAGTGTGCGCAGGATGTCTGCTGCCGCACCGGGCTTTTCGCGCGGTGGGTCGAGATCCTCGATGCGCACCAGCCAGCGGCCACCCTGCGCCCGCGCGTCCAGAAAGGACGCGACGGCACACAACAGCGAGCCGATATGAAGCGGGCCGGTCGGCGAAGGCGCGAACCGGCCCGTGCAGGTGCCGCTCATCCCTGAGGCTGGCGACGGCGGTCAGGAGGCAGAGCCGACCTGGCGCTCCTTGATTTCGGCCAGCGTCTTGCAGTCGATGCAGAGTTCCGCTGTCGGGCGTGCTTCGAGGCGGCGGATGCCGATCTCGATGCCGCAGGCCTGGCAGTAGCCGTAATCGCCGCTGTCGAGGATGTCCATCGTCTTGTCGATCTTCTTGATCAACTTGCGCTCGCGGTCACGCGTGCGCAGTTCGAGGGCAAACTCCTCTTCCTGGGTGGCACGGTCATTCGGGTCCGGGAGGCTGGCCGACTCGTCCTGCATGTGGTGCACGGTGCGGTCGACTTCCTCCATCAGATCCTTTTTCCAGGCGAGCAGGATGGCCCGGAAGTGCGCGAGTTGCCCGGCGCTCATGTATTCCTCGCCGGGCTTGGCGATGTAGGGCTTGTATCCGTGGATGAGCGCGTTCGGGTTCGGCGGCGGCTCAAGCGGATTGATGGGCTTGACAGGCTTCAACTTCACACCGGTCGGTACCTTCTTGGGTTCGGGTTTCCGGATTTCCGGTTTCTGCACGTCCTGGACCGGTGCCGGCCTGGGTGCCGGTGCTGCCGGTTGGGGCTTTCCTTTGGCCGCCGCCGGCTTGCTGGCCGGGCTGGCGGGTGCCTCTGCTTTTGCCGGGGTTTGGGGTGGTGCTTTCTTCGCAGGGGCTTTCTGTTCGGGAGCGCGGCCGGCGGCAGGAGCCGCCTTGGGCGCGACTGCGGGCTTCGCTGGTGCCTTCGCGGGTTTGGCTGCCGATTTCGGTACGGGCTTCTGGGCAGGCTTGGGGACAGGTTTTGGGGCAGCTTTGGCCGGGGCTGCCGCAGCCTTGGCCGGCTTGGCGGCGGGTTTCGCCGCCGGCTTTGCCTTGGGCTTGGCCGCCGGCTTGGCGGCAGGCCTCGTCTTGGCGACGGCCTTCGCCGCCGGCTTGGCCTGGGCCTTGGTCGCCGGTTTCGCCGCCTTGGCCGGTGCCTTGACCGGAGCCTTGACCGGAGCCTTGGCGGCGGCCTTCACGACTGCCTTGGCAGGGGCTTTCTTGTCGGGCTTCGAGGCCTTGGCCTTGCCGGCTTTCTTCTTGTCTTCTTTCTTCTTTGCCATGTCGGGATCCTTCTCCTCGTCGCGCGCGCGCTCTTGCCCCCCAAGGAGCGTATCGATAGCGCGGCGTACCCCTGAAAATCGACGGAACAAAATAATCTGTCCTCTGTGGTTTGTCATGCGCCGTGGAGCGGGCGCCGACATGGCTTGCGGGACGATCCGGCCCGGTAAGCGTGGCGGGTTGGCGCCATGGGGAGACGGGGTGCCGCAGGGGGCGGGATCATACACTGCGGCAGCCAAATGTCAGCCTTCTTCCGGCTGCCGGACGCCGCCGGACCAAGGGATGAAACCCCTGCCGGGGAGCCTCGGCAGGGGTGTGGCATGCCCGATCCGTCCCGGGCCGGCCGCCGTCCGCGCTGCGGGCGGTGGCGGCCGTCGAGGGTTACTTGAGCTCGCTGCTCGACTTGCCCAGCAGGCGCCGGGCGATGATCAGTTGCTGGATTTGCTGGGTGCCTTCGAAGATGTCGAGGATCTTCGAGTCACGCGCCCACTTCTCCAGCAACTCGGTCTCGGCGTAGCCGACCGACGCGCACAGCTCGACGCATTTCAGCGTGATTTCGTTGCCGACGCGTCCGGCCTTGGCCTTGGCCATCGACGCCTCCTTGGAGTTCGGCGTCTTGTTGTCGGCCAGCCAGGCGGCTTTCAGCGTCAGCAGGTACGCCGCGTCCCAGTCGGCTTCCATCTTCATCAGGGCCGCCTCGGCCGCGCCCAGCGTGTACTGCGGCGCGTCGTAGTTGCCGACGGTGTGGTCCTTCAGGATCTGCTTGGTACGTTCCAGCGAGGCGCGGGCAACGCCGAGCGCCATGCCGGCGACCAGCGGGCGGGTGTTGTCGAAGGTCTCCATGACGCCGGCGAAGCCCTTGGCGACATCGACTTCCTCGGAGCCGAGCAGGTTGCTGCGGTGGACGCGGCAGTTCTCGAACAGGATGGTCGCGGTGTCCGAGGCCTTGATGCCGAGCTTTTTCTCCAGCCGGGCGACGGTCATGCCGGGCGTGCCCTTCTCGACCACGAACGACTTGATGGCGGCGCGGCCGAGGCTCTTGTCGACCGTGGCCCAGACCACGACGGCGTTCGAGCGCTCGCCGCTGGTGACGAAGATCTTCTCGCCGTTCAGCACGTAGTGGTCGCCGTCCTTCACCGCGGTGGTGCGGATCGCGGCCGAGTCCGAGCCGCAGCCCGGTTCGGTGATCGCCATCGACGCCCACACGCCCTTGAAGCGTTCCTTCTGCTCGTCGTTGGCGACGGCGGCGATCGCCGCGTTGCCCAGGCCCTGGCGCGGCATGCCCAGCAGCAGGCCGCAGTCGCCGTAGCAGAGCTCGACGATGCCGAGCACGGTCTTCATGTTGGCGCCGTTCTTCACGCCGCCTTCATCCTTCTTGCCGCTCTTGCTGGCGGTGGCGGCGCCGGCGCCCCCGTCGGGGCTGCCGTCGTTGATGCCGTCCAGCACCGAGGCGAGCATGTCCAGTTCCTTCGGATAGGCATGCTCGGCGCGATCGTACTTGCGCGAGATCGGACGGAAGACGTTGTGGGCAACCTGGTTGGCCTGGTTGACGATCGGGCGGAATTTTTTCGGCAGTTCGAGTTGCATGGTTCAGTCCTCCGCGCTCACAGGTGCAGGCCGTTGTACTGGATGCCGACCGCGCGCAGGTCGCGGTACCAGCGTTCGGCGGGGTGTTCCTTGGTGAAGCCGTGGCCACCGAGCAACTGCACGCCGTTGGTGCCGATTTCCATGCCGCGCTCGGCGCACAGCACGCGGGCGAGTGCTGCCTCGCGATGGAAATCCAGGCCCTGCTCGGCGCGCGAGGCGGCGCGCCAGGTCAGCAGGCGCATGCTTTCCAGTTCGATGCCGATGTTGGCGACCATGAAGGCGACCGACTGGCGATGGCTGATCGGTTCGCCAAAGGCGACCCGGTCGTTGACGTAAGGGACGAGGTAGTCGAGCGCGGCCTGCGCGGTGCCGGTGGCCAGCGCGCACCAGCCCAGCGTGCCGTAGTCGAGGAAGGCGCGGTAATCGAAATCGTCGGTGCCGAG
>JBKHWN010000056.1:0-5306 GCA_046566505.1 Gammaproteobacteria bacterium
GCGCGGATCACCAGCGCATTGAGCGACTCGTCCGGCTGGATCGCCACCTTGCCGCCGGCGGGATTGACCAGCGCCGCCGCACCGGAAGCGCCCCCGGAAGCACCGCCGCCGCCACTGCTGCCACCCTCGACCATGCCCTTGAGGATTTCTGCCGTCTTTTTCGCGTCGGCGTGCCGCAGGCGAATCACCTGCACGGAACCGGTATTGGCCTCTGCCGGCACGTCCACCGAGCGCACCAGGGACACCAGGCGCGCGCGCGCCTTCTGCTCGCCACGCAGGATCAACCGGTTGGTGCGCTCATCGGCAACCACGCGCACCCGGCTGGCGCTCGCGGCACTGCCGCGACGCCCGCCGGCAGCCGCCGGTGCGGCGGCACTGGCGGCAAACGTGTCGAGCATGTCGATCACGTCGCCGACCCACGCGTGCTGCAGTTGCACGATCTCGATTTCGTGCTGGTCCGCACCATCGATACGCGCGATCACTTGTTCCAGGCGCGCGATATTCTCCGCACGGTCGGTCACCACCAGCACGTTGGCGCCAGCGACAGCCGCCATGTGCCCGGACTGCGGCACCAGCGGGCGAAGAACGGGCACCAGTTCGGCGGCAGACGATCCGTCCAGCGGAATCACCCTCGTGATCATGTCCTCGCCGGCAGGCTTTTCGCGGGTATCCAGCGGAATGGAATCCTGCTTCGCATTGGCATCCGGCACGATCTTGACCACCTTGCCCGAGGGCACCGCGGCGAAGCCGTTGACGCCCAGCACGGAAAGGAAAACCTGGTAAACGGTTTCCGAATCCATCGATGCCGGCGCAATCACGGTGATCTTGCCCTTGACGCGCTGGTCGACGACAAACGTCTTGCCGGTCATCGCCGACACCTGGTCGATGAACGCCCGGATGTCCGCGTCGCGCAGGTTGATGCTCCACTGCTCACCGGTCGCCTGCACCGGCGCCAGGCAGGACAGCGCCAGCAACAGCACCGTTCCCATCCAGTTGCGCATCCGTCCGTCCATTTTCATGTCAACACTTCGTCAAGAAACAGGTTCATCGGGTTGCAGGGCGATGGCCGCTACAACGGATAGTTCACGGTAAATGTCTGGCTGCCACGGCGTATCTCGACTCGCGCTTCGCCGCTGGCCTTGACCTGGTCCACGAGTTGCGAATCACTGGCGACATCGCCCAGCGGACTGCCGTTGACGGAAAGTATGACGTCACCGGGCCGCAACCCCATGCCGCGCATCGCCTCCGCATTGGTGCCGGAACCGACCATGTAACCGCTACCGGATCCCGCGGCCTTCAGGCCCAGTTCTTCAAGCACGCCTTCAGGGTTGGTCCTGATGTCTTCCTGCAGGCGGTTGACCAGGTCCGCGCCCCCGGACGCGGGCTGCCCCTGCGGCTGCGACATCCGGTCGCGCAGGCGGCGAAAACCGGTCGCCATGTCGGCGCCGTCCCCGTCCGACGCGGCCGGTACGGCAGCATCGCCAGTGCCTGCCGATGCCACCGCCAGAACCTCGAAACGCAGTGTCTCCAGCTGGCCGCGACGACGCAGCAATACGCGATCAGACTCGACTTTTTCCAGCGTTGCCCCGCCTGGCACCGCGGCGCCCACACGATACAGCTCGCCGTCACGGCCACGCTCGGCGATCACGGCGCCGGCGCGTTTTTCATCGCGGGTACTGAACGTCCCGAGCAGTTGCAGGGACAGCCGCGTATCCGGGGCGTCGGCTGCCTGATCGGTCTGCGTCGGCACGGCGGCAGCGTCACCGAACAGCCGCCAGTTCCGCGCCATCTCCGGGGTGTACACCGGCCTGGAAACGCCGGGAACAGACTGCGACGACTGGACCACGGGGCGCTGCGGCCCCTCCACCACCAGCCAGACAAACCGCGCCAGCGTCCACCCGGTCAGCGCGACCAGCACCACGCCGGCCGCAACCACCAGCGCTCCGCGCCAGCCCGCGACCGCGGTCGACTTCAGCCGTGCGACGAATGCCATTGTTGTTGTCGGAATTCCCTGAAGAAGCAGGCAACTTATCGGCCCATACCGGATAAATCAACTGCAGGCCCTACGGCACGCTACCGGAAAGCCTGCCGCATCTCGAAAACCGGAGTTTCCGGCGCACGCCCTGCAGCAGACGGCTGGCCAAGCAAATCGGCTCCCCGCTGGTAGAGCACGACATGCAGTTCCCGGCTCCGCGCGTCGTAACGGGTGCGTGACAGGGCTTCTTCCGGCGCACGCTCGCTGTCGACCAGCAACTCGACCGATTCACCATCCTGCCGCAACCGGCCGCGCAAGGCCGGCAACGCCAGCGGAGCACGCCCATCCACGCGCAACGTACCCGGCCCCCAGTTCAGTAGCCCATCGGCGGACCGCACCAGACCGGAAAAACCGACGGCGAGCTCTGCCCGCCGCAGCGCCAGCGACTGGTCAACCTGCGCGCGCCACGGCGCAAGCATCCTGCTCATCGCCCCTGCATCCACGTCGGCACGATGGACAACCAACCTTCCCCCGAGGGGCGACACGGCCATGCCGCCCTCCGCCTGCACGCCATTCATCACGCCTTGCCAGTTCATCTCTGCGCGCAACAACAGCAAGGCTGCCGGACGAATCCGCCAGGTCAGGTGCAGCGGCCCGGCGCGCGTTGCCAGCCCGGCCTCCCCGGCCAGCAAGGTGCCCGACGCACCCCGCAGCGACATCGACCAGGCATCCAGCGGTAATGCGGACACAAGCAGGCGCGCTGGCGCGCACAGCAAAAGCCCGAGGGCAAAAGCCCCCAGGCCTGATGCAATCAGCCAGCGGCGCGGATACATGGGGACTACAGATCTGGCAGGGCACCCGTCAACGGGTGCCCTGCCGGAAAGTGTCAGAACGGGATGTCGTCATCGAAGTCTGCCGCCGGCGCGGGCGCCTGCTGTGCGGCAGGACGCGGGCGGGCCGCAGCCGGGGCCGGGCGGGATTCGGGCTGGTCGAAGCCGTGGTCATCATCCATGGCCGGCGATCCGCTGCCACCCTTGCCGTCGAGCATCTGCATCTCGTTGGCAACGATCTCGGTGGTGTAGTGCTTCTGCCCGTCCTTGTCATAGGAGCGGGTGCGCAGCGCACCCTCGATATAGACCTTGCTGCCTTTCTTCAGGTACTCGCCGGCGATCTCGGCCAGCTTGTTGAAGAACACCACGCGGTGCCACTCGGTGCGCTCCTGCTGCTGGCCGGACTGCTTGTCCTTCCAGCTCTCGCTGGTGGCGATCGTCACGTTCGTGACGGCACCGCCGCTCGGCATGTAGCGCGTTTCCGGGTCTTTGCCCAGGTTGCCAATCAGGATGACCTTGTTGATGCCTTTTGCCATGCGTTTTGCCTCCATTGCGCCTGACCGTTCAGCCGGTCCGGCAATAATTCAGCGCGCCACTCTATCACGCACCCTGTCAAGGCACACCGGCTTCCGGCCCGCGCCCGCGTGCGTTGCGGGCATTGCGCAACGTGCGTGCGAACACGACCCAGCCAGCAAACAACAGCGCACAGGACATCAGCACACCCTGCGGCGGAAGCACCGAGGCCAGCCCTCCGCCCACCAAGCCCCCGGCGAATGCGCCCATGAACTGGCTGCTTGAATAGACGCCCATCGCCGCACCGCGGGACCAGGTCGGCCCCACGCGGCTCACCATGGCCGGCATGGCCGCTTCCAGCAGGTTGAACGCCACGAAGTAGAGCAACAGCCCGGCAACCAGCAGCCACAGATTGCCGGCCGCCACCGCCATCACCAGCAGCGACAGCACGATGCCCACCCCGCCGAGCAGTACTGCCTCCCGAACCCGTCCACGTCTTTCGGCGCGCATCAGCACCGGCGCCATCGCCAGGATGGATACCAGCACCACCGGCAGGTAGACCTTCCAGTGCGAGGCCACGGGCAACCCCGCGTCGCGCACCAGTGCCGGTGGAATGACGACGAACACGGCCACCATCACCAGGTGCAACAGGAATACCCCGAGGTCGAGGCGGAACAGGCCGGGGTGGCGTGCGACACGCACCAGGCGCGGCCAGAGCCTGCGGCCGCCCCGCTGCGGCACCACCGCAGGCGTCGGCACCACACCCAACACCAGCATCAGGCTGGCTACCGCCATCAGGGAGGTGAACAGGAACAGTCCGGACAGGCCGGCACCGGCCACGACCAGCGGACCCAGCACCATGGCCAGACCAAAGGACAAACCGATGGTGATGCCGATGGCGGCCATCGCCCGTGCCCGATGCGTTTCCCGCGTGGCGTCGGCCAGCAAAGCCATCACCACGCCGGAAATGGCGCCACAGCCCTGCAGCGCGCGCCCGACGATCACACCCCAGATACTGTCGCTCCATGCCGCCAGCAGACCGCCAGCCGCAAACAAAACCAGACCCAGCACGATCATCGGCTTGCGACCATAACGATCGGACAGCATGCCGAACGGGATCTGCAGGATCCCCTGCATCAGGCCATAGGTGCCGATGGCAAGGCCGATCAGCAGGGGGGTCGCGCCCTCCAGGGCCACGGCATGCACTGCCAACACAGGCAACACCACGAACAGACCAAGCATGCGCATGGCGAAGACGGCGGCCAGGGCAGCGGTTACCCGCCGCTCCACGGTCGTCATGGGGCCGGGGCTGTCGATCCTGGGCATCGGGAATACGGGAGGGGGGTAGTCCTGGGGGGCGGCGATTCTATCAGCCACTCACCCGGGGCAGGACATATGAATGCCGGGGGCAAATGCGTGTAGCATATCGGGCGATGTTCTGAAAACCGTTTTCCCAGTCCAGGGCGGATACCCCCAAACAATGAACAACAACCAGACTCCAGGCGGGACGGCCGCCGTCGTCATCGTTGGTAGCCAGCAACTGCAAAACTCCCTTCTGTGCAACCTGCTGATCGCATCGGGCATCAAACACTGCCTGTCGGTAGCCAACCCCGTTGTGCCCGCCGAAGCCAAGGGCGCCGAGCTCGTGCTGTTCCTGGTCGATGCCGCCACGTTGACACCGGCAGACACGCTGGATGCAATTGATGAATTGCCGATCGCCGACCAAAGCGTGCAAATCGCCTTCTTCAATCTGGACGATGCGGAAGAAATCGAAACGCTTGCCGCACACCCGTCCATGAACGGCGTGTTTCCTCGCGACTGCCCACAGGATCAGTTGACCAAGGGCATCGCCGCCATCCTCAACGGGGATGTCTGGCTGCCGCGCAAGGTGCTGGAGCGCTACATGGCGAAGAACCGCACCTGGCGTCGCCCGTCCGCCGCCGGCGCCTCCGCGCTCACCGAGCGCGAAATCGAGGTGCTGCGCGTCA
>JBKHWN010000057.1:0-19121 GCA_046566505.1 Gammaproteobacteria bacterium
GCCTCGTCGGTCGCGCCGATCGCGTACACCGTCGCCAGCGCCCCGACGAAGACTTCGCGCGCCGCGAGTCCCGGTACCAGCGCGATGCAGATCTGCCAGGTGAAGCCCAGCGGCGCGAAGACCGGCAGCAGCCAGTGGCCGAGCTGGCCGGCGTAACTGTAGTCGATTGCCGGCCTCGCGGCGTCGGCCGGGGCGCCGGGAAAACTGGCGAGGAACCACAGCAGGATGGTCAGCGGGAAGATGATCACGCCGACGCGGCGCAGGAAAATCGTCGCCCGCTCGTACAGGCCGATGGCGACGTCGCGCGGCGTGGGCAGGTGCCACGAAGGCAGTTCGAGCAGCAGTGCATGCTCGCGGATATCGCGGCCCAGCCAGCGTGCCACCCGCGCGACCAGGAACGCGCCGGCGACGCCGGCCACGTAGAGCACGAACAACACCAGCCCCTGGAGGTTGAACAGCCCGAGCACCGTTTCGCGCGGGATGAAGGCGGCAATCAGCAACGCGTACACCGGCAGCCGCGCCGAGCAGGTCATCATCGGCGCGACGAGGATGGTCACCAGCCGTTCGCGCGGATCCGGGATCGTGCGCGTCGCCATGATGCCCGGCACGGCGCAGGCGAAGCTGGACAGCAGCGGGATGAACGAGCGCCCGGTGAGCCCGGCGCCGGCCATGAAGCGGTCGAGCAGGAAGGCGGCGCGCGGCAGGTAGCCGGATTCCTCCAGTACCAAAATGAAAAAGAACAGGATCAGGATCTGCGGCAGGAAGATCACGACGCCGCCGACGCCGGCGATCACGCCGTCGACCAGCAGGCTCTGCAGCATGCCGGCGGGCAGCGCGGCGGCTACGGTCTCGCCGAGCAGGGCGACAGCGGCGTCGATGCCGTCCATCACCGGCGCCGCCCAGGCGAACACTGCCTGGAACATGAAGAACAGCATGCACGCCAGCACCAGCAGCCCGAGCACCGGGTGCAGCACGATGGCATCGAGGCGGTCGTCGAGTTCGGCGGTGCGTCGCGGCACCTCGACGGCGGCCGCCAGCAGTTTCGAGACTTCTGCGTGCATTTGCAGGCGCGACAGCGGCAGCATCTGCGGCGCAGCCGGCAGCACGTCGTCGAGCAGCGCGGTGAGTTCGGCGACACCGTCGTGGTGCACCGCGACGGTTTCCACCACCGGCACACCGAGCGCGGCGGCCAGTTTTTCCCGTTCGATGCGGATACCGCGCCGCCGCGCCGCATCCATCATGTTCAGCGCCACGACCATCGGGCGCCCGAGCTGGCGAATCTCCAGCGCGAAACGCAGGTGCAGGCGCAGGTTGGTGGCATCGACCACGCAGACCAGCAGGTCCGGCGGTGTTTCGCTGGCGAGCCGGCCTTCACAGACGTCGCGCGTGACCTGCTCGTCCGGGCTGGCGCTGTCCAGGCTGTAGGTGCCGGGCAGGTCGAGCACCTCCACCGTTTTCCCGTTTGGGGTGACCAGATGGCCTGCCTTGCGCTCGACGGTGACGCCGGCATAGTTGCCCACTTTTTCGCGCCGGCCGGTCAGCCGGTTGAACAGCGCGGTCTTGCCGCAGTTGGGGTTGCCGACCAGGGCGATGTGCAACGCGTCGGCCTGGCTCATGCGCCCCGGCCCGTATCAACGACCACCTGCACGCGACGCGCTTCTTCGCGGCGCAGTGCGAAACGCGTGTAGCCGACCTGCACCACCAGCGGGTTGCCGCCGAGCAGGCCGCGGGCGATCACCCGCACCGGCTCGCCGGGCACGAACCCGAGATCCTCGATCCGCCGGGCGATGGCGTCATTGCCACCAAGACTCTCTACCCGCACCACGCGGGCACCGGTCTGCCGTGGCAGGTTGTCCAGCGGGTAGACGGGTGCCAGAGGCACGGTACCGGCAGGACCGGACGCGATGTACTGCATGAAGGCGGTTCCCTGAAGACGCCTGAAGCGGCGCGCGGGGATGATAATAGTTCCCGTTTCCGAATGCTGTCAGCATGAGTTGTCAGACAGCGGCAAGGGATTGCCGGGGATTTGACCGAGGGCAAAAAACGCCGGTCAGCCCGGGCGCAGTGCGAAGCGGGGGAACAACGTGGCCAGATGCGCAAGCACCTCCCCGGAATCCTCGTAAAGGGTGCCGGGGTGATAGTGAGTACCAACGGCGCGGGCAATCTGTACGGCGAAATCCTGTACACCGAGCCTGGCCAGCCGCTCGCCGAGACGGGCCAGTGCGGCCGGTGGCAGCAGCGACCAGTCGACGGTGGTGCGGCACTCGAAAGGCTTGTCGCTCTTGAGCAGCAGTTCCAGAGCCTCATCGACCCGTTCCCGGCTGCCGGGAACACCGGTCAGCTGGTCGTAGTCTTCGGGCAACGCCTTGACGTCCAGGGCTATCCAGTCGAGGTAGGGCAGCATCTCGGCCAGACGCCGCGGGTAGACGCCAGCGGTATGCAGGCCGACGGCAAAGCCGAGCTCCTTCACGCGCTGCACGGCGGCGGTGATTTCCAGTTGTGCGGTGGGCTCGCCGCCGCTGAACACCACGCCGTCGACCAGGCCGCGCCGCTGTGCGAGCAGGCGTTCGACTTCCGCCCAGTCGTTCCGACCGTTGCCGCAAGCCCCCTGCAGGTCGTTGTTGTGGCAATAGGCGCAGCGCCAGGGGCAGCCCTGCAGGAACAGCACCACCGCCAGCTGGCCGGGCCAGTCGACGGTGGAGAAGGGCGTGATGCCACCGATGCGCAGCCGGTTCAGGAAATCCCCGGCCGCGCGCGGCGGTTGCGCCTTGTCAGTGGCTGGCGCAGTACTCACGCTGGCGCGCTTCCGTGAAGTGCTGCCGCTCCGCATGCTCGGACTGCTTGCCGGGATTGAACTCCGACACCGGGCGGTGGTAGCCCATCACGCGGGTCCAGACTTCGCAGCGGGTGCGCTCTTCGTCGCGCAGCTCGATACCTTGCATCATCGTCATGATTTCTTCTCCTCGGACTTGTTGGCTTTCTTCTTGTCACCACCGCACTCGCCGCAGCAGGACGGCGGCGGCGCGGAAGCTTCCTTCGGATCCGGGCGGAACACCTTGACCACGCTGGCCAGGACACCCGGTTTCTTTTCTGTATCGCTCATGGTCGTGTCTCGCGTTTTGCCATGGAGGATTCAGCTTGCCGGTGAGCAGCATGCTGCTTGTTTGCGTGCAACCAGTTCCGCGTCGCACTTCGGGCAGAACTCGTGCTCGCCGTTCAGGTAACCGTGTGTCGGGCAGATGGAGAATGTTGGCGTCACGGTAATGTACGGCAGGCGGAAGTTGGTCAGTGCCCGTGTGATCAGTTTACGGCAGGCATCGACGCCGGACAGCCGCTCGTTCATGTACAGGTGCAACACGGTGCCACCGGTGTACTTGGTCTGCAGGTCGTCCTGCATGGTGAGCGCGAGGAACGGATCGTCCGTGTAACCCACCGGCAGCTGCGAGCTGTTGGTGTAGTAGGGCTTTTCCCGGGTGCCCGACTGGATGATGCCCGGGAAACGCTTCTGGTCTTCCTTGGCGAAGCGGTACGTCGTGCCTTCGGCCGGCGTCGCCTCCAGGTTGTACAGGTGGCCCGTTTCCTCCTGGAACTGCACCATGCGCGCCCGGATGTGGTCGAGCAGCCGCGAGGCCATCGCGTGGCCCTCCGGCGTGGTGATGTCCTGCGCGTCGTGCGTGAAGTTGCGGATCATCTCGTTGATGCCGTTCACGCCGATGGTGGAGAAGTGGTTGCGCAGCGTACCCAGGTAACGCTTGGTGTACGGGTACAGGCCCTGGTCCATCAGCTGCTGGATCACCTTGCGCTTGAGCTCCAGGCTGTTGCGGGCGATCTCCATCAGTTCGTCGAGGCGCGCGAAGAGCCCCGCCTCATTGCCTGCGTACTCATGGCCCAGCCGCGCGCAGTTGACGGTCACCACGCCGATCGAGCCGGTCTGCTCGGCGGAACCGAACAGGCCGTTGCCGCGCTTGAGCAGTTCGCGCAGGTCCAGCTGCAGGCGGCAGCACATCGAACGCACCATGTTCGGCGACAGGTCCGAGTTCACGAAGTTCTGGAAATACGGCAGGCCGTATTTCGCGGTCATCTCCAGCAGCAGCAGCGCGTTGGGCGAGTACCAGTCGAAATCCTTGGTGATGTTGTACGTCGGGATCGGGAAGGTGAACACGCGGCCCTTGGCATCGCCGGTGGTCATCACCTCGATGTAGGCGCGGTTGATCATGTCCATCTCCGGCTGCAGGTCGCCGTAGGTGAACGGCATTTCCACGCCGCCGATGACCGGCACCTGCTCGCACAGGTCTTCCGGGCAGATCCAGTCGAAGGTCAGGTTGGTGAATGGTGTCTGCGTGCCCCAGCGCGAAGACACGTTCAGGTTGTAGATCAGTTCCTGGATGCACTGCTTCACTTCCTCATAGCTGTTGCCGTCCTTGCGGATGAACGGTGCCATGTAGGTATCGAAGGAGCTGAACGCCTGGGCACCGGCCCACTCGTTCTGCAGCGTGCCCAGGAAATTGACGATCTGGCCGACGGCACTGGAGATGTGCTTGGGCGGCTTGGCCTCGACCTTGCCCGGCACGCCGTTCAGGCCTTCGTGCAGCAACTGGCGCAGCGACCAGCCGGCGCAGTAGCCGGCCAGCATGTCCAGGTCGTGCACGTGGATGGACCCGTCGCGGTGCGCCTCGCCGACTTCCGGCGGGTACACGTGCGACAGCCAGTAGTTGGCGATGACCTTGCCGGAGGTGTTCAGGATCAGCCCGCCCAGGGAGTAGCCCTGGTTGGCGTTGGCCTTGATCCGCCAGTCGGCACGGTTGACGTATTCGTTGATCGACTGCTCGACGTCGACGATCGTCTTCTTGTCCTTGCGGAGACGGGCCCGCTGTTCGCGGTAGACGATGTAGGCGCGGGCGGTGGCAAAGTGGTCGGCACTGACCAGCACCTGTTCGACCAGGTCCTGGATCTGCTCGATCTTGGGCACGGCGCCGGCACCCAGTTTCCAGCCCAGCAGGTTGAGCACGGTGCGGGTCAGGCGGTCGGCTTCGGCCTCGCCGAACTCGCCGGTGGCCTTGCCGGCCAGGGTGATGGCGCGGCGGATCAGTTCGGGGTCGAACGGCAACTGGCGGCCGTCACGCTTGATGACGGCTTCCGGCAGCCGGGTGGCGGGCTGGGCGTCGGCGTTTACGGGGCTTCCGGTCTCGGCCGGGGCGGGCGACAGGGTCGCCGAATCAGGAATGGCTGGGCACATGTTGTGGTTATCTCCCTTCTTGGGCACCACATGTCGTGGTGTGCCGACAAACTACGGCGGGAGTACCAGAGCTCTCTTGATCTTGATCAAGTCCGCCCGGATGGAGTTGCCCGGTCGTCGCCTGAACGGAAAGTATTGCGGCGCGCGTTCGCCTTCAGTCCTGGTCTGGTGCAGCGGGCTTGCCCGTCCGGTGGGTACGCGGACGCTTGGCATCGATCTCGAAGCAGACATCGAGGACGCCGCCGTTGACCCTCAACGTGCGCAGCAGGCCGGTCTTGCTCGGCAACTCTGCCTTGTGGCCCAGCACATCCAGCTTCGGCAGGCGCAGCACGATGTGGTGGGCGTCGCCGGTGAAGGCCCAGTCGTCGCCGTCGGTCAGTTCGACGGCATAGCGGAACGCGCCGCCGGGCAGCGGCGTGCTGGCAGTCAGCGAGCCGGACGCGAGCAGGCGATCCAGTTCGGCCGGGGACAGGCGAAAACGCAGGGTGTCGCTTTCCAGTCGGAGTTTCATCGGGCTTTCCTCGTCAATCCCCGGGCAGCGTTCGCGGCCGGAGCCGCCAGGCCGCCGGTCAGTGCAGGCTGGCGCCGCCTGCGGCCACCCATTCGTGCGGCGTGTTGGTGTTGGTCAGTGCCGGGGCCAGCGCGGGCGGCAGGGCGATGGCCTGGCTGCCGACGGCGGCATGCAGTGCGGTGGCGGAACGCTCACGCCCTTCGGCTGCGCGCAGGGCCGTGCCCAGCGCCTGTCGGAAGCCAATGGTGTTGCGGAACAGCCCTGGCAGGGCGTGACCGGCGTAATGGGCGCCGGGGGCATCAAAACCCTGCACGCACAACCAGCGCAGGACTTCCGGTGACAGTTGCGGCAGGTCTACCGGAACGACCAGCAACCAGTCCTTGCTCAGCGCGTCGCCCTGGGCGCCGATCACCGACGCGATGCCCGCCAGCGGGCCGAGCCCGGGCGTGACATCGGGGGTCGCGCTTTCGCCGTCGATCAAATCTGCCGGTGTACCACTGACCAGCACCTGCCGGCAGCCGGCGCGCGCCAGCACGTCCTGCACATATCGCCACAGCGGCCGGCCGTGCCAGTCGAGCATGGCCTTGTCGGTGCCCATGCGCGAGGAAGCGCCGCCGGTCAGCAGGATGGCGGTCACGCGCTGCATCAGTTCGTTGACATCACTCACGGGCGCAAGTCTCTGCGAAAGTGGATCGGGTTGTCGGGCTGGCAGGTATCAGTGGCTGCCGCCGCGCAACATCGACAGGGTATGCGGCAACAGGGGCAGCAGCACCTGCATGCATTCATCGACGGCCTTGTGGCTGCCGGGCAATGCGATGATCACCATCTTGCCCAGTACGCCGGCGACCGAGCGCGACAGCCAGGCCGAACGGACGATGTGCGCGCTGTGTGCGCGCAACAGTTCACCGATACCGGGAATGGGCTTGATGCCGAGTGCGATCAGCGTTTCCGGCGTGATGTCCCGTGGCCCGATGCCGGTGCCACCGGTGCAGACCATCAGCTCGATGTCTCCGCGCCGCGACAACACCTCGATCTCCAGTGCCAGCCGCTCGCTGCTGTCCGGCAGGATGCTGGCGTGGACGACGGAGCCACCCTGCGCCTTGATGATCTCGGCAAGGCGGGCACCGGACTTGTCCTCGTAAACGCCCTGTGACGCGCGGTCGGAGAGCGTGATCACGGCACAACGGGCGCCGGCCAGTGCCGGGGATTTCTGCGGCAACCGCTGTGCGATGTCCTGCGGCAGGCCTTGCGGATGCAACAGCCGCTCACGGCCCTCGACGTCCGTAGCCAATATGCGCAGGTCGCCGATGACGGCGTTGGTCGGGTCAAGATCCGCCAGCGACGTCAGGGCGGCGGCGACACCGGCGAGGGCATCGCCGCCCAGGCTGCGCGAGGCAATGCCGCTGACGGTGACGCTGGCGCGCAGGCCCTGGTCATTTTCGAGTGCTTCCGCCAGGCAGCGTATTTCCCGCCAGTGCACGTCGCCAAGCGTGACCGATTCCTGCGCGTGGCTGCGCACGGCGGCGATCGCCCGCAACTGCGCCTGTGCGGCCAGTGCCGGCAAGTCCTTCTTCAGCGCACGGGTGACCTCCGGTGGAAACGTGACCTCGCCACTGGCGATCATTTCCTGCGCCAACGGCAGGCCCTGGTTGCGCATGGCGGTGCCGACTCCGGCCAGCACGGCGCTGATGCCCTTGTTCTCGTGGCGCATCGTCAGCCCCCGATCTGCGCCAGATGCCGCGTGTTGCCGACCACTCCCTCGTGCAGCCGGTGGCCGGCCTGCTTGCCGGCGAGCAAGCCGCGGATGCGGTCTGCCAGTTCGTCGAGTTGCTCATCGTGCTGCAGCAGCTCGCGCAACGACAGGCCACTGCCATCGCCGAACAGGCACAGGTACAACTCGCCGCGGCTGGACACGCGCAGGCGGTTGCAACTGGCGCAGAAATCCTTGCTGTAAGGCGCGATCAGTCCGATGCGTCCGGCATGGTCCGGGTGAGCGAACTCAATGGCCGGGCCTGCGTCAGGGCGACGCACGCAGGGCGCCCAGCCGCGCTGTTCCAGAGACTCGCGGATGGTGACCGAGGACACATGGTGCTCACGGAAAAAAGACCGGCGATCGCCGGTTTCCATCAGTTCGATGAAACGCAATGCGACCGGCCTGCCGCGCACGAAATCGATGAAACTGTCCAGCTCGCCGTCGTTGATGCCACGCATCAGTACCGTGTTGACCTTGACACTGCGGTAACCGGCGTCCAGGCAGGCGTCCACCCCGGCAACCACTTCGGCGTGACGATCATGGCCGGTGATTTGGTGGAAGCGCTGCGCATCCAGGCTGTCGATGCTGATGTTGATCGCGTTGACGCCGGCCGCACGCCAGCGCAGTGCGTTCTCGCGCAGGCGATAGCCGTTGGTGGTCAGTGCCAGTGTCGACAGGCCGGGCAGGGCGCCGATGCGCTCGACGATCTCGTTGAAGTCACGGCGTACCGTGGGCTCGCCGCCGGTCAGGCGGATCTTGCGGGTGCCGAGCGCGGTGAACGCGCGGCCCAGCCTTTCCAGTTCGTCCAGCGACAGTTCATCCGCCTTGTTCTCGCAGCGGTAGCCGTCAGGCAGGCAATAGTTGCAACGGAAGTTGCAGACGTCCGTGAGGGACAGGCGCAAATACGGAAACTGTCGGCCGTGTTTGTCGGCAAGCATGACGCGCTCCTTTCCAGGGTCGGGCGGCAAAGGCGTTTCCGCCAGTGCCGGGCCACACGGGGTTGCCGTGTGACGGCGTGGTGGCCATTCCGTTTCCGGGACAGGCCGCCGCGCTCGGAGTAATTGACGATCAGGTGTTCAGGCAGTGCCGGGCAGGGAGGTTGTCAAAACCCGTCCCTGTATCCAGCAGTTGCCGTGCAGTGTTGGCCAGCGGATGCCGGCGGGACTTGACCCCGGTCAATCACCGGCCGGCAAATGCCGCTCCCTTGCTGTGGTTTCACGACAGTTTGCCGGGGGCGTACCACCAGAGAGGTAGCTTCTGTCGTGGAAGGAGTAGTGGTTGTCATGTTTCACGCCTCTGCTGCACCACCCAGATGGCGGCTTCCACCCGAGAGTGCATGTTGAGTTTTTTCAGCAGGTGCTTGACGTGCACCTTGACCGTGGCTTCAGCGATGTCGAGGCTGCGGGCAATGCGCTTGTTGCTCTGTCCCTCGGCGATCAACTGCAGGATCTGCTGCTCGCGGTCGGTGAGCGATGAAAGGTCCAGTGCCGGCGTCGCATTGTCACGTAGTGCACGCGCCATGGCGGAGGTCAGTTGGGGACTCACGGTGACCTGGCCGTCCAGGGTCTCGCGGATGGCGTCGATCAGTGACTCCGGCTCCATGTCCTTGAGCAGGTAGCCGTCCGCACCGGCACGCAACGCGCGGGAGAGGTCCTCGTGGTTGTCCGAGACGGTGTACACGATGATGCGCGCCGTACAGCCGACGTCATGCAGCGCGGACAGCGTCTGGATGCCGTTCATGCCTGCCATGTTCAAGTCGAGAATGACCAGGTCCGGCTTTTCCCGTTGCACGAACTGCAGCGCTTCCTGTCCGCTGGCAGCCTCGCCGATCACGTTGAAGTCCTGCTCCAGCGACAACAATTGGGCAAGGCCCTTACGCATCAGCGGATGGTCGTCGACTATGAGGATGCGGGTGCGGATGTTCATGACTGTCGCCATCAGGTGTTGAGGTAGGCGGGACGGAATTCCAGGGTGACGCGCGTGCCTTGCGGCTGCACTCGTTCCCAGGTGACGTTGCCACCCAGTGTGGCGGCGCGTTCCCGGATGATGACCAGCCCGTGATGCTGGCGCGCGGAAGTCTGTGTCGGCATGCCGATGCCGTCGTCTTCTATCACGACCTCGACGCGGCCGTCTGCGCGCTGGCGCAACGAGACCAGCGCGGTGGTTGCCTGGGCATGGCGCACGACATTGGACAGCGCCTCGCGCACGACCTGCAACGCGTGGATCTCCTCGTTGGCGGCCAGCGCACAGTGCCCGATGCGGAAGTCGAGGCGGATCTCGATGCCTCGTGCCGTGAACTCCTCGACAGCGGCATTGACGGCGATGCCGAACCCGCGGCCCTCGATCCGCAGGCGGAACGTGGTCAGCAATTCGCGCAATTGCCGGTACGCGCTGTTCAGGCCGTCGCGAAGGTCGTCAAGCGCCGTCATGATTTCCTCTTGCGGCGCGCCGCGCACCAGAAGCGTGTCCAGCCGGCTGACCTGGATCTTCTGGTAGGACAGCGATTGCGCCAGTGAATCGTGCAGTTCACGGGCGATCACCGCGCGCTCTTCCATCAGCATCAGCCGCCGCATGTCCTGTTCGCGCCCGCTCAGGCTGAGCGCGGTGGCCATGACGTCGGCCACCGAGCGCAGTACCTGTTCTGCCCACGGAGCCAGTGGGCCGGTGTCGCACACGACGCCAAGCATGCCGAACCGGTGTTGCTGCAGCTCCACCGGGAAGGCTGCCGCGTGCGCCGACCGACGGCCGGTGACCGGCACGCTGCTGAGGGCGTCGGGAATGCTGTCGGCGGAGAACTCGCCGTCAGGGGTCACTATCCGCAGGCTGGCCTCACCTTCCGGCGTATCGTCGTAAAACGCAGGCTGGACGGCGAGGGCCTCGGCAATCATGCCCAGCACCTGCGGAAGCCTGGCGCGAACGGCTTCGGGTTCCGCCAGCAGCCGGCTGACGCGATAGAGCATGTCCAGCGCGTCGTTGTTCCGTTGCAGTTCGCGGGTCTTGCTGAGCACAAGGCTTTCCATCTCGCCGTACAGCACGGACAGGTTGTCGGCCATGGTATTGAACGATTGGCCAAGCACGCCGAGCTCGTCCTTGTCGTCAACATGCTGCACGCGCGCTGAAAAGTCACCGCGGCCGGCCGCGCGTGCTGCCTCGATGAGCGCGGCCAGTGGCACGATCACTTCGGCATGAAGGCCGAACATCGCGGCGAAGACCAGCGCCAGCGTGAGGAACACCGTGACGCCCTGCACGATGCGCAGTGTACGGACTTTATTCTCGCTGGAATGTTGCAGTTCCATAACGAAGTGATCCACTTCAGTGATGAACTGCTCGACATTGGTCAGGAAAAGATCCTTGCGCGGCGGGTCGCTGGCGATCAGTGGCCGCATGCCGGAAACCCAGTGTTCGTTGATGCGCCGCCAACTTTCTTGCAGGTCGTCCTGCCGGTTGATGGAAACCGCGCGCCCCAGTACCGGTGACCCCAGTCTTTGGTCAAAGTCGGCGATGGCGGCGTCGAGCACCTCGCGGGGGCTGTGGACCAGCACGCCGATGCGGTACGCCTTCCAGCGCAGGCTGCCGCCGATGTTGATTGCTTCGGCATCCCCTTCCATCCGGTCGGCAACGACAACCGACGTCACGATGCTGACCAGCGCCAGGAAGACGATGGCCGCCAGCGTCAGGCCGGTGCGGTAGATCAGTGACCGGTGCAGGCGTTCCGTCATTGGTGCGCTAGGTTGCGGACAAGGTTGCGTAACTGCGACGCATTATCCACCACCCATGGCCTGCGGGCGTCGGTGATTGCAAAGACCGGGGCGATATAACCCCCAGGTATCGGGCGCTGGTACTCCCTCTTGAGTATGGGAGGGGGCGCTTGGGGTACGGCGTCCCACGCATTGATCGGCATCAACTCCGGCAACGGAACCGTTACCTACTGTATCGGCGTTCGCCCGGCACTACGAGTCTCTTCGCGGACGGGTGGACGCCCAACAGCCGGTACACCGGAGGTGAACAATGGACGTGATGCTTGCGTACGACCATTCCCGCAATGCACGGATTGCCCTGGAAACGATCAAGCGGCTGTTTGCCGACATCAGGCCGAACGTCACGCTGATCTCTGTCATCGAGGATCCGGGCAGCGCGACGGGTGCCTCGGATGAGCTCTTTGCCGAGCAATACCAGGAGCAGAAGGCCGGCGTTGAGGCGGCCGCTGCGGAATTGGCCGATGCGGGGTTCCCGGCAAAGGTGCTGGTAGCGCATGGCGATGCGCGAAAAATGATCCTGCGGGCAACGGAACAAAGAAAGCCGGACATGCTGGTTATTGCCCGGCACTCCTACAAACCGGACGGAAATTTCATCGCCAGGCGAATAGATGCCCTGGTCGACGAGTTCGACTACATGACCTTCGGATCCGTCAGCGCGTTCCTGACCCGGCGAGTCCAGTGCCCGCTATTGATCATCCCGACGCATGACGAATAGCAATGGCCTCCGGCAAAAAGCAGCCGGGGACATGTTCATGCCGTACGCCACGAGCAAGGTGAATCATGCAAGTCAGTGATCTTTTCCGCTATCGCAACCAAGAAATCCGGGCGCTGCACCTGACCTGGATTGCCTTTTTCATCTGCTTCTATGTCTGGTTCAACATGGCGCCGCTGGCGTCGTCGATCCTGCGTTCGGCCGGCTGGCTGACCAAGGATGACCTGCGCCTGTTCGCGATTGCCAACGTGGCGCTGACCATCCCGGCGCGCATCCTGGTCGGCATGGCGCTCGATCGCTACGGGCCGCGGCGGGTGTTCTCGGTCCTGATGGTGCTGATGGCACTCCCGACCCTGGCTTTTGCGGTGGGCGATACCCGGGACCAGTTGTTCGTTTCCCGCCTGATCTTGAGCTCGGTGGGCGCCAGCTTCGTGGTCGGTATCCACATGACGGCCCTGTGGTTCAAGCCGCGCGATATCGGTTTTGCCGAAGGGTTCTACGCGGGGTGGGGCAACTTCGGCTCGGCGGCAGCGGCCATGACGCTGCCGACGATTGCGCTGACACTGTACGGCGGCGATGACGGCTGGCGCTGGGCGGTCGGGATGTCCGGCGTGATCATGGGCCTCTACGGCATCTTTTACTGGTTCGCCATCACTGACGGCCCGTCGGCGGAATCACACCGCAAGCCGCGCAAGGCTGCCGCACTGGAAGTGTCAACCTACCGTGACCTGGTCCTGCTGATCCTGTTCACCATTCCGCTGGTCGGCATCCTGTCCATTCTCGTATGGCGGATGCAGAAGACGGGTTACGTCGATGAGCTGACGGCGGGAATCTGCTACTTCGCCATCGTGGTGGTGATCATCTACCAGATCGTGCAGGTGCTTAGGGTCAACCTGCCAATCCTCAGGAAGGGCGTGCCGGAGGACGACCGGTACCCGTTCACCTCGGTGGCGGCGCTGAACACCACATATTTCGCGAACTTCGGCGCAGAACTGGCCGTGGTCTCGATGCTGCCGATGTTCTTCGAGGAAACCTGGAGCCTGAGCGCAGCGGCGGCGGGCATGATTGCTGCGTCGTTTGCCTTCGTGAACCTGTTCGCCCGCCCGATGGGCGGACTGGTTTCCGACCGGTTCGGCAACCGACGCTTCGTGATGCTGGCCTACATGCTGGGCATCGCGATCGGCTTCCTGTTGATGGGTCTGCTCAACAGCAAATGGCCACTGGTCGTCGCGGTGGCGATCACCATCATCTGCTCCTTCTTCGTCCAGGGCTCCGAGGGCGCGACGTTCGGAATCATCCCGTCGATCAAGCGCCGGCTGACCGGACAAATCTCCGGCATGGCCGGTGCCTACGGCAACGTCGGTGCCGTGTTCTACCTGTTCGTCTTCATGTTTGTCACCCCGTCGCAGTTCTTCTTCATCGTCGCCGCCGGCGCTTTCCTGAGCTGGGTGGTCTGCTACCTCTGGCTCAAGGAGCCGGAGGGAGGTTTTGGTGACGAGTACGTCATCTCTTCTGTCGACGAAGAAATTGCCCGGGAAGCGCGGCAGCGGAAGGATACGGAAAGGGAGCTCGCGGCACTGTTCCATGGCAGCAGCAAGGTGCAGTTGGCGGAAACCGGTTCCGGACTGGTCCTGACAGCGCAGTTCAAGAGCATCGAACAGGTGCGTGCTGCGCTCGGAAAAATCGATGTGGCAACGGAACGCTAATCCGGAATGGTGGCGGGTAGTACCCAATGGGGATTAGGCGTCCGGTGCAAGGGTAGTACAGGGATTTGCGGCTTGATTCACGTCAACGGCGGGCATGGTCGCCCTGAATAGGGTGTCCATCGTCGGCCGGTCTTAACCCATCGTCCAAAGGGCTTCCGGTTCGCAGAGGTAATTTCCGTCTTTCATTTTCTTGTGCAGTGGAAAGTTGATTCAAATCCTCATACAGCGGAATCGACAATAGAGGGATTACCCATTGAGCAAGCACGTCATCAATGACTGGCGCCCGGAAGACCCCAAGTTCTGGGAATCGACCGGCAAGAAGATTGCGACGCGCAATCTCTGGATATCCATACCCAACCTCCTCCTGGCCTTCTCGGTTTGGATGGTGTGGTCGATGGTTGCCGTCAAGCTCAACGACATCGGCTTCAAGTTCAGCAAGGACGAGTTGTTCATGCTGACCGCCCTGCCGCCGTTGGCAGGGGCGACGCTGCGGATCTTCTACTCCTTCATGGTGCCGATCGTCGGTGGGCGGCGCTGGACGGCGATCACGACGGCATCGCTGGTCATTCCTGCCGTGTGGATGGGTATTGCGGTACAGGATCCGTCCACTCCCTACAGCACGTTTGTGATCATCGCGCTCCTGTGTGGCTTCGGTGGCGGGAACTTCGCCTCGTCGATGGCCAACATCTCGTTCTTCTACCCGAAGTCGCAACAGGGGACGGCGCTGGGCCTGAACGCGGGTTTAGGCAACCTCGGCGTATCCGTCATGCAGTTTCTCATCCCTGTCGTGATCGGCATGAGTGTCTACGGATCCCTTGGTGGTGACTCCCAGGTAATGCTCAAGGACGGCGTGGAAAAGCAGGTGTGGCTGCAGAACGCAGGCTTTGTCTGGATTCCGTTCCTGATCGTCGCTGTCCTTGCAGCGTGGTTCGGCATGAACGACCTGGCGTCTGCGCGCAGCTCGTTCAGCGAGCAGGCTGTGATCTTCAAGTACAAGCACAATTGGCTGATGTGCTGGCTCTATATCGGTACCTTTGGTTCATTCATTGGCTATTCGGCCGGCTTTGCCATGCTGATGAAAACGCAGTTCACGGGCATCGACCCGATGACCTATGCATTCCTTGGCCCCCTGGTCGGCGCGTTGATCCGCCCGGTGGGTGGCTGGCTTTCTGACAAGATCGGCGGCGCAAAAGTCACTTTCTGGAACTTCCTCGTGATGATCGGCGCGGTGTTCGGTGTCCTGCACTTCCTGCCGCAGAACGGCGAGGGCGGCAATTTCTGGGGCTTCTTCTCGATGTTCATGGTCCTTTTCGTAACCACCGGCATTGGCAACGGTTCGACCTTCCGCATGATCCCGGTGATTTTCCGCACCCAGAACGAGCGTGCCGCCACCGGAAAGGGACAGGCTGCGCAGGATGCCGTGATCAAGAAATCCGGGATGGAATCCGCGGCGGTTCTTGGCTTCTCGTCCGCGATCGGCGCCTACGGTGGATTCTTCATCCCGAAGTCGTTTGGCACATCACTGTCCATGACCGGGAGTGCCGACGCCGCGCTCTACGGTTTCATCGTGTTTTACGTCACCTGTGTGGTCATCACCTGGTGGTTCTACAGCCGGAAAGGTGCGGAGGTGCCTTGCTGAGAAAACGCATTACCTGATCCGGGGGTGCCGATCGGCAGTTACGTCCGGCAAACGAATCAAACAGAGGAAAACGCCATGAGTCACTTTTTCGACAAATTGAGCTTCTTCCGGCGCAAGCCGGAGATTTTCGCCGGCGGCCACGGCATCACCACCGGCGAGAATCGCCAGTGGGAGCGCGCGTACCGCGGACGCTGGGCCTACGACAAGATCGTGCGCTCGACGCATGGTGCCAACTGCACCGGCTCGTGCTCCTGGCGCATCTTCGTCAAGAACGGCCTGGTGACCTGGGAAGCGCAGTACACCGACTATCCGCGCACCCGCCCTGACCTGCCGAACCACGAGCCGCGTGGTTGCCAGCGTGGTGCCAGTTACAGCTGGTACCTCTACAGCTCGCAGCGCATGAAGTACCCGCTGATGCGCGGCCGCCTGATGAAGGTGTGGCGTGAAGCGAAGAAGAAGCACAAGGACCCGGTCGTTGCCTGGGAATCCATCGTCACCAACCCGGAACTGGCGCAGCAGTACAAGAAGCAGCGCGGCCTGGGTGGCTTCGTGCGTTCCAGCTGGGAAGAAGTCAACGAGCTGATCGCCTCGGCCAACATCTACACCGCCAAGACCTGGGGTCCTGACCGCATCTTCGGCTTCTCGCCGATCCCGGCGATGTCGATGGTTTCGTACGCTGCTGGCGCGCGTTACCTGTCGCTGATCGGCGGCGCCTGCCTGAGCTTCTACGACTGGTATTGCGATCTGCCGCCGTCCTCGCCCCAGGTGTGGGGCGAGCAGACCGACGTGCCCGAATCGGCCGACTGGTACAACTCCAACTTCATCATGGCCTGGGGCTCCAACGTGCCGCAGACGCGCACGCCGGACGCCCACTTCTTCACCGAGGTGCGCTACAAGGGCACCAAGACGGTGGCGATCACGCCGGACTACTCCGAAGTCTCCAAGCTCGCCGACATCTGGCTGCACCCGAAGCAGGGTACCGATGCCGCGCTGGCGATGGCTTTCGGCCACGTCATCCTCAAGGAGTTCCATGTCGACCGCACGGTGCCGTACTTCGACAAGTACCTGCGCCAGTACACCGACATGCCGTTCCTGGTGCGCCTGACCAAGCAGGGCGACGCCTGGGTGCCGGAGCGCACGCTGCGCGCCTGCGATTTCGCCGACGACATGGGCGAGAGCAACAACCCAGACTGGAAATCGGTCCTGATCGACCGCAAGAGCGGCGAGATGACCGTGCCGGTAGGCACCATCGGTTCGCGCTGGGGCGAGGACGGCAAGTGGAACCTCGAACTCAAGCGCAACAAGGACGGCAGCGAGATCGATCCGGAACTGTCGCTGGTCAAGCAGAACGACGGCGTGGTCAGCGTGGCGTTCCCGTACTTCGGCAACCAGGAGCACCCGTACTGGCAGCACACCGGCCACGGTGGCGTAATGCACGTCAACATCCCGGTGAAAAAGGTGCAGACGAAGGAAGGCGAAGTGCTGGTCGCCACCGTCTATGACCTGCAGCTCGCCAGCTACGGTGTCGACCAGGGCCTCGGCGGCGATGTCGCGAAATCCTTCGACGACGACATGCCGTACACCCCGGCCTGGCAGGAAAAGATCACCGGCACGCCACGCGAGCATGTGATCTCGGTTGCCCGCCAGTTCGCGCAGAACGCCGAGGACACCAATGGTCGCTCGATGATCATCATCGGCGCCGCGATGAACCACTGGTACCACCAGGACATGAACTACCGCGGCGTCATCAACATGCTGATGATGTGCGGTTGCATCGGCCAGTCCGGTGGTGGCTGGGCGCACTACGTCGGTCAGGAAAAACTGCGTCCGCAAACCGGCTGGACGCCGCTGGCCTTCGCACTCGACTGGCACCGTCCGCCGCGGTTGATGAACGGCACTTCCGCCTGGTACGCGCACACAGACCAGTGGCGCTACGAGAAATTGCACATCGACGAAATCCTGTCGCCGGCGCTCGACAAGAAGACTGACTGGTCGAAGCTGTCGATGATCGACTGCAACATCAAGGCCGAGCGTATGGGCTGGCTGCCGTCGGCACCGCAGCTTGAGGAAAACCCGATCAAGCTGGCGAAGGAAGCACGTGCCAAGGGTATGGAGCCGAAGGATTACGTGGTGTCCCGCCTGAAGGACGGCTCGCTGCGCATGTCCTGCGAAGACCCGGACAACCCGAAGAACTTCCCGCGCAACCTGTTCGTGTGGCGTTCCAACATCCTCGGTTCCTCCGGCAAGGGCCATGAGTACTTCCTCAAGCACCTGCTCGGCACACAAAACGCGGTGCTCGGTGGCGACCTCGGTGCCGAAGGCAAGATCCAGAACAGCGAAGTTGTCTGGCGCGACCAGGCACCGGAAGGCAAGCTCGACCTGTTCGTGACGCTCGACTTCCGCATGTCCACCACCGCGCTGTACTCGGACATCGTGCTGCCGGCGGCGACCTGGTACGAGAAGAACGACCTCAACACCTCCGACATGCACCCGTTCATCCACCCGCTGTCGCGGGCGGTCGATGCGGCCTGGGAATCCCGCTCCGACTGGGACATCTACAAGGGCCTGGCCAAGGCGTTCTCCGAGAACGCTCCGGGCCATCTGGGCGAAGAGGAAGATGTCGTCACCCTGCCGCTGCAGCACGACACCCCGAGCGAGCTTGGCCAGGCGCTGGGCGTGAAGGACTGGCGCAAGGGCGAGTGCGAACTGATCCCCGGCAAGACCGCGCCGTCGATCATCGTCGTCAAGCGTGACTACCCGAACACGTACGCCAAGTTCACCGCGATCGGGCCGCTGCTCAACACGCTGGGTAACGGCGGCAAGGGCATCGGCTGGAACACCGACCACGAGGTCGAGTTCCTCGGCAAGCTCAATGGCGTGCGCACCGAGGGTGTCGCCGCCGGCCGGCCGAAGATCGAGACCGACATCGATGCCTGCGAGATGATCCTGTCGCTGGCACCGGAGACCAACGGTCACGTCGCGGTCAAGAGCTGGCAGGCGATGTCCAAGATCACCGGCCTCAACCACGTGCACCTGGCAGAAGGCCGCGAGCATGAGGCGATCCGCTACCGCGACGTGCAGTCGCAGCCGCGCAAGATCATCACTTCGCCGACCTGGTCCGGCGTGGAGAGTGACGAGGTCAGTTACAACGCCGGCTGGATCAACGTCCACGAACTGATCCCGTGGCGCACGCTGACCGGTCGCCAGCACTTCTACCAGGACCATGAGTGGCTGCGTGCGTTCGGCGAGGGCTTCTGCACCTACAAGCCGCCGATCAACACCAAGACGCTCAAGCCGGTCTGGGAGAAGCACTCGCAGGGCAAGCCGCAGGTGGCGCTGAACTTCATCACCCCGCACCAGAAGTGGGGTATCCACTCCACCTATACCGACAACCTGCTGATGCTGACGCTGTCGCGTGGCGGTCCGATCATCTGGATCAGCGAAGTCGACGCCAAGAAGATCGGTGTCGCCGACAACGACTGGATCGAGGCCTACAACGTCAACGGCACCATCATGGCGCGTGCAGTGGTTTCGCAGCGCGTACCGGAAGGCATGTCGCTGATGTACCACGCGCAGGAGAAGCTGACGACGACGCCGGTGGCCAAGGCATCCGGTTTCCGTGGCGGCATCCACAACTCGGTCACGCGCGCCTGCACCAAGCCGACGCACATGGTCGGTGGCTACGCGCAGCTCGCCTACGGGTTCAACTATTACGGTACGGTCGGCAGCAACCGTGACGAGTTCATCATCGTCCGCAAGGTCGATGACAAGGACATCGAGTGGAAGCTGGTTCCGCAGAACACGAA